>JAGOPR010000020.1 GCA_017991895.1 Minisyncoccota bacterium | reverse complement strand
AGTTTTGATTCGTCGTACTCGTATGCCATCGCCTCAATCATGACAACATTATTTTCTTTTCCGCACACAGTGAGATCAAGCTCATAATTGTTGTCACCTGTGTTTGGAATATATTGGTCGATTGCGATTTCTCCACCAAGCTTGTTGCGTCCAACATGTACTGCGCCAACAGGTCCTGCCCATGGAATGTCAGATGTTGCGAGTGCGAGTGACGCTGCGTTTACGCCAAGCACTCCTGGGTCTGCTTGTCCGACAGAAAGTACTGTGACAATAACCTGCACAGCATTTTTGATGTGATGAGCAAAGAGCGGGCGAATTGTACGGTCAATGATACGAGCAGTAAGGATTGCCTCATCAGATGGACGACCTTCACGTTTGTTGTATTGTCCTCCGAGAATAAGTCCCGCCGCGTAAAACTTTTCCATGTACTCAACAGTGAGATTGAAAAAGCCACGATTTGCTTCGCCTCCCTTTGAGATACACGCTGTTGCAAGGACAACTGTTCCCTCGCACTTTAAAATAACTGAACCATTCGCCTGTTCGGCGAGGTCAGAAAACACGGCAGTGATAGTCTTTCCTCCAACTACAACTGAATACTCCTTTTGATGCATATATTATTGTACGTTCGTACTCAGACCGTAAAATTGCTTAGCAATTCTATACGTCTGAGCGCGAACAGGTTTATTGTTAATAACGTTATCCTACACCCTTTACTCAAAAAGAAAAGGCACCTTGTTGGGTGCCTTTTCTTCATTGTTTATTAAACTATCGTTTTCCGCCTCGCATAAGGTATCGATTCGCGTCCATAGATAAGTCAAAGAATTCGTCAGAGGCTTCTTTAAGCTTGATTGACGAAGATTTACCAAAAGAGACAACTTCAACTTGGATACCAGAATGCTTTTGGAGATATTCGACGAGAGGAACATAGTCGCCGTCACCAGAAACAATAACAGCTGCATCGATGCGCGGGGCGATAGTGATTGCGTCCACAGTAAGTCCTACGTCCCAATCGCCCTTTTTTGCGCCGTCGGCAAATACCTGAAGGTCTTTGGTTTTGGTTTCGATGCCCATTTTTGTTAATGCTTCAAAAAAAGCTTGCTCATCTCCTGCCTCGCTAGATATTACGTATGCCATAGCGCGTACAAGACGACGTCCGGCTACGGCGTCTTTTAGGATGGCGCCAAAGTTTACGTATGATTTATATAAATTGCGGGCACTGTGGTAAAGGTTCTGCGTGTCTATAAAGACTGCGACTCGTTGGTCTGGATGTTTGATAATACTCATGTAGTTAGTAAATAGTAGTAAGTAGTTAGTAGAAAAATGCTAGAAACCAGTTACTTAATATTAAAATTATTGCGACGACTTAATAAAAAATGCGAACGACTTATATAAATTACTATATTCCGTCTTCGATTCGGGCGAGATGAAAGTAAACACACTTTCATCCGATCCTCACTAGCCGGAATAAAAATTAAAACCAAAGAAAGTGTATCACATTCAAATAAAAAACTGGCCTAGGCCAGTTTTTTATTTAAGCTCGAGCTTCTTAGTGATGGCAGTGTGACGAGGCTTACTCTTTTTCTCAAGATATTTAAGGTGAGTACGGCGATCGGCAACCATCTTTAGAAGACCACGGCGTGAGTGATTGTCTTTTTTATGAGTTTTTAGGTGTTTTGCGAGTTCGTCGATGCGTGTAGATAGAATCGCAACCTGAACCTCAGGAGAACCTGTGTCCTTGTCATGAATCTGGTGCTTTTTGACGACGACTGCCTTTTTCTTTGTCTTTAACATTGCGGATATGATAGTAGCATAGAATCCCTTATAGCGCAAGCTTAGATACGGCTTTTAGCTTTTCGCTCAAATTTTAAAAATAATCATAATTTGAACGTCGGAAAATAATTTGGGGTATAATAATTTACATATGGCAACTGAAATCGACAAACTAAAACGTGAATTTTTGGAGTATATGGAAATCGAGCGTGGTTCGAGTCTAAAAACAGTTGGTAATTATGACAGATATATTACGCGGTTCATTTCATTTACTAAAACTTCTTCCCCGAAAGACATTACCGATGACTCTATCCGCGAATTTCGCCTCAATCTCAATCGTTCTGCTGGTGTGAAGGTGCGCGGGCAGTCTAGTGCGACGATGAAAAAGAATACACAGAACTATCATCTCATTGCGCTCCGAAGATTTTTGAAATATTTAATGAAGCGTGGCATTACTGCTCTATCCCCTGATCGTATTGAACTTGCAAAAGTTGGTGGACGTCAGCTCGACCTCATGAGTAGCGCAGAACTTTCTCGCCTACTCTCTGCTCCTCTTCAAAATGAAAAAGGAGGCGTGAGTTCTGATCCGAATGTTTCAATGCTACGCGATAAAGCTATTCTCGAACTTTTTTTCTCAACAGGGCTCCGTCTTGCCGAACTCTGCTCGTTAAATAGTGATCTTGATTTATCAAAGGATGAATTTTCTATTCGTGGTAAGGGAGAAAAAGTCCGAGTTGTATTTCTTTCAGAAAGTGCAAAGGAGGCAATAAAAAAATATCTCAAAAAACGTACGGATATGGACGAGCCAATGTTTGTGCAGTTTTCAAAAAATAAAAACTCGGCAACAGGCGGAGCGCGGCTAACGCCGCGCTCCATCGAACGAATGGTAAAAAAATATGCTACGACAGCCGGCATTTCACGCAAAGTTACACCTCATATTCTTCGCCACAGCTTTGCCACAGACCTTCTTGAAAACGGCGCCGACATCCGTAGCGTGCAAGTCATGCTCGGTCATGCAAATATCCAAACAACTCAGATATATACGCACGTAACGGACAAGGCCTTAAAAGAGATACATAAGAAATTCCACAGTAAAAAATAACACAACCGCCTCGTAAGGCGGTTGCTTTAATTGATGTCGCCCAGCTTTTTATGTGTTTGCTCCTTTTTGGAACTTCATACCTGTGGCGGTCTCTTTTTTGCGGCATATTGGCTGGCCGGCTTTAGTTGCGCTTGCGAATGATACTGCACCTGCATTTTGTGGGCTTGGCCCAAAGAAATTTACCTTTTTCATAACAATTGTTTTTAGAACTGTTTTAAAAAATAGAATCACTAACTTTACTGAAATTAAATTACTCAATTAGAATAAGAGACCAAGAAATGTATCCCTAATGTGGGTGAGACTCGCTCAGTTCTAGCTTTCTTTTAATTCAATATTGTTAACTTAATTCGAATAGTACGCTTCCGTTTTTTTTGTCAATTGTCGGGTTTTTGTTTAGGTGTTTTCATGCTTTAATGATTTCATGAAGATCGTCTCTTGGAACGTAAATGGCATTCGTGCTGTACACAAAAAAGGGTTGTTTACAAAAGCCATAGAAGAACTCGGCTACCCCGATGTTATTTGCTTACAAGAAACGAAAGCCGAACAACATCAAAGTGAAGTAGATTTGCCTGAGTATGAGGAATATTGGAACTCTGCAGAAAAGAAAGGTTACAGTGGCACGGCAATATTTTCAAAAGTAAAACCCGAGAGTGTTCTCATTGGTTTTCCAGAGAATGTAATAAAAAAATATAAGATTGCGCATGACGGGTATGGCGATCCAGCAAAAGAAGGACGAGTAGTTGCGCTTGAATTTAAAAATTTGTTTGTCGTCACAGTCTATACTCCAAACTCAAAAGATGATTTGAGTCGTGTCCCCCTTCGCTACAAACATTGGGATCCTGCGTTTCTTGCATATGTACAGCAACTAGAAAAAAAGAAACCAGTTGTATTTAACGGTGACTTAAATGTTGCACACACAGAAGATGATCTTGCAAACCCTAAAGCAAATGAAGGTAAAAAAGGTTTTACAAAAGAAGAGCGGGAAGGGATAGACAACATAATCAGTGCGGGCTTTGTCGATACATTTCGACTGTTTACAAAAGGCAAAGGACACTACTCGTGGTGGAGTCATTTTGCAAACTCGCGAGCGCGTAATGTTGGCTGGCGTATAGACTATATCTTTGTGAGCAAAGTACTTGCCAAAAAAGTTGTTTCTGCAAAAATCCATCCAGATATATTTGGTTCTGACCACTGCCCTGTTTCGATTGAATTAAAGTAAAACTCCCGTTGACACTGCACTCATATGGGAGTACTTTTTGTATATATCAAACCCTTTTAAAAAATGAAGAAGAAAAGACAAGGTCGCGTTTACGATGCAGGCATCAAACGCGCATATCAGAAAATACTTAGTGCTACCAAGGATTCTTCCGCATTCAATTTAACTCTCCAAACGATACTTCTCGTGGTTTTGCGTGATAGTTGTCCAACTGAGCGAGATGTAGATCTAATAGACAAGGCAATTTTACGGTTCAAAGACCTCGTACGTCGCGCCATCATGCGAGAGCTAAAAGAAAAGCTTATTCATCCGATGACTATTACCCAGCTCGAGCGAATGAGAAAACTGTTTAAGATTGAAAGTCGTTGGCTTGATATCTATATTGCTAAAGCAAGAGAGCGCTCTTTAAACGGAACCGTTCTAGATTTCAGTAGAAGAGGAATTCATACGTACGGTGATCATGGGTACAAGCTTGTAGTTTGTAACGTAGAAGACGAAATTACCGAATATATTTTAGAGAACGCTATTTAAATTAAAGCCCCGCTCGGTACGAGCGGGGCTAAAAATTACCTCCATAACTTACGAAAGACTTCTCTCATATTGTGTGCGAGCACAGCATCGTGAATCTCAACAAGATAGAATGGGCGTTCACTTGTTTGTATCATTGTGATGTAGTCGCCAGTTATCCAGAGTGTGCCAGTAAAGTCACTCTTCTCTTCCACACCATTTTCCCAAAATCTTATTTGTCTCCGTTCAATATTTTTTTCAACCATATGACTCTCTATGGTTGAGTCGTTGCTGAAAAGTTTTAAATCAATTTCTTCTGGCGCATGTTTCCAATACCAGACAACCCATTTTTCATAATGTTCCACAAAACGATGGTCCTGAAATCCCCACCATGTAGTTTGATTTGTCGCTAGAATGCTCTCGTTCCATTTTTGTACCGCATCATATAAATATGTTTCAAGCTCTTCTTCTTCGACATAGCGGACTTTCGGAATGGAGAAAGTTTTTGAGCCAGGCATGCCCTTCAGGGCTTCTTTAAGTGAGCCAATGGTCTCTTCTTTGCGCGCGAGCGCTTCGCGCTCGCGCGCAATCACTCGGTCAAGCTCCCCTCCTCCGCGCACCATCCAGTAAGCTACTTTCTCCCCCACGCTTTCTTTGATAAGCCCATTTTTCTTCAGTTCTCCGCAGACACTATATACAGTGGTGCGATTGATATTTGTGAGTCGTGAAATACGAGCTGTGGATATCTTCCCTGCTTCGGCGATGGTTCTATATACAGATTGCTCCTTGTCGTTTAGGGATAATTTGGTTAAAAGCTCTTCTAACATGCTCTAAGTATGGCTTTTGTCGAAAAATTGTCAACACTTTATACATTTTTTATAATTAAGTATTGATAAACATAGGTTTGACAGATTAGAAAATAGTTGACGATGTCATAAAATCGGATACAATTTGTGTATGAATGAAATAAAGGCATGCCAGAACTGTGCCAAAAACTTTGAGATAGATTCCGAAGATAAGGAATTCTATAAAAAGATGAGCACTCCTTCCCCGACATTTTGTCCAATGTGTCGTGCTCAGCGTCGTCTAACATTCCGCAATGAGCGGGGACTTTATAAAAGAAAATGTGATTATTCTGGTAAAGATATCTTTTCCATGTATGCGCCAGACTCCCCTGTAAAAGTATACGACCGCGACATTTGGCTCTCCGATGAGTGGGATGCGCTAGATTACGGGCGTGATATTGATTGGACACGACCATTTCTCGCCCAGCTCTACGAGCTTATGCTTGAAGTTCCATTTAAATCAAACAATGTCATTCGCGGATCAAACAGTCCGTACTCAAACAATGCCACCGATCCTAAAAATTGTTACCTTGTTTTCAATACAACCAATCCGGAAGATTCTATGTACTGTAACGGAGTAAATTATGTTCGTGACTGCGTAGATGTTTCCCATGTGTCAAAATCTGAAACATGTCATCAATCTTTCTGGCTTCAGAACTGTTCACAAACTCATTACTCGTCACAATGTGCCGATAGTAGTGATATGTGGTTTTCGCGTGATTGCATTGGGTGTATGAATTGTTTCGGTTGCGTGAATCTTAAAAAGAAAAATTATTGTTTTTTCAATGAGCAACTTACAAAAGAGGAATATGAAAATAAGGTTGCTGAATACAATATTGAAACTCGAAACGGACTTAAACGCGCTATTTTAGACACACGGATGTTTTGGGATAAATTCCCAGTTAAAGAACATCAAGGATTAAAGAATACGAATTGTAGTGGCTCGTATGTAACAAACTCAAAAAATGTAAGGGATTCTTTTCTTGTTCGTGAATGTGAGAATGTTCGTTACTCTCAGTATTTGCAGGAAACCCCCGGAGCTAAGGATTGTTACGATTACACAAGCTGGGGGGATTCTGCAGAATTACTATACGAAGCAGTTTCGTGTGGTACGGGAGTACAGAACTGTAAGTTTGCTTGGATAAATCAGGAGAACACACATGATGCAGAGTATTCTATGACGTGTACTCAGGGGTGTGAATACATTTTTGGTTGTATTGGTTTGCGGAAAAAGCAATATTGTATTTTGAATAAGCAATACACTAAGAAAGAATACGAAGAACTTATACCAAAGATAAAGAAACATATGGATGATATACCGTATGTAGATAATTCTGGCAGAGTGTACAAATACGGAGAATTTTTCCCGACGGAATTTAGTCCATGGGCATATAACGAAACGCTCGCTCAAGAATATTTCCCGATGACAAAAGAAGAAGCAATAACGAAAGGCTACCGATGGAGAGACGTTGAGACAAAAGATTATCAGCCAACAATGAAGACGGAAGATGTTCCCAATGATATTCGTTTTACTGAGGATTCAATTACCAAAGAAATTATAGAGTGTGCACATAAAGGAGAATGTAATCAAAATTGCACGAAAGCTTTTCGCATTATCCCCGATGAGCTATCTTTCTATAAAAAAATTGGCGTGCCAGTGCCAACTCTCTGCCCTGCCTGTCGCACAATGGAACGCCTCAAAATGCGTCTCAAGATGGACCTATATGATCGAGGTTGTATGAATATTGGTTGCAAGAACACGTTTCGTACTGGGTACTCTCCAGAAAGCGGGGCAATAGTTTATTGTGAAAGTTGTTATCAGAAGGAAACTGCTTAAAATAAAAAACCGCGCGAGCGGTTCTTTATTTTTTAACTCCATGCTTCATGTGTAATTCAGCAACTTCCTTTTCTTCGAGCTCTTCTTTTGTCTTCTTTGCTTCTTCGCCGAGAGCTTTTAATTCTTTGTCGGAAAGTTTTTCTAATTCCCCTACTCTTTTATCAAGATATTCGCGTGAATTCTTTTTTGGATCGTCGAGTACCTCTTCAAGAAGTGCGTGAAGGAGCCAGCCCATTCGTGGTCCGGGTTTGATACTGAGTTCTGTCATTAGAATATTTCCGTCTATCGCGAGCTGACCTACAGATATCGGGTCGCGAAGAACTTCTTCTATCATGGCGTGATATTTTCGAAGGCGGTATGGAGCCTCTTTCTTTTTCATACCCACGCGGTCGCATTCGCGGATGTTCATTAGAGTCCAAATATTCTCCTTCCCTACTTTTGCGACTACACGGCGAACAGCAGAGAGCGTAATAGTTTCAGTATCAGAGAAAAACATATGCTGACGCACGAGTTTTACCACCAAGTCAGTACTCTTCTTTGGGAATTTCATTCGCTCCATTATTTTTTGTGCCATGCGAGCGCCCACGACTTCGTGGCCGTAGAACGTGTATTTACCTTTTCCTCCGGCTTTTGTTGCGTCGTAGCGACGTGTGCGAGGTTTGCCGACGTCGTGGAAGAGTGCGGCAAGGCGGACTTCGAGCGACCATTTTTTTGTTGCCGCTTGCTGAAGTGCATGAAGAAGATGCTCGTATACATCGTAAATATGTTCACCGAGTTGCTCACATCCAATTCCCTCTTCGAGCTCAGGAATAAAATGTTTGAGTAGTCCAAATTTCTGTAACATGCCAACTCCAACAGCAGGCTCTGGTGAGAGAATTATTTTTTCGAATTCATCGCGAATACGTTCTGTGGATATCTTTTTTATGAGATCTGAATTTTTTAATATTGCCTCGGTAGTTTCTGTTGATATCGTGAATCCGAGATTTACGGCAAAACGGACAGCGCGGAGCATTCGAAGAGCATCCTCGTTAAACCGCTCGTCAGCGTCTCCAACTGTCCTTAAGACTTTGTCCTTTATATCCTGCTGTCCTTTATATAGGTCTATAAGGGTTTCATGTGAAATGCTGTACGCCATCGCGTTACACGTGAAATCTCGGCGTTTTAGGTCTTCCTCTATGGTTTTGCTGAATTTTACCTCGTCTGGGTGGCGATTGTCTGAATATTGGGCTTCTTCTCGGTATGGAGTAACCTCGACAACGTATTTTATTGGCTCAGTTACACGTGTAACCTCACTATTTGTTTCATCCGCCAACGCCTTGCTAAATATAGGTTTTTTCGGAACAGTTTCACGTGAAACATCATTTTGACTTAAATGACTAGTTGAAATGGCTTTGGCGGACAGGCGTGAACCAGTTTCATGTGTAACGTCTTCGAACACTATTCCCACCGTTCCAAACTTATTTTCATATACCGTACGCTCAAAAAGGGGAATTATCTGTTCTGGGGTAGCATTTGTCGTAACATCCCAGTCTTTTGGTTCACGTTCAATTATAAGGTCACGAACACATCCGCCCACGATAAAAGCCTCAAAACCCGCCTTTTCAAGGGTATCTGTTACACGTGTAACATAGTGGGGGATTTTAGTTGTATCTATTACGTGTTTCATGTGAAAAGGAGGATGTGGGGGATTCATATACACAAAGCTCGGCTCGGTCACTTTGAGTATAAATACGAATACATAGAGAATCGGCTATTACATAGTCAGGAACTTTTCGACCTGCTTTGCAGGTAACGAAAAGTCTTTAAATTCTCCACGGAAGCCAAGCAGTTGGCTTCCTCTAGATACACAAACTTAGTCGCTTCGCTTCTTACGTTGTGCGGGTAGGGAGAATCGAACTCCCGTCTCATCCTTGGCAAGGACGTGTTCTACCACTAAACCATACCCGCGCGACATATTCTACTGAAAACAGAAAGCATTATATATTTAAAAGGCTTATTTTGCAAAGACATTTTTGCGTTGAAACAAAAGGATATTTTGCTCATTTGGAATTGTAGGCTATAATCATTGCTCAGCGCCTGTGGTGAAATGGATATCACAACTGTCTTCGGAACAGTTATTCTGGGTTCGAATCCTGGCAGGCGCACAAAAAACAGATACGATAGTCTCTCTGGCGCCTGAGCGAGACAACTGCTTGTCTCGTGTCTAGGATTCGGAAGACTTTTTGTTACCAGCTGAAAGCTGGTCGAAAAGTACGGGGCTACGTAGTAGCCGAATCCTGTCATGGTGAGTTTTGAAATTTCCTCTCTCAGACACACCCCAAAACTGGGGATAAACCTGTGTATGATGTGCATAAAGGACAGTCTAATAAGTCCTTGAACTATAAATACGTTGTAAAATAAGGATTTATTAAGGACGATGTTCCACGTGAAACATGCCAAAGATATTCACATCAAAGACTCAAAAGACAGGAGAAATTGGCGAGCACGTAGCTTGTCGGTATTTAGAAGGGAAGGGGTATTCGATATTGGAGCGTAATTACACCAAAAAATGGGGTGAGATTGATATTGTTGCTCGGAGGAGCGGGGTTATATATTTTGTTGAGGTTAAGTCCAAAATAGGATTCCAGACGAATGAAATCGATGCTTATAGACCAGAAGATAATATGCACCCATGGAAATTAAAAAGGCTTGAACGAACGATTCAAACGTATTTGATGGAAAAGAATATTGAAGGGGAGTGGCAACTTTCACTTGCTGTAGTATATCTTTCAAGTGATTTAAAGGAAGCTAAGGTAAATTTCTTGGAGAATTTGGTGGTTTAGGGGGACCGCGAGTACGCTTATCGACCCTTACAGGGTCAGTACAGGTTTCCGATTTGCTTTCAGCAAATAACGGAAAACCTTTTCGATTCCCTGACGCGAGCCAAGCAGTTGGCTCGCTCACCCCGACAATAAGAAAAACCGCCATAATGGCGGTTTTTCTTATTGTCGGGGTGCAGGGAATCGAACCCTGCCCTCGTGTTCCCAAAACACGCATACTACCGATATACTACACCCCGATTTATTCAAATGCCGACATACTATAGCAGGCAAAGCGTATAAAGACAATTTTTGTAGGGGATCCTGTATTGCTAAAAATAAATACAAGTCGGGATAGGGAGTCGCCGACTACATCGGCAGGTACTTTTCTCGTTTTGTAAACAAAACATAGAAAAGTCTTTCGACTCTCCACGAAAGCCACTCAAGTGGCTTTCTTATCCCGCACACATACTAAAAAACCGGCACAAAGCCGATTTTTAGTATGTGTGCGGGATAGGAGAGTCGAACTCCTCACCACAGTTTGGAAAACTGTTGTTTTACCGATAAACTAATCCCGCATTTTGGAAGGCTATAAAGTCGCCCTCCATTTATCTAGCGATGTCGGAGAGAAACTTGCTTCTTTCCTACCTTTTTCGCATGCTTCTTAAGAGCTACTTTTTTCTTTTTATTCATACCAAAGGATTATACAGAAATCGTAAAAATAGTCGAGTAGTAATAGAAATCGCACCTTCTTTTGAAGATGCGATTTCGAAAAATATTATTATCTTTTATACATTTATGCTGTAAGCAATTGTGGCTTACGGCCCATCATTTTGAGTTTACGTGCGTGGCGGCGGATTCCATCCACGAAACTCGAGCATACGTAGTACGGTATCTCGTATGCTTGGCACAGGCGAGCGAGATTTTTCTGAATTCTGCCGTAATAGAGGTGGCAGATATGAGGGAACAGGTGGTGTTCAATTTGCATTGTTAGTCCTCCGAAAAACCAAGCCATAACTTTATTTTCTGGAGAAATGTCTGCGGTTGTGAGTATTTCATGGATGATCCAAGCATTTTTAATCTCAACCTCAGATTCTGAAGACGCAACAATCACAACAACTTCATTTGCATTGGCTTCATGTGCCAATTGTTCGATATGAGTCAGATCGTTTTTCTTACCCGGGTCCACAACAAGAACGAACTGAGTCATGTCGACTACGTGTGCCATTTGAAATAAGATGGCCATAAGATAGCCGGCAGCTGTAACCATGCAAAAATACATAATAACTGTGTACAGCCACTCCTGAAGAACGAGTGAGGGGATAACATAAAACAAAAGAACATGGATTATTTTCCAAGCGATGTATATAAAGTACTCTCGCGTTGGAATCTCAACCGCAACGGTCCTAATCTTTCCTGTGCAGAAAAGAAGAAAGTCACTCACCCAGATAATTTGAAGCCCTGCTCCGAGATACAAAAACCATACATAAATGTATTGGTATTTGTGGATTGGTCGCCATTTCTCTGAAGAAAGAATACGCAGAAGCCCACCGTAAGAAATATCCGGATCCGCATTCTCAATGTTTGTGTGCTTGTGATGCAAACCATGCTGTGTCCTCCAGGAAAAAATGTTTCCTCCAGTAAGACTCATCATGAATCCGCAGACCCAGTTGACCCATGGCTTTTCCGAATATGCATCGTGACCTGCATCGTGACCGACGTTGATTGTCAGAAAGGCAAGTGCGATACCAAAATGTGCAAAAGCAAGTCCAGTGATCCACCAATTTTCCCAAAGAGCGTAGCTTTTTAGGGCAAAATAATAGCTGAGCGCTGCCCAGATAAATAGAATTGTCGTTTTACCAATCATCAACGGTCCACCCTTGCCGCTATAAGGGAGGCCTTTTGGAAGATCGGCAACTGCCGTGAGGAACGTCTGTGTGCGCTCGTCGCTCGGCTCGATAAATTTTACTGTCATACCGGTGTTTTTTTAAAGAGGTTATCAAAATGGTTAAAAATCGGGATTTCTGTATATGCTGAGTTATGGATTTTTTCTTTTAACTCTAGCATTTCCTATGGAAAAAACACCTGCTGAGGCAACAAAAAAGCCCGACTGATAGGCAACCGGACTTCTTTGTTTGTACTCAAACTCTTGAAGTCGCAGTGCCCTTGCGGTGCAATCGAGCTTCTTGTATAGAGGCGAAGGTGGGTGAATTACTTCACTGCATCCTTGAGCGCCTTTGCTGCACGGAACTTAGGGACTTTCATTGCTGGCACCTTGACCTGCTCTCCAGTTTTTGGATTGCGAGCCATGCGTGCTGCACGCTGTTTGACTGAAAAGATTCCTAGACCTGCGATTGAAACTTCGCCACCCTTTTTGAGAGTAGAAACGATAGCCTCCATCATTCCGTCTACGACTTCTTCAGCCTGTACCTTTGTACCGCCAATCTTTCCGTGAACCCAGTCTACGAGTGCTGCTTTGTTCATATAAAGTTGACGTCTTCTCTAAATGCGAACATTTTGAGAAAACAAAGCTAAGTCGACCTTGCTAGTAATGCTTATGCTCTAGAGCTTTAAGCTAAGCAAGGATTTCCGCAGACAGCGCATTTCTTTGTTGCACACTCGTTTGCTCCTGCAATGTACATCAGTACATTTTAGTCACAAGCCTCGTCTGCGCCTCGAACTGCATCTGTCTGCGAAAATCCTACGGTGCTTAAAACTAAGCACATTATAGGTTTGGTGGGGAATAATGCAATAGTTTCAAGGGTTTTTTGGCGACTTCGCCAAAAAACCCTTGAAACTAGGGCTATAATTCAGATTTGCAAGATATTCAGACCGTGCTATAATGTGACCAAACGGACCTCAACCAATTTTTCCACGTAAATTAAAAACATCATAACCAAATGAAAAAAATTGTATTTTTTCTCGCACTTTTCTTGTTTTCTAAAAGCAAGGCAGGGGCGCAAGCGCCCACATTAACGGTTGCTTTAAATTCCGCATCTTTATCGTCCAGTCAGTACATGGTTGGAGGTATAGGTTGGTTTGCAAAGCAGATTGCAGAAACACCAGTTGATGGTGTTTACTACATGGCACAAAGCGTAGTAATCTTTGAGCGAATTTCCTATGAAGGAGACGCGCTTCAGGGTTTCGTGGGAGGAGGATTTGGTAACAAAAGACAAACTGTATGTGGTGGATTGAGTGTCGGTAAGTCAACTCATAATTTGAAGTTGGAAAAACCCGTATGGACGTACTCAGCATGGGTATATCTTCAATCAAACAACTACAAGTGGTCTTTATGGGCTGTCGCAGGACCCCATGGGCATTTTTTTGAACTAGGGAGATGTGTTGATTTCCTAAGTAATAAAAAATGTGAAAACCAAATCTTAATCACAAATGTTAAAAACAATATTTTCATTGCCGAAAAAATTGTTTTTCCGGAAGCAAACTTATATGCTTATGTTGGTATCGGGGTAACAGCTTACCCAGAAAAAGAAGGTGCTCACTATCTATATCATGTAGATAAAAGGGTGATAATGCCTTATCAATCAGCAAAAGTTCTAGTTGAAGTTGCTTACGAGATTTCGCCTCCAAAAGACGAATGTGAAACATGTGGAAATTTAGACATGCCTACAGAGTATGAAAAAATGGAAGCAGAAAAAAAGTAGAGATTTATTTAATTGAAGTTTTTGGGTGTTTTACACCCAAAATTTTAGAGACCATAATTTGGTTTGTGGACTCTAATTAGCGAATGAGTGGCGGTGGGTCATATTTATTTATGACAGATCACTCATTCCCTATTTAACTCATGAGTTATAGCTCGTGGTGTAAAGCAGGGAATGTCACTCGCAGATGGCCCGACAGGGGTCTTTTTTTATACCTAAAACGTGAATTTTGACTTAGTGCTAAAAATGTGCTTTAATTGATTTAACATAAAATACATTTGAATGATAAGGTTTTCTATATCAATAGTCGGAATATTATTTCTTTCCTCCTTTAGTGCTGGTTATGATTCCACTTCGGCTATAGCCGGAGTTAATCACGAGGATTATACGATTTTAGAATTTTTGTTCGGCCCTATTTTTTGCCTTTCACTTATTATTTCCCTTTATATTTTTGCAAAAAGATATACAAAAAAAGAGATAATTCGAAAACAAAATGAGGAAGT
>JAGOPR010000028.1 GCA_017991895.1 Minisyncoccota bacterium | reverse complement strand
ATGGATAAAATTCAAAGAAATGTCGAAATCCTAAGAAGCAAGCCTCAACATGTAAGAGAGCGTATTTTGCTCGGAGTTATAATCGTTGTCGGGATACTTCTCGTAATGTTTTGGGTTTCGACTTTTAGCTACGAGGTTAAGAAACCATCGAATGGCAGTGGTATCGTGAATTTCTTCAAAAATATTTTCAAAAGTGACGAGCCACAGATAGCTCCGGCTGATTCAGAAAAAGTTATGCTTGAAACACCACAGGCGGGACCGGTAACACAATAGATTTTCAATTCATTTAATGCTAAAATAATTCCCACATGGCCAAGAAAACTACCAAATCCGAAGTTCCGGAAGAGACACCAAAAGCACACGTTTCAATCATTCAACGAGGAATCAGCGCTGAAATGCGCACCTCATACATTAGCTACGCGATGTCTGTTATTACAGCTCGCGCTCTTCCTGATGTACGCGATGGTTTAAAACCAGTTCACCGCCGTATTCTCTACGCGATGAATGAAATGAACCTTACTTCATCTGCAAAGACAAAAAAGTCTGCTGCTGTAGTGGGAGATGTGCTCGGTAAATACCACCCACATGGAGATGTCGCCGTATACGATTCTATGGTAGGTATGGCTCAAGAATTTTCTCTTCGTTATCCTCTAATAATTGGACAAGGTAACTTTGGTTCTATCGACGGAGATAATGCTGCCGCTATGCGTTATACCGAGGCGAAGATGAGTAAGCTTGCAAGTGATCTACTTAAAGACCTTGAAAAAGAAACCGTAGACTTTCGTGCAAACTACGACGGGACTCTTAAAGAGCCAATCGTTCTTCCTGCTGGGGTTCCAAATCTTCTTCTAAACGGTACTCTCGGTATCGCTGTGGGAATGGCAACAAACATTGCGCCACACAATATGAATGAAATTCTCGATGCCACACTTCATTTGATTGAGAATGAAGATGCTACAACAGAAGATTTGATGCAGTTTGTAAAAGGCCCAGACTTTCCAACAGGTGGACTTGTTTACGGAACAAAAGACATGCAACACGCGTATTCTTCCGGTCGCGGAGGTGTTGTCTGTCGTGGAGAAGCAGAAATCGTAGAACAAAAACAAGGTCAGTCACAAATCATAATCACAAGTATTCCGTATCGCGTAAACAAATCAAACCTCATAATGAACATTGCGGAGCTTTCGCAAGAAAAAAAGATTGAAGGTATCAAAGGGCTTCGTGATGAATCTTCAAAAGATATACGTATTGTTATCGACCTTAAGCAAGGAGTGTTCCCTCAGAAAGTTTTAAATTATCTTTACCGACACACTCAGCTTGAACAGGCATTCCATTTCAACATGGTCGCGCTTGTTGATGGTATTCCTCAAACACTTTCGCTAAAAGGGATTCTTGATGAATTTATCAAGCATCGAAAAGATGTTGTAAAGAGACGTACTGCGTATGATCTACGCAAAGCAGAAGAGCGTGAGCATATCTTGCTTGGTCTTAAAAAAGCTCTCGATCATATTGACCGTGTTATTTCAGTTATTCGCGCCTCAAAAGATGCCGGACTTGCGAAGCTTGCTCTCATGAAAGAGTTTAAGTTTTCCGAACTCCAAGCCACTGCCATTTTGGAAATGCGATTGCAGAAACTTGCCGGTCTTGAACGTAAACAGGTAGAGCAAGAGCTTAAAGAAAAACAGGATCTTATCGCCGAACTCAAAGCTATTCTTGGAAGTGCGAAGCGCATGCTTGCTGTTATCGGTAAAGAACTAGCAGACCTTAAAGAAAAGTATGGAGATGAACGTCGTACTCGCGTTATTAAAGGCGGAGTAAAAGAAATTACAGACGAAGATCTTATTCCAGAAAAAGAATCAATGCTTGTATTTACCGCAGGTGGGTATGTAAAACGTACTGATCCATCTGAATACCGCGCACAAAAGCGTGGTGGTGTGGGTGTTGTAGACCTTGAAACAAAAGAAGAGGATTTTGTAACTCAGCTTATTTCTGCAAATACGCATGACGATTTGCTATTTTTCACAAACCTCGGAAAGGCATACCAGATAAAGATGTACGATATTCCAGAAGGAAAACGTGCGACAAAAGGCAAGAGCGTTATGAACTTTATTTCTCTTGGAGATGAAGAGCGCGTTATGTCTATTCTCCCAGTTCCGAAAGGAGATAAAGGTAAGGAGCAATATCTTTTCCTTATGACTGAAAATGGTACAGGTAAAAAAATGAGTAGCAAGCAGTTTGCTGATGTTCGCCGAAGTGGAATCATCGCAATTAAACTCGACAAAAATGACTCTCTTCGCGGAGCAAATCTTGTGGAAAAAGGTGATGAAATAATGCTCGCTACTTCGAAAGGTCAGAGTGTCCGTTTCAAGGAGAGTGACGTCCGTGAAATGGGACGTACAGCAGGTGGCGTACGCGCGATGAAACTCGGTAAGGGCGACCTTATTGTTGGATTTGATATTGTTAAAAAAGAAACAAAAGATAAAGCATCGCTTCTTGTTATGAGTGCAAACGGACTTGGTAAAAAGACTGCACTCAAAGAATACAAAGTTCAAAAACGTGGAGGTTCTGGAATAAAAACTGCAAAAGTTACTCCAAAGACAGGCGAGCTCATTATGGCAAAAGTTATCACAGATGAAGAGGAGCTCATCGCGATGAGTCAGAAAGGACAAGTTATTCGTACCGCTCTCGAATCTGTTTCAAATCTTGGAAGACAAACTCAAGGAGTTTCTATAATGAAGCTTCGTGCTGGAGATAAGGTTGCATCGATTACGTGTCTGTAAAAATCCCCGCTTAAGCGGGGATTTTTGAGTGTTCATTTTTTTTGTCAGTTATAAAGCATACCTTCTTTTGCAAGTGCCTCTAAAAAATCAGGCTCATTGCGAAAATGCTCTCGGTAGACTTCGTACCACATGATGCGACCAAGGACTCCATTTTTATGGAAACCATCCGTTACTCTTCTTTCTGTGTTTCTGTTTGGGTTTACCCCAAGTTCAATTTCTTTAGCGATAAACTCACCTTCGGTAATGAGTTTCCACATTCCATTTTCGAGTAGCCAAAAGCTCTCGTTGCAACGATTGTAGGGAATAGTGTCACTCCCCAACGTTGGTTTATCTGATTTATTATTTTTAAAAAACGACATAAAATTAATTTATTACAGTGAACGATGATATTCGAATTTACTTATAAGTAAATCTACAATAACAGAAATATTAGTCAATAAGGCATGGATTTTTGTGTTTGATATAATGTACAGATGCCACTAATGATATTCGTTGTTCTCACGCTTTTTGTTATCCTCGCAAATGATTTTTTTGCAGCAGAACGAAGAGCCGATAAAAAAGTAGAATCTAAAATAATTAAAAACGTACCACCTATATATTGGTCATATAAGACAATCGACCATGTTATTAACGGTGACGAATAGTTCTTGCTCGTTTTTTTGCTGTTTAATGGAGGATTCTTTGGTATAATATCTTGATGCAATTTCTCGACCCAGCAGATGCTATTCGTCAGTTTGGTGTATACGGCGCACAAGATATAGCCGATTTTGGTTGTGGCTCTGGCCACTTCGCACTTTGCGCCGCAAAACGTCTAGAGGGGGGACGACTTTTTGCGATTGATGTTGAAAAAGAAATGCTCGAGAGGCTACAGTCTGAGGCCAAACATCATGGTCACAAAAATATACATACGCTTTGGGGAGATGTCGGTCGCCTCGGTGGCGTTCCTCTGGGAGATCAGTCCCTCGATAAGGTAATAGCAAGCAATATTTTGTTTCAAGTAGACGACAGAGATGCGTTTATCCAAGAAGTAAAAAGACTTCTACGTCGTGGTGGCAAAATCCTTCTCATTGACTGGCA
>JAGOPR010000019.1:8752-15361 GCA_017991895.1 Minisyncoccota bacterium | reverse complement strand
CTTATCGACGATGTTACGACGACTGGCGCGACACTAACGTCTGCGCGCAAAGCATTGCGCGCAGATGGTTTTAAAAAAGTATTTGCTGTTACTGTCGCCCACTAAGATTCTCCTCTGCAAGCGCATCCTCCTCGAGACTTTTTGCCTCGTCTGAAATTATTTCAGTTTTGTCTTTTTTGAGTTTTGCAAAACAAATCCAAACTGCGATAAATGTTGCGAGCGCTCCCACGATGAGAGCCCAACGTGGCCCAATGTTTTCTCCAATCCATCCAATGATAGGCCCACCTATTGGAGTTGAGCCAAGGTATGCCATAGACCAAAAAGCCATAACACGACCCCTCATCTCAGGGCTACTTTCAACCTGAATTATTACGTTTGCCAGTGAAAGGAAGTTGATAGAGAAAAATCCGACAACAACCATCACTAAAATCGCGAGTGAAAGAGTGGGCATCAGCGCAAAAATGAGGAGGGACACCCCAAAAAGTAGAGCCGTTTCGATAAGTATCGACGGAGAGGTGTCTTTTCTATGAGCTGTAACTATTCCGCCAAATATTGAACCAAGGCCAAGTGCGGCGGAGAGCGTCGCAAATGTTGTAGCATCACCACCAAAAGTAAACTGTGCAAGGAGAGGCAAGCTCACTGTAAATTCGTACGCAAATGTACCGATGAGTGCGACCATTATAAGAGGGTAAAGAATTGCAGGTTTGGAACGAACATAATGCCAGCCTTCCTTGAGTTGGCCACGTATTTTTTTTGCACGTGGAGCAGTACGGAGCTCATCTTTCCGGATCATTGTTAGAGCAACAATAACAGCTATAAATGAAATTGCGTTGAAAAAGAAACACGCTGCAAGGCCAAAGCTTGCGATAATTATTGCCGCAACAGTTGGTCCGATAACTCTTGTTAGGTTTACTTGTATAGAGTTTATGGAGATAGCGTTCATTAAATGCTTTTCGCCCACCATTTCGGGAATGAATGTTTGGCGAGTAGGGTTGTCTACTGTATTTACAAGACCCAAAAGAAGAGCGAGCACATACACCATCCAGAGCTCGGCTGTTTCAGTAAACACGAGTATCGCAAGAATTAGTGCAAAAATTCCAGATAGTGTCTGTGTTAGATAAAGGATTTTTCGCTTAGGAAATCTGTCTACAATCACGCCACCCCAAGGCCCGAGAACGAGCATTGGTAGGAATTGGAGTGCGACAACAATTCCGAGTGATGTTCCCGAATTTGTCATTTTGAGCACGAGCCAAGAAAGTCCGATATTTTGCATCCATGTTCCGGTCGTCGAAATAGCTTGACCAGTCATATAAATACGGAAGTTTCGGATTCTAAGGGAGGAGAATGTTTTTTTTAACTTGGAGAGTTGTTTAATAAGCATTACATATTAGTAATACCATTTTTCCAAAATTTTTGCATATTCGTTTTGAGTCTAGAGATTTATTCCAAGAATTTTAAGCACAACATTTGCAAGCGGGTCTGCTGTCGTTCCGTATACCATTACTCCACCAAGAAGACCTGTTATAGATATTGCAATGAGCCCAAAAAATGCGATGAATTTTGAAAGAGTAATGTGAGTGAGGATTTTTTGAATCCACGAGATAAGCCCCATTAACGGAACTAGAAATTGCTTAGCAATCAGCCATGGGCTTACCAAAGTAAGGAATTCACCTGCTAGAAGCGCTCCATAGAGCCATGTAGAGAGTCCTGCAAAGAAAGCATGCATCTCTACAAGTTTCTCGTTTGGGTTCGTTAAATGCTCGGCTACCTCTCCAGTTGATAGTGAGACAAATGCACCTAGCACACCGGCAAGAAGAAGGGCGCGTTCAATGTGTTTCCAAGAAACATTTGGAAACCATTTACTCCAAGGTAGGATTTTAATAATTGAATAAAAAAGCAGTAATGCGACAGGGAAGTGCACGACCATGGGGTGGATATTGTATGCCATCCATAGATTATATCAGAACGGATATCGATTTTTATAAAATGGTAGTATTAATACAGAAATGAAAGAACCTGTCGCAATAATCGCCGCCATTCTTGCTATCGTTGGGAACGTTCCATATTTGCGAGATATCATACGACGAAGAGTTGAGCCACATCCATATACTTGGCTTGTTTGGACTATTGTTTCCTGTATTGTTTTTTTTGGGCAAGTCGCAAAAGGTGCAGGTATCGGAGCCCTTCCTACCGCCGCAGCCGAAATATTTACAGTAATAATATTCTTTTTTTCACTTAAACATGGGTTTAAGAATATCCGGAAGATTGATACAGTTTTTTTGATTGTGGCACTACTTGGGATCGTGCCGTGGATTTTGACAAAGGACCCGACAATTTCAGTAATAATCGCGGTCAGTATTGATTTTATCGCCTTTCTTCCAACGATTCGAAAAACTTGGAAAAGCCCGAGTAGCGAAACCCCACTTTTATATGGCATGAATGTTGTACGTCACATCTTGATGATAATTTCACTCGAAGCCTATAATATCGCAACAGTTTTGCACTCGATTGCGATGATAATTTTGAACTCATGTATGACGCTTATGATTGTGTTTCGAAAGGTAATAAAAAATCCTCAGTAATCTGAGGATTTTTTGAATGTCTAAAAGTTTTTATTTTCGCTTTTTTCCAATAATTTTCCGCGAAGAGTTTTTATTGAAAGATATACAGCGAGGAAGAACAGGAGGGCAAAAATCTGATTGAGCCAGTAGAAATAAACATGAGATTGTATGTTTGGAGTAGCGGTAAGATATGTGTGGACTGCATAGTATTCAAACCCAGCAAAGGCGAGAATAGAAACAAGAGTGTCTACTACGATAATCCATTTTTGAACTGGGTTTAAAAAGCCCCCAAGAATAGCGAGACCGAGCATCGCAATGAGGGACACTGAAATTGGCATGCTAATTAGGTCGCTAAAATAGGGAAGCGAGATGGTCATTAAAACACCAGTTATAACAAAGAGACTGCGAATGCTGTTACCATAGTAGTGATTATTTGTTTGCTCGATCATATGAATATATTATACCACTACATTGCTTCTGTGGATATGGCGACAATAAAATAAAAAAACCCCGCATTCGGGATTTTCCTGCTGGCTTCTGTCTTTAGAAATACTTACTCTTTCGAGGGTTTTCATTTTCAGAAGTCATTTCTCCAGACTCACCTTCGAGTTCACGAAGAACGATCATTCGTTCTTGATCTGCCATAAGGTCTTCATCATGAAGAAAATCATGTTCGATTGTCGACATATTCTTTTTACAATTACCTGCTAATACACATATTATATATAAGTATTTAAAGTATAGCTAGCAAGTAGATGGGTAAACTCAAGTTCTTTTGCTATTCTATACAAGATGGTAACGAAATATTATCGAGCTACACTTATTTTAATAGGTTTTCTAACTGGCTTTGTTATTATCGCCATGGAGATTTCCGCATCTAGGCTTCTTGCGCCATACTTCGGGACGTCGATTTTTATTTGGTCTAATATTATTGCTGTCGTACTACTTTCTCTCGCTATTGGGTATTACTTTGGCGGAGTACTGTCTGAAAGACATACGGAGTATAAATATTTGCTAAAAATAATTCTTCTAGCAGGATCTATTTTCTTTCTTGTTCCATGGGTTTCAAATTGGCTTGGGGTGTTGCTGCAGAATGCTTCTGTCGGGCATGCGACATCTCTCCTGTATTCATTTCTGTTCACGTTTATTCTTTTTGGTCTACCACTAATGCTTCTTGCGATGGTGAGCCCCTTTCTTTTAAAACTCTACACAATCGGAGATACACACGTCGGAAATGCAGCCGGTATTCTTTCAGCTTGGTCAACAATTGGAAGTTTGCTTGGAACTTTCGTACCGACTCTTTGGCTTGTTCCAACATTTGGCACGAGAATAACACTACACATTCTAGCCATTATTTTAGTACTTATCGGGTGTTTTGGCTTAAAAAAAAAGTATATTTTGCCGGTAGTAATAATTAGCGTTGTAACATTTGCTTTCACTAGCTATCCTAAAATCTACAGCGCACTTTCTATCGTTTACGAAAAGGAAACTCCGTATAGCCACCTACGAGTAACAAAAGATTTTGAAGGGAACACTTATATGCAGTTTGATCAGGCGATGGGAATACAATCTGTATATAATCCCGAGAAAATTTTGAGTGGATACTATTACGATGACCTTGCAACACTCGCTGGAATTATCAGCAAGGAAAAAAAAGATGTTTTGATTTTAGGGCTCGCAGGTGGAACTTCCGCACGAATTATAAAATCAGTGTATGGGGATATGGTTTCTATTGATGGCGTAGAGATTGATCCTACTGTAATCGAAGCTTCCAAAAAGTTTTTCGGTTTAAATAAACTTGATATAAATTTTATAAATCAAGACGGACGAACATATTTACGACAGACCTCAAAAAAATACGACTATATTATTGTCGATGTTTACCAAAATGAGAGTATTATTCCTTGGACTCTAACCACTAAAGAGTTTTGGCTCGAAGTTAAAAAGCACCTTGCTAATTCTGGGTTTGTCGGCATGAATGTGCTCAGTAGGGCAGACTCAAAACTTTTAACCGCGATTACAAATACTCAGGCAAGTGTTTTTACCAATACTTATATTTCCGAGGATGGGGAGAATAATTTTTTAGTTATATCTAGTGATATTCCAATTGATTTTGTCCAACTTGAGAAAAAAATGGGAGTAGGAATTTTAGGAAATACCGCAGCAGAAATTTCAAAAAACATCACAAATTTTATATACAATCCGAACTATTTGGTTCTTACTGACGATAAAGCACCTATCGAACTACTATCTGAAATGTAGGTAAGTGACCACAGTCTAATGTTAAAGTGGGTCCCGAATTTTCTTTCGAATCTCACTGCTTCGCGCAACGGCAAACCCCCAGAAGTCTGAAAGACTTCTGGGGGCCGTTTGCGGAGGCGGTGAGATTCGAACTCACGGTCCACTTTCATGGACAATAGTTTTCAAGACTATCGCCTTAAACCACTCAGCCACACCTCCTCGTTCGCTACGCTCTTTCGTCGGCGGGCTCTGTGTCCTTCGGACACCTCATATACCTATGTCTAAAGACATTCGGTATTTCTTCGCCTAAGCTCAGAATCGGATGAAATATAAAGAAGTTTATATTTCATAGCCACACCTCAATGCGCACGATACATATTTAGTTGTCCTCGTACATTACCTTATTTCAAGGTTTTTTTCAATAAACTGGGTTATTTACGAATTTATCCGTCTATATACTATATTCTAAAATACTAATATACTATTTAAATATGAAATACATCGGCATTGATTTTGGAACAAAACGTATAGGAGTAGCCGTTTCTGATGAATCTGGGACTCTTGCGAGACCGATCGCGACAATAAAAAATGCGACGGGGCTCTTTGACGAGCTTGGGAAAATAATCGTAAAAGAGAAAGTGGAAAGTATCGTTGTCGGAAATTCGGCGGGGAATCCAGTGCAGTTTGAAATAGACGAATTTATTGCGACGATCACACTTACTACAATGCTTCCGGTTGAAACGATGACAGAAGCATTTACATCTGTAGAGGCGCACGGACGAAAAGGAAAAGAAGTTAAGAATGCTCGGCAGACAAAATCTCCTCAAAAACCAGCAGAGCTCGATGCGAAAGCCGCAGCGGTGATACTTCAGAGATTTTTAGACAAGAAAAGTAAGAAAAAATAAATTATGAAAAATAATGAAAGTCTCAAAAAGGAACTAGTCGAAAAAGGCTTTCTAAAAATTAGCGAGTGTTTTGAAGAGCCAAACTCTACTAGAGATATACATACTCATGAAGGCGATTTATTTCTAACGGTTACGCAAGGAAGTATGGATATTTTTATGAACGAAAAAGTATTTCGTCTTAGTGTAGGAGACGAGATTTTTATACCAAAGGAAGTTCCGCATAGTGCTAAAATTGGTGCTGATGGGTGCTCGTACATAGATGGAGAAAATTAAAATGGAAACTCGTAACTGCCAAAACTGCAAAAATGATTTTTTTATCGAACCGGACGATTTTGGCTTTTATGAGAAAGTAAAAGTTCCTCCACCGACATTTTGTCCCGACTGTCGCAGACAACGCCGAAGTGCTTGGCGTAATAACATGTCACTCTATAGTGGCAAATGCGCCTTATGCGAAAAGGGAGTAGTGACTCTGTATGCACCTAGCTCAGGGGTAGTTATTTATTGTAATAAATGTTGGTGGAGTGATGGATGGGATCCAAAAAATTACGGCCAAGATTATGATTTTTCACACCCATTTTTTGAACAATACGATGAATTGATGAGGAAAGTTCCTCACATGTCTGTTGTAAACGACGATGGAATAGCGAGTTTAAACTCTGAATACACCCATGACTTTTGGTTTGCAAAAAATTGCTATATGGCGTTTTCGGGGTGGCGGGCCGAAAACGTAATGTATAGTTTTTTCATATTGAGCGGGAAGGACATCGTGGATTCGTATATAAATATGGGAGATACGAGCTATATATATGATTGTATAAACTGCTCACACGCATATAGGGTTAAGCACTCATTTTTTAGTCGTTCGTGCGTAAATTCGCAGTATCTTTACGACTGTCATAACT
>JAGOPR010000019.1:3372-8652 GCA_017991895.1 Minisyncoccota bacterium | reverse complement strand
TATATAAATATGGGAGATACGAGCTATATATATGATTGTATAAACTGCTCACACGCATATAGGGTTAAGCACTCATTTTTTAGTCGTTCGTGCGTAAATTCGCAGTATCTTTACGACTGTCATAACTGTACAGATTGTTTTATGTGCACAGGTTTAAAAAATAAAAAATATCATTTTAAAAATAAAGAATATTCTAAAGAGGAGTACGAAAATATTGTTGCAGAATATCGTCTCGATACAAACAAAGGCAATGAGCGGGCATGGAAAGAATACAATGATTTTATACTTTCATATCCCCGCAGGTTCGCATGGCACAAGCTTAATGTAAATTCGAGCGGAGATATTCTTTCGTACTGTAAAAATGTACATGACAGCTATATCATGAAAAAGAGCGAGAACTGCCGGTTTGGAGATTTTTTAAGTAGTGACAAGGATGTTTATGATGTGGCGATGACAGGAGAATCCTCAGAGTGTTATGAGGGAACAGTCGTTGACCATTCACAGCTTAATTTATTTGGAATCTTTTCTGTTAAAAGCCAAGATGTTCGATACACACAGCACTGCCATTCATCAAAACATTTGTTTGGTTGTGCTGGATTACGTAACGCCTCATATTGTATTTTGAACAAGCAATATACAAAAAAAGAATATGAAGAACTTGTGCCAAAAATAATTGAACATATGAATTCGATGCCTTATGTAGACTCAAAAGGTAGGGAATACCGGTTTGGAGAGTTTTATCCTGCTTCACTTTCTCCTTTTGGCTACAACGAGACGGTTGCACAAGAATATTATCCACTTAAAGAAGAAGAAGCTGGAGATCTTGGTTTTAATTGGCAAAGCAATACACAAAGAACTATGGGAAGAGAGACACTAAAGACTGACGAAATTCCAGAAACAATTTCAGAAACGAGCGATGAGATAGTAAAAGAAATCCTCGCGTGTGCTATGTGTGGAAGAAATTATAAAATCATTTCACAAGAGCTCACTTTTTATCGAAAAATGGATATTCCGATACCACACGAGTGTTTTCAATGTAGACACGCTTCACGTATAGATAGATGTAATCCATTCAAACTCTGGCGCCGGCAGTGTATGTGCGTATTAGAAAATCATGAGCATGTAGGGGGATGCCAAAATGAATTTGAGACCACCTACGCACCTGACCGACCCGAAATTGTGTATTGTGAATCTTGCTATCAAAAGGAGGTAAATTAAAAGTTGCGCTATTTTGCACAAAGAGTAGGATACGAAAAAAACTACTTTGTATGCAAACAGAAGAAAAAGTATTGAAAGATGCAACGCTTGTTCTTCTTATGCCAAAGAAAGACAAGGTGTTGCTTTCCCTTAAGCTAGAGAAAATTGGTGAAGGGTGTTGGAATGGTGCTGGCGGGGGCATAGAAGATGATGACCCAAGTCCTGAAGCACGCGCGATAATTGAACTTGAAGAAGAATTTGGAGTGATAGCTTCAAAACTTCATTTACACAAACGCGCAGTGGTTTATTTCCACAATACATATTTAGATGGTACGACATCAGTATGTAAGATGCATGTCTACATAACATCTGTTTGGGTGGGGAAGCCCCATGAGACAGAAACTCACACTATGAGCGATCCGTTGGAATTTTCCATCGATGAATTGCCAGATGAGCTTATGCCGGCAGACAAATTTTGGTTACCACACGTTTTACGCGGGGAAACAATTATTGCCGATGCTTGGTACGGTCCCTTTCAGCAATATCTGTTACGTGACGTAGAAATTAGACCAGCTACAAAAGAAGAATTGTATCTTTGAGGAGTTTCGGAAATATTTTCGAGCTCCTTTTAGTATGTGTAAAAGACAAGGGAGTACTCGCACCCTTACTTTTGGGATTCTTTCAAAAAAGTAAAGGTGCGGGTATACTGAACACATGGAGTATGTCTCGTACGATGAATTCAAAAAGATGGACATGCGGGTAGGCACAATTAAAAGTGTTGTGCCTGTAGAGGGGGCAGATAAACTTCTTAAATGCATGATTGATTTTGGAGAGACAGAGGTTGCTCCTGTACCGGAAACTATTGGAGAGACTCAAACATCTAATGGTATCCCGACACAGAGACCAAAACTTCGTCAGATAGTTTCAGGAATTCGAGAGTTTTTTCCGGAATATGAGAATCTTGTAGGTAAACAAGTTTTATACATAATCAACCTAGAACCGCGAACAATTCGTGGTGTCGAGTCACAAGGAATGCTTTTGGCTGTTGATGGGAAAGATGGAAAGCCCGTTTTTCTGACGCCGGAGGTTTCAGTAGATTCAGGAACACGTATAAGATAAAATTATCGAATCCATCATTCTTGTGCGATAATGCAAATACATGAATGAACTTTTACCACTTATTGAAACAGCGGGCTATATTGGTATATTTGCCATAGTTTTTGCTGAATCTGGACTCTTGATCGGCGTTATTTTTCCCGGGGACACGCTTATTTTTGCTGCAGGACTTCTTTCTTCGAAAGG
Source organism: Minisyncoccota bacterium (assembly GCA_017991895.1). Classification (GTDB taxonomy): domain Bacteria; phylum Patescibacteriota; class Minisyncoccia; order Phycocordibacterales; family UBA9973; genus CAITQP01. Next base: position 6,153 of record JAGOPR010000019.1, on the reverse strand, counting down.
ATATTTTAATATTGAACTTATGCTTACCGTGATATTTATTGCTGCTGTTACCGGAGATGGTGTGGGTTATTGGATAGGGAAGAAATTTGGACCACGTATTTTTAAGCGCGAAGACTCATTTTTATTTAAAAAAGAATATGTTACTCGAGCTCAACACTTTTTCGAAAAGCATGGTAAGAAAACAATAGTTCTTGCGAGATATATCCCTATTGTACGTACTTTTGCTCCGGTGCTTGCAGGTGTAGGAAATATGAATTACAGAACTTTTTTGACTTACAATATAGTAGGAGGTCTTTTGTGGACTCTTTCACTTGGACTTGCGGGTTATTTTCTAGGAGAACGCGTAGATAATATCGACAAGTATGTTTTGCCTATTGTTATAGGAATTGTTGTTCTATCTTTTGCCCCAGTAATAAAACACTACGTTGAATATCGAATTTTGAAGAAGAAAAATGAAACTCTAACGCCACTTCCATAGAAAGGGTATTTCCGCGGAGCTCCTTTGCGGGTATACTGTAATAGTAATGGCAGAAAAACGTATTCGTAATTTTATTTTTGCTCCGCCGAGGTTTCTTTTAATGCCGGCGGTTGGCATTGATATATCTGACCGAAGTATTAAGTATGCTGAGCTGATTCCTACTAGTATAGGTCATCGACTTGGAAGATTCGGGGAAATATTACTTGAGCAAGGCTTGGTTGAAAATGGGAGAATCATAAATCAATCAAGGCTTACAGAAATATTGGCCAACTTGGTAAAAGAGCAAAAAATTTCGTTTGTCCGGGCCGCTCTTCCAGAAGAACAGATTTATTTCTACCAGACACATCTACCAAGTGGAACACGAGAGTCTCTTCGTGAGGCGATCGAACTAGGTCTTGAAGATCATGTTCCAATACCTGTATCTGAGGCATATTTTGATTATGAAATTGTAGGTTCCACTGAAACGGAAACTGAGGTTGTTGTCAGCGTGGCGTCCTCGATTGTGATTCAAAGTTATGCTGACACATTCAAGGATGCTGGACTCACTCTTTTATCACTTGAGCTCGAAGCTGAAGCTGAAACACGAGCTGTCGTACATAATGATGACAAAACAGCTACTTTGCTTGTAGACTTTGGTCGTACACGTACGGGAATTGCAATTGTCCATGAGGGGAAAGTTCATTTTACATCTACTGTATCGGTTGGTGGACAGATGCTCACTGAAACTCTAACTAAGCATTTTGGTATACCAAGCGATCAAGCCGAAGCCATGAAGCGAGAGTTTGGAATGAGAAGAAATAGTCCGCATCAAGATTTATTTGCGCTCCTGTTGAACAACATTGCTGTTTTGCGAGATGAAATAAATAAACATTTTACTTACTGGCACACGCATAAAAATGAAAGTGGCAATGCCCGCCCACCAATCGAACAGATTGTTCTTATTGGAGGAGATTCGAATCTAGCTGGGCTTTCAGAGTATCTTTCTACAAGTTTACATGTTACAGCTGTTCGAGGTGATGTTTGGACAAATATAGAATTACCACCCAAAGATGTCCCCGCACTTTCTAAAAATGATTCCCTAGGATACGCGACTGCTATAGGTCTCGCCTTGCACGACACAAAATATGAGTAATCTTTTACCTCAAATTGAAAAAGAAGAAACTATAAAACTATACCGCATGAGATATGCAGGAGTCGTAATTATTGCGTTTGCTACTCTAGCTTTTACTGGCGGACTTTTACTTTTCCCCTCGCTTTTTTATCTTAAAAGTTCGGAGGAAGTCCTTTTGTCTAAAAAGAATTCTCTTTCTGGTCGCGAGACAAGCGGTATTCAAGAATCATTAATTTCGGCTTTAAAAGATATTAATACTCGGTTGTCTGCTTTTCCAGAAGAATCTGTAATATCACCACTCTCTCAGAGTTTTATTGATCCCGTACTTAAAGCAAAGACATCTGAGGTTCATTTAACTGGTTTCAATTATTCAGCAAGACCAGACAATAAAAAAACAGCCGATGTACGCATTATTGGTGTCGCTGACAATAGAGAAGCTCTGTTGGTTTTCTCCGGCAATTTAAGCAAGACAAACGGGGTGACAAACGTTGATGTTCCTATTACGAGTTTCCTTAAAAATTCCGACGTTTTATTTACAGTAAGCGCGACGATTGCAGTAAACTAATATGAAAAAGACACACCTTACAACTTTTGTGGATACTTATAGAGTCTTTTTTGCGTCGGTCTCGTTACTTCTTTTGACCGTCGCGTTCTATGTTTTTTTATATATTTCAATACAAAAAAAGGGTGCCACAGTAGCAACGCTACGTGCTGAAACCGCCGCATTAGAAATGCAAGAATCTGAGATTGGCAAACTTCGCACAAATTTAGTATCAACTGAGATTGAAAGAAAACAAATATCTTCTTACTTTATAGAAGAAGGCGATGTGGTGCCATTTCTCGAGACTCTTGAAGGGTATGCAAAGGATATGGGGGTTACATTAAAGTTTAATAGTATTGCCATCGCAAAGGATCCGCTTCGTTTGAATATCTCGCTTACGGCAGAAGGACTATTTGCAAATATCTATAGATTCACTGCGTTGTTGGAAACTTCTCCATATGAAATTGTTTTCAATACGGCACAAATTGAGGCACTTCCATCCGAGATTCCAACGACGAAAGGTGCACTAATACCACCTCCAAAATGGAATGAGCAGATTTCGCTATCGGTCCTAAGTGTAAAGAGTGCTAAGTAAAATAAAATGGAAATCATAGAAAAAAAATCAGATAAAGATAAAAAAGAAATTTCATT
>JAGOPR010000019.1:0-3272 GCA_017991895.1 Minisyncoccota bacterium | reverse complement strand
AACGTTCTATTAGTACCACTCTGTGTTTTCCTTTATATTGATAAAAACGTACAAATAAGCTATTGTGTTTCTGACGCGAGATTAGCTCAGTTGGTAGAGCAATCCGTTTACACCGGAAAGGTCAGAGGTTCGAGTCCTCTATCTCGCACCATTAGAAAAACCGCCATAGGCGGTTTTTCTAATGGTACGAGGTAAGCGAGTGAACTGCTTCACTAGCGTGAGGACTCGAAAAGGTTCTCCCTTAATTTTCTAAATTTATTTAGAAAATTGGGAAACCTGTACTGACTCTGTAAGAGTCGAGAAACGTACTCGTGGTCCTTTTTTGCTTGTAGTATAATCGCGATATGAATCCAAGAGAATTCCCTTTTGAAGTAATTGACCTCACTCATACACTTTCGCCAGATATTCCAGGATGGGATGGTGATTGCGGATTTCGAATGTCAGTTTCTCTTGATTATAAAGACTGTAAGGAGCCAGATCTTTTTCGCAAACATGATATACAGACCCCGACAGGTGTGGGTACTCACATGGATGCTCCAGCGCATACAACACCAGACGGGCGAACAATAGAAAAATTAACAATGAGAGAACTCGTTACTGACTGTGTCGTAATAAAAATTGATAAAGCTGGTGAGGAATACATAGCGATTCCGAACCTCATAGAAGAATTCGAGAAAAAATATGGAGAGATACAACCGAATACTTTTGTGATTTTTAATACTGGGTGGAGCAAACACTGGGGAGAAAAGAACAAATATCATAATGGGCATAAGTTTCCAAGTGTTCATGAAGATACAGCAAAAATTTTATTAGAAAGAAATATTGCTGGACTTGGTATTGATACGTTATCAGCTGATACTGGAGCTCGCGGGTTCCCTGTGCATCGCGCAATTTTAGGAGCAGGGAAGTACTTAGTAGAAAATATAACCAATGCAGACTTACTTCCCCCGACGGGCGCGAAGATATTTGTGCTTCCGATGAATATAAAGGGTGCGACTGAGGCACCAATACGTCTAGTCGCATTACTTCCTCAAAAATAATACAATAAGTATATGGAACCAAACAATTATCTAGATTTTGCTAAAGACTTGGCTCGTGATGCCGGCGCGATAATGCGACAAAATTTCATGATGGGAATGAAGAAGGAATGGAAGAGCGATGCTACTCCTCTTACAGAAACTGACCTTAAGATTCATAGTCTTGTTGCAACTTCAATCGCGAAAGCATATCCCGATCACACTCTTATGTCAGAAGAGGCCTGCGAAGACGAAAAATGTGAGATCGGAGAGTACACATGGATTTGCGATCCGGTAGATGGGACACACAATTTTTCTCATGGAATCCCGACAGCAACCTTTGCCCTTGCTTTAGTAAAAGACGGCGAGCCTATTTTGGCTGTAATTAATGACCCATTCATGGATCGTCTTTACTATGCTGAAAAAGGGAAGGGCGCTTACATGAATGATAAGTCAATTCATGTGTCTAGCGATACTTCTCCTAAAAAAACAGTAATGGGAATTGGTAAATGGGCGACAGATATTCTCAATCTTTTTCCAGTTGGAGAAGAACTTCGCAATCGAGGGGTTCGTCTTGTAACGGGTCTTTCAATAGATTATATGGGAGCACTTGTCGCAGCAGGAGAATTTTCTGCAACACTTTTTGGAGGAGAGTCGCCTTTTGATACCGTTGCAATTAAACTACTAGTCGAAGAAGCAGGTGGCAAGGCAACTGATCTTTTTGGAAATAACACACGCTACGATAAAGATGTTGCTGGTCAATTAGCATCAAATGGTCATGTGCATGATGAAATTCTAGAGGTCATTTCCAAGTATGCACGCAAATAAAAACAATGAAATAGACATCCCTATTCTCTACGAAGGTAAGTGTTGTCTTTTTATAAACAAACCGGCCGGAATCTCCGTTCACGGTGATGGAAAAACAGACGAATATACTTTAGCAGATTGGATATTGGCAAATTATCCTGCTCTTTCACATACGGGGGAGCCAATGGTTACAAAAATAAAAGGTGAAGATATTGCCATACCTAAGCCGGGGATAGTCCATCGTCTCGATAAGGAAACTTCAGGTGTAATGCTTATTGCCAAAACACCAGAAGCATATCAATTTTTTAAACAACAGTTTCAAGACCGAGGTATTGAAAAAATATATCACTGTTTTGTTTACGGATGGATAAAAGATGACGAGCGTGAGATCGTGGGCTCGATAGGGCGTGATTCTGGAAATATTAGACGTTGGGTTGTGGGTAAAATGGCCCGTGGTGCAATTCGGGACGCTGTAACAAATATTAAAGTATTGGCTCGTTTTGGTGACCAACAATATGAAGGGAAGGGAAGTACTGAAAACGGTACTTATTCGTTTGTTGAAGCACGACCGAAAACTGGGCGCACACACCAAATACGTGTTCATTTGCGCTCTATAAATCATCCAATAGTATGCGACACCCTGTATGCTCCTAAACGAGCTGGGGCGCTTGGTTTTGAGCGTTTTGCTCTCCATGCAAGGTCTATTACGGTGACCCTGCCTGACGGCAGCAGTAATACAGTTGTAGCCCCGTATCCTGAGGATTTCAAGAAAGCACTCAAACAAGAGAATATAGAAACAGGAAATTACTAGTGCTCCTCATTCTTGTGTTTTAATGACTCTTATGTTAATGTGACTGTCGTTATGGCATTAATACTTACACCAGTAAATAAAGAAGAACGCGCAGGACTTGATTTTGCATCAGGCGATACTGTCCGCGTTTGGGTTAAAATTCCAGAAAAAGGAAAGTTTCGTCTTCAGGCATTTGAGGGTCTTGTTCTTGCTCGTAAGCACGGCAAGGAAATCGGCGGTACATTTACTGTCCGAAAGGTAGCGAGTGGCGTAGGTGTTGAACGTATTTTCCCACTTTACTCTCCAATGATTGATTCTATCGAAATAATAAAGCGCTCCGGTGCTCGCCGAAGCAAGCTTTACTACGTTCGAGAAAAAGCTGTCCGCGATATCCGAAAGAAAATGAAAAGTGTTCGAGTTTTTGAAAACAACCTCGCAGATGCTACCGAGGAAGTAGCAACTGAAACTGAAGAAAAAACTGAAGCATAAAACAAAATCCCCCAAGCGGGGATTTTGTTTTATGCTGGTAATAATCAAAAAAATGTATTATACTCGCTCCGTTCAACAATAAATGCACGGGTGGCGAAACTGGTAGACGCACTACCTTGAGGTGGTAGCGCCCGCAAGGGCATGGAAGTTCAAGTCTTCTCTCGTGCACA
>JAGOPR010000003.1 GCA_017991895.1 Minisyncoccota bacterium | reverse complement strand
CGAAATGAGCATGAAAATAAGCACGGCCATAGCGATATGGCGAGCAAACTGAGGAGCTTTTACAGGAGGAACTCCTTGTGGCGCCTTGTCGTTATTCTTCTGGTTTTTGTTGTTAAGTGGGGGCATATTTTTAAAAATTAAAAAACTAATTGCTCGCGCATTATACCCGAACACCAATTTTAATGAAAGAACTTCGTCCCGCACCGAAGGTGCCTCATTAAATTTGGTGCGCGGGTATACCCGCGCACTTGTAATTTTGAAAGTCCTAAAAAATTAACCCGCACGATGTGTGCGGGTTAAAATTAAATATAACTTTTAAACAGTAGTTTTCTGCTTTCTAATTTGGGAGCATCTTAATATCCAAGTTTTTCTTTGGGATCATAAGAACCTGCATCATTGATTCAACGTTAGCGGTTGCTTCAACGTATGCATTTTTTACATTAGAAAATGTTACCGTTAGCAAATCGTTGCCAGAAATAGTATGGTCAACTTTAAGTTCACGATTTGCTTTACTAGCCACGAGGTGGCCCAGTTTAACAAAACTCATTGCTTTATCTGATTCAATTCTCTGCCCAAGTGAATTGAGAAGAAGAATGGTGTGCGTTACATTTTTCATACTTGCCTATTTTAGTTAATTGATTTGGATTATTCCCATCAATGGCCATAAAGCCACAAGTGGGAATAATCCTCGATCAATAACACGCTGTGTAAAGGAACAACTATTCTAGTATTATAGCATATTACATGCCTATTTGTCAAGTGATTCTAGCCTTATTTATAGGGGTAGAATCTGGGATTCGCGGTGTGAGTCACAACTCTCGCCTTCTCGTCAGAAGGCTCGGTCGCGACCCCGGCTCGGCAATTTTTCTGCTGAAAAATTAAGCCTGCGCCCGTTCGCTACCGCCCGCGAGACACTCAAGTGTCTCGCTCCATCTCCACACAAAAGAAAAACACCCGATTGGGTGTTTTTCTTTTGTGTGGAGATGGGCGGTAGCGAACCGCCGTGCAAAAAGTGATTCCATGAACTTCTACATGCTTAGTTAATTTTGATTCCTTGCGGATTTAAGAATAAATGCTTTGAAATCAACAAAACACATTTACTCCGAGCTTCGTGGGTTTTGGGTTCAAAGTGAAGCAACTCTGTCCCCTATCCTAAGTTTATTATGCCCTAACTACGTATTAGGAATCGGCAGTTAAGACATCGCGCGGGCCTGTTTAGGCGAACGCGAAATCAAAGTCCTTCTGCGCAAAATACGGAGAAGTAATTGATTTTCCAGATGCGATTGCATTTGGGAATTGGAAAAAGTTTTACGAGATTGTTTCCATACTCGGCATGCGTGCGTGAAATGAAACCTCTTGTCTATTCATTTCATCCCCGTAGGAAGCTTTCAAGCGTCAAAGCTGTAAAGCTTTTTAGCTTAAATTCAATTCTTAATGAAACTAACGTTTCAATTCTCGGCGAATATCTCGGTCTGTGTCTCGCTTTTTTATAGTCTCACGTTTATCAAATTTCTTTTTACCGCGAGCTATTGCAAAATTGACCTTAATCTTGCCTCCTTTATTGTACAACGAAAGTGGTATCAACGTCAAACCTTTCTTCGAATCAGATTCCTCAAGCTGGTAAATTTCTTTCTTTGTAAGAAGAAGTTTCCTAGTTTGATCTGCTTGGTAGTCTGGAGGAGTATTTCCCACCTGATATGGATCTATTCGTAAGCCGACAATAAAGACTTCCCCGCCTCGGACGATAACGTGAGCGCCAGTAAGAGAGCCGTGTCCTGCTCGAACAGACTTCACCTCGTAACCCAAAAGCTCAATCCCCGCGTCAAAACGCTCGAGGATTTCATAATCAAAACGTGCTTTTGGATTGTCCAGATAATTACTCATAGTAGTTTAGTATCTTAGAACATAGTATATTAGAAATACATAAATATGAAACCTAAGCTTACAGTATCAGGATATCGAGGTATATGGGGCACAACCTTAACAGAGGAAATTGCCCGTGAATATATCGGGGCTTTTGCCATGTTAATTAAAAGTCGTGGTGGAGAAGTAGTCTATGTCGCGCGAGATGGGCGCGAATCTGGGCGAGCACTCCTTGAGGTTGCTGTCGATGAAATCTTAGAAAATGGACTCGATGTCATTGACCTCGGCATGATGGCAACTCCAGTCGTCCCATTTCTTATTCGAAATGAGAAAGCAGATGGGGCGGTCATCATCACCGCTTCGCACAACCCTATTGAATACAACGGTCTAAAGTTTGTTACAGAAAGTGGAGCATTTACAACCGAATCTGAAGTCGCGGAGATAGAGTCGCTACGAAAATCTGAAAAAACAAAAACCACTCGCCCATCTCATCGTAAGGATGGCTCACATTTATTTGAAAAATATCTCGAGTCAGTTCTAAAAAACATTGATGTCGAAAAAATTCGAGCAAAGCATTTTAAAGCGATTCTCGACCCAATAAACAGCGTTGGTTGTACGACCACTCCTGAACTTTTTGAAAAACTCGGGGTAAGCTACGCGCTAATAAATGGTGACCCGACAGGAATTTTTGCTCACGAGCCTGAGCCACTGCCAAAAAATCTCACCTCTCTACAAACACTCGTACGTGATGTAAAAGCCCACGTTGGATTCGCTCAAGATCCTGACGGTGACCGTCTTGTTATCTGCGACGAGAATGGGAATATCCCATCTGAAGAAACAATGCTCGCGCTCTGCGTGAAAGCCGTCATGAGGAAAAATGCAGGCGATATTGTAATCAATCTTTCCACATCAAACATGTCTTCTGATATTGCAACAGAATTTGGAGGGAAAACATTTCGCTCGAAAGTAGGTGAAGCCAATGTTGTAGAAAAAATGAAATCCGAAAGTACTGTGGTAATAGGTGGTGAAGGCGGTGGTGGAGTGATTTGGCCTACTGCAAACATGGCTCGCGATAGTTATGTAGGTATTGCGCTAATTCTCGAACTCATGGCGAACGAAAACAAACCCCTATCTGAAATAATTGCCACCCTACCTCAATACATAATGAAAAAAGAAAAAGTCGCGTTCAGCGGAAACATTGAAGAAATATATACAAAAATCAAAACCTCATTCCAAGGGGCCGAAGCAAATACTTTAGACGGACTCCGTCTCGACTTCCCCGACCGCTCGTGGGTTCATATCCGCCCATCAAATACTGAGCCAGTATTGCGTATAATCGCAGAATCTAAAACTTTAGAGCACACTCAAGAACTCATAGAAATAGCCAAACTAGCCTTATAAATAGGCATTAAAATGACTTGACAGATAGGCTTATATTATGCTATAATATAAGCCTATCTGTTCGTTTACATGTTCCCTGTTTTTGAACTGGCGCCATGAGCGCGCGAGCCGTTCTTATGGCGCCGGTTCAAACAAAATCCGGGTTATATATGGAAAACAATAAGTATGCTACTGCGCCGAGAAATCGCGCCGAATTCGACATCGAATCGAGGATCGATAGAATCCTCAGAAACTATCACGAGAAAAAAAATAGTGGGATCGAAAAAGAAAATGGGGAACTAAGGTCATCGCTACCTCTTTCTATTCGAACGAACAGATTTTCTGAACAGTTGTATAGGGAAATACACCCATACAAAGCCAGCTATGTTTTTTCTGAAAACTTTGTTATTCCTAGAACTTCGAGGGTCTATGACACTGTTACAAAAAATAGCGGGAAAAGAATATTCCTTCTTATTGAAAACAGATTAATAGAACTTAGAAAACCTAAGAGAATAAAAAAGAAGTTTACTGCTATGGATTGGCTCGCAAGCGGGCTACGTCATTTTTACGAAAAATCAAACTTGTTTGAGAAAATTTCGTATTTAATTTGTACAGACATTCCTGATTCTATGGTTGATCGACCATACCAAAGGAGAGGCTCTACAATTCAAGGTGTGCCTGTATATCATGTGCTATGCCTTAAGCTAGACCACAATCCAGACGAAGAGACTGGGCTTGATGATCATATTATCGATTTTATGTACGAAAGATAATATTTTCTATCAATTCTGTCAGTTAGCTAGTAGATTATTTGTTTTTCAAGAAGATTACAACAACAATGCCCCTTTTGGATAATCCATTAGGGCATTTATATTTTATACTCTTGTATCTCAGGGCTAGCCTTAAGAAAGTATCCGGAAGCAGTAAAAAATCAAAAAATGTAAGGAAAATGTGCTTTCTTGCATCAGCGGTTCCAACGAGGCTAGAAACGTAGGCGGATAATTTTAAAGGCCTCGCGCAGGCCGACTGGGCCGAGCGTGCCCAAAATTCAAGCATGAATTTATGGGTTGCCTTTAAAATTACCCGCGTATGTTTCGCCGAGGCCCAGTTTGACTCATTGTCAAAAATACGATAGTATAAGCCCCATACGACTTCCGCGCCTTAAGCGCCCAGTCGAAAACCCTTGAAAGTAAGAGTAAGAACCAATTCATATATCCGTGCTACAGAGCTTCGTGTTTTAGATGAAGAAGGCCAAAATATTGGCATTCTTTCGCTTAAAGACGCCCTCGCAATGGCCCAGTCAAAAGGCTTAGACCTTATTGAAACTGGACCAAATGCCGTTCCCCCTATCGCAAAGATAATGGAGTACGGTAAATATCTTTATCTCGAATCAAAAAAGGAGAAAAAGATGAAAGCGGGTGCAAAGCGTACTGAAACAAAAGCTATCCAAATCAAAGTTGCCACTGGCGAACACGATTTGGAACTCAAGGCGAAACAGGCTTCGAAATGGCTCGCCGAGGGACACCGGATAAAAGTTGAATTGTATCTTTCAGGACGTACGAAGTATCAGGATGAGAAATTCCTCAAGGAACGCCTCGACCGAGTGCTTCATTTTATAACTGAGCCTTTCAAGATTGCTGAAGAACCTAAAAAGGGCCCTAAAGGACTCGCTCTCGTAATCGAGCGCGACACAGTAAAGAAAATATAATTTTATGAAAACAAATAAATCATACTCAAAGCGCCTAAAAGTTTCTAAGAACGGTAAAATTAAAGCGCGTACACCTGGGTTCAACCACTTCAATGCGAAACAGCCACGAAGTAAGCAACTCTCTGGTAAGGTCAGCCAGAATTTCAAAATGACAACCAAGCAGAGAAGCCAGTTTCTGCCGTTCAGCTAGTAATAAATAACATAACTAAAAATATATGAGTAGAGTAAAAAGAGGAGTAATAAAAAATAAGCGTCGCCGAAATGTACTTAAGGCTGCAAAAGGATTCCGCTTCGGACGAAGTACAAAGGAGGCCGCAGCAAAGGACGCACTCAAGCATGCTGGAGCATACGCATTCAAACACCGCAAGCTTAAGAAGCGAGAAAATCGCGGACTTTGGCAGACAAAGATTGCCTCAGCTGCAATCGCAAGTGGAACATCTTTCAGTAAGACTATGGGCGCAATGAAAAAGAAAAATTATGCTCTCGACCGTAAGGTTCTCGCCTACCTTGCAGAACACAAGCCGGAAACAATGACTCGTGTATTGAAAACTTTGGCTTAATTAAACTCAATAAAAAACACCCGCTTAGCGGGTGTTTTTTATTTTAAAAGTGTAATAGTCGGATGCAATGCGATGAGTTGGACTGAAAGAATTTATGAGACGTATACCTATACGTTGAATAAATTATTGAGGGAAACTCAAGCAGTGCGCCGAATAGTACGCTTTTAATTAGAAATCTAATACAACAGACTGCCCTGCCATAGGCGCTTCAGCATTTACCCCAAGTTCGTTTTTCAAACGCTGTGCAAGAAACATCGTAGATTTCGGCTCCCCCATTACTGTATACACTTTCTTAAGTTTTGGAGTAGCACCCGAAACAAATTCAACAAGACCGTCGGTATCTTTATGACCTGAATAGCCACTAATCTTCTTCACAGAAGCTCGTACCAAAATACTCATTCTGTCGAGCGTTATATGCTTTGCCCCTTCTTCTAGTCGTCTTCCGAGCGTCCCTACGGCCTGATAACCAATAAGGAGCAGGGTATTGTTTGGATTTGAAAGGTAGTTGTGCTCATGATGAATCACACGTCCGCCGGCTGACATTCCTGAGCCAGCAATAATTACTTTCGGATCTGGTTTATGCAAAATAGCCTTTGAGTCGCTGGCCTCTGGAGTTTCAACAAGTCCGGGGAACATAAACGGATCATCATTACGCGCAATATGCTCTTGAATATTCTTATTCAGATAATTCATGTATTGGCGATAGATTTTTGTAATCGAAATAGCAAGCGGAGAATCTATATATACCGGCATTTTTGGAATTTTCTTATTTTCCATAAGCTCATTAATTTCGAAGATTACTTCCTGTGTTCGTTCGAGCGAGAAGGTAGGTATTATGAGTACCCCTTTTTTATGATAGTTCTCAAGCAATATATCCTTAAGTAAGTCACGACGTTCATCACGTGATTCGTGCGTACGGTCACCGTACACGCTTTCAATGAGAATATAGTCTGCGTCTTTAAGCGGTGTAGTATCTGGCAGTATTGGAGAGGGAGAGTTGCCGAGGTCGCCGGTAAATACAATTTTCTTATCACCAATCTTAAACTCAATATATGCCGATCCAAGAATGTGCCCCGAGTCATGCATTGTAACAGTCACCCCCGGAGTAAACTCAACAGGCTTTTCATACTCTATGCCAATCCATCCGGTCGAAGAACGCGTCACAATATCAGGAGTGTAAATTTCATCTAGATGGTCGTCAGTATTGTGTGAAAGAATCCTACCTGTGTCCTCAAGCATTGGATGCGCAAGTGCACATGTAGGTGGTGTAGCAAAAATTTTGCCTGTAAACCCATCATGTACGAGTTTTGGAATACGACCGAGGTGGTCAATGTGCGCGTGAGTTACAAAAAGAAAATCAATTTTCGCAGGATCGTATGCAAAAGGCTCCCAGTTTTCTTCTTGTGCCATTTTTTCTCCCTGAACAAGACCGCAATCTATAAGAATTCGAACTGCGGGATTACCTGCGCTGTCGAGTGGTCCTTCAAGTAAAAAATCTGCTCCGGTTACAGTTGTAGCACCCGAACAGAACGTAAGGCGATATTGAGTCTTTGACATATATATTTATGATAACACGTATTACTTTATCCCTGCGACTTAAACAATGGAATAATTGTAAATGCTCCAAATAATGCCCCTGCGAGATCAAAGAGGACGTCAGAAATTGAGTCAACGAGGAAGAATGATGGCGTACCAAAATGAGTGAATAGGAAAAGTTCCAACGCCTCCCAAAGTACACCTATCAACAAAGCTGTGATGACACTTTCGTATAAATAACGTGTATGTGATACATATTTTAAGGCGGGTAACCACAAAACTGCACTCAAATAAAACACAGAAAGTCCGCCCAAGAAGTGCATCGGCATATCAAACCACCAAATAAGATTGTACCAGTGTAAAAAAACCGCCGGCTCATTAAGTACAAAGAGGAGAATAAAGGAAAAAGCCAGTTTTTTTAGTAATTTTTTACGAAGCATGATTTTAGTGTACCACTAAATAGGTTACAGCTAATAGTTTCCAGCTTTCAGGAGGGAAAATGCAAAATAAAAAAAGAAATTCCCTCAAGCTTTCGCATGAGGGACACTCTTTAGGACTATTTGCTTCGTGTTACCCTAGCCAGAGGCCAAGTGGGTATCTTGTAGAAAGTGCCAAAGCAGATTCCAACGGAGATTCCCGTACACAAAGTGTTCTAGGTAACATTGCAAATAATCCTACACGAAGTATACGCCTCGTATCTAAACACGCAACTGTGAATTACAAAAAACCACGCAAAAAAATTTGAGCAAGATTGACAAATAAATACTCATACACCATCAGCCACAAAAAAATCTCCCAAAGGAGATTTTTTTGTGGCTATTTACCATTTCCTATTTAGTATTTACTACTTTTTGTGTTCCGCGTAAACAAAATCAACATCGGCAAGGTCATATGAGAAGATTTCCTCTGGCTTAAAGAAGCGAGTGATCTCCGCGATACCAGCTTCTACCGTATCAGAAGCATGAACGAGATTTGACTGAGTAGAAAGTGAGAAATCGCCACGAATAGTACCTGCGTTTGCCTCCCACGCCTTTGTAGGACCCACAAGAAGTCGTACCGCAGACACGGCATTTATTCCCTCTACTGCCATCACAACAACAGGAGTAGCCTTCATAAAGTCGCGAATCCCCGGAAAGAAAGGTTTGTCCTTAATATGTGCATAATGTTCCTCGATAAGAGTATCGTGAAGATTCATCATCTTTGTTCCGATTATTTTTAGACCCTTCTTCTCAAGACGGCCTACAATTTCACCGAAAAGATTGCGCTGAATTGCGTCAGGCTTGATGATAATGAGTGAACGTTCGTGTGTTGCCATGGAAAGCTTTATAGCTTTGTAGCTTTACAGCTTTAAAGCTTAATTAAATACTAATGCAAAGATACTAACAGAAAGGGTACTATGGAACAAGGGTCAAAATCTCATATCCTGTTTCTGTAACTAAAACAGTATGCTCAAAGTGCGCTGCCGCTGATCCATCCTCAGTTTTTATCGTATATCCATCGTCGGTGTCGATAACATGCTTTGTGCCAAGAGTAAGCATCGGCTCGATTGCTATCACCATCCCAGCAACGAGCTTTTCTCCAGTCCCTTTTTTCCCAAAGTTTGGTATAAACGGATCTTCATGAATAGCTCTTCCAACTCCGTGACCTGCAAGGGCTTCTACAATCCCATATTTACCCTGACTTTTTGCATAAGACGAAACTGCATAGCCGATATCACCCACACGTGCGTTTGGTTTAATTGCTTCTATCCCTTCGTACAATGCGTTTCGTGTAACATCAAGCAACTTTTGTTTATCTTTCGAAAGCGTGCCGACAGCCACAGTTATGGCATGGTCTGTAAAAAGTCCCGCGTGTTTTATTCCAAGATCAAGCGAAACAATGTCCCCTTCTTTTAAGATCTTGTCTGCTGTAGGAATTCCGTGAACAACTTCAGAATTTACTGAGACAATAAGTGAAGCAGGATACGCTTTATAGTGCCCCGCAGGTTTATATCCAAGAAAAGCAGCTTCGTCACCATAATCTGCAATCATTTTTTGCGCAAAAGTATCAAGCTCAAGCGCAGAAATTCCTGCCCGAACCTGTTTCGCAGTCTCAGCAAGCACAGTAGCCAAACGCTTGCCTCCTTCTCGAAGTTTCTCTATTTCGTCTGGTGTTTTAATGATAATTGCCATATTTATTTTACAGAAACAATTAATTCTCCATTTTTACCACTCATTTTTGCTTGATATTTTTCGATACCAGCGAAGGAATCTCCTTCGACTGGAGTAAACATGACCTTTGTGACATACTCCGTAGATAATAAATCATCCATGAATGTACTTTTTGTTATGTCGCCTGCGATTATGGATGGATGTATCGTCGCATACCCTACAATATCAGGTTCCGTAATTACTTCAACGTTTTTCAGAAATGGAATGTATTCGGTAAGATTTGGTAATTCTTCTAGCACAGCAAGAAAAAGTTTTTCATCCCCGCTTTTTACTACGATAGTTTGAAACTCTCCTGCTTTTGGAATATCCTCTCGTGATTCAAGATAAAAGACAGTATTAACTAAATCACCGAGTTGTGCAAAAAACTCATCCTTTGCCATCGGATACGCTGTAAAAAATAGTAACTTGCTACCCTTTTTGTGTAATTGAGCAGCAACAGTAATAGGAAAAAGTGATGCTCCTGAGTGCTCGCGTCCGTGCACAAGCATAGGCAAATCACCGAGCCCAAGGTGCACTTCTTCTCCTCCTAAAACGTTAAAAATACTTTTCATTATGATACTTATATTTATTGGTTCTCCTCCTTTCGTCGTCTTGATTCTTCGAGTATCTTTTTACCCTCATCACTTTCAGGATCAATGATTTCATCCGGTGAAAAATCTCCAAAACCTTCACTCTCCCAGCGTTTAACCCAAGTAGGAGTATCACTTATTACTGTTCCGATAAATTCTTTTCCGTCGATATAGTTTGAAAGATTTTCGAGACTCTTGCCGTTAAGTGCAATTACTTCAAGTCCAAGTTCTTCTGCCATTTTTGCAGCGATAGGATCAAAAGGAGCATGCATTCCGGGGGTCCAATCAGTTGGAAGTAATGCACAGAGCTCCTTCCAATTCATGTGTTCGATCGGAGTTGCCTCAGGATTTGTTCTTGGATCGGCGGTATATACATAGTCTGTGTTTGAAAGATTTATTATTTTCTTTGCTCCAAGTGTTCTCGCAAGTTCCACTGATGCGCCGTCGCTTGAGTGACCAGGTTTCCATCCACCCCCAATAAGAACCTGCTTACCAGAAAGACTCGGGGTCCTCGGGTCGAGAAAAATTTCGGGTTCTGCTATTTCTCCAAAAGCATTTCGTACACATCTAGCATTTTCCCGTGTCGCATCTATCCCGACAATATCACTCTCGTCATTTGAAAGTTCAGATTCCTTTTTAACTCGAAGTGCATCTTGGTACTCACGAGCAAGTTTGCCCCCACCGGTTACTATTGCAAAATTACCACTTCCAAGTTTGCTCTTTATAAGTTTTGTAAATGCATTTACGTATTCTGTGTCACATCCATCTGGATAAACGAGTGAGCCACCTAATGAAATAACAGTCCAATTCATATAATTAGAATCCCAGTGCTTTTACAATATCAGCGTGTACCGCCTCAATTGATTGCGCCCCATTAATAGTGTGAAGAACACATCCTTTACGTTCCTCGAGTCGTTTCATAGCAGGGATAACATGATTTTCATATTCTTGGAATCGGCGGGCAATGCCTTCGTCTGTATCATCAGAACGTCCACGAAGCTTCATGCGCTCAATTACTTCGTCCTTCGTAACTTCAATGTACACAATTTCCACCGCTCCGCGTTTATAGAACTCCATAGCAGAAATGAAAGCCTCCTCTTGCACGAGAGTGCGCGGATATCCATCTGCTATAAAATGACAATCACTCGTAAGCTCACGGACAAGAATATCGTTAAAAACCGTAATAGTTAGAAAATCTGGTTGAAGTTCTCCTCTCTCAAGTTTTTCTTTTACTAGGGCACCTGTATAGCTTGATCCTGCTGTAAGAGCGCGATATTCGCTCCCCGGATATGCGTAAACGATCTTTCTACTAGGATCTCGGTCAACAAGGAGCTTCTTCAAAAGCTCAACCTGTGTGCCTTTGCCGGCCCCTACAATTCCAAAAAATACATATGTTTTAGCTTCCATACGTCGTATCCTAACACAAAAGAACAGTCGCCGGTAGTCGCTGAGAATAAAAAACCTCCATTTTATGGAGGTTTTTTATTACACAGTGAAGCCGCAGTGATGTCGGCTCGCCGACCATGAGGCGGGGCCGCTAACACTTAGTCCGCGTAGGCTGTATTCAGCTGAGCAGACTTAGTGATTAGCGGCGACTGTTCTTTTGTGTTTTCTTTTAATTTTTATCTTTGCTTTTTGCTCTCCTAATATTCGTGCATCGAAATCTGAGCATCTACCTTCTTTATGAGGTCAAGAACTACTGAGACTACGATGAGCATTGCTGTACCACCAAGTGCGATAGCGGTAATACCCGTAATAGCCTTAACTATAAGTGGCAAGACTGCAATAATACCTAGGAAAAGAGCTCCTACAAGCGTGATGCGAGAAACAACCTTAGAAATATATTGTTCGGTAGAAAGACCCGGACGAATCCCAGGGATAAATGCTCCACCCTTCTGAAGATTTTCAGACATTTGGTGTGGATCAAATGTAACTGCTGTATAGAAGTAAGTAAAAATAAAGACCAAAACGAAGTAAACGATACCGTACAGCCATGTAGTCTGTGAGAAGTTTGTGAGTGCGCGACCAACAGAGAGCATTGTGCTATTTGCAGAAAGTGCAAACATGCTTCCCAAAAGCTGTGGTACAAGCATTATAGAGAGCGCAAAGATGATTGGAATAACTCCTGCTTGGTTTACGCGAAGTGGAACATAAGTAGAAACTCCGCCTGTTTGTGTACCTCCACGTGTCTGACGAGCGTATGTAACGGGTATTGGTCTCTCTGCTTCAGTTACAAGCACAACGCCGGCGATAAGAGCCAAACCAAGAACTCCGAAGAGTATAAGTTGTGGAATCTGTGATACGTCAAAAGTAAATGCAAGCTGACTAAGACTAGATGGTAGAGCTGCAATGATACCTGCAAAGATAATCATAGAAACACCATTACTGATTCCGTACTCAGTCATAACTTCACCGATCCACATTACAAACATCGAACCAGCCAAAACAACGGCGAGAGCAGTTACAAATTCAACTGGAGAAACAACACCTAGGATACCCTGCTTTTGAAGAAGCATGAGCAAACTAAAACCTTGTAACAACGCTAGAGGAACAGTAATGAGTCGTGAGTATTGAGAAAACTTTTTCTTTCCTGCTTGTCCTTCTTCTTGGTTGAGTGCTTTCAAGCGCGGAACCATGATCGTAAGGAGCTGCATGATGATAGAAGCAGTAATGTATGGGCTTACTCCAAGCATTATGATTGAAAGGTTTGAAAGTCCACCTCCAGAGAATATGTTTAGGATTCCAAAAAATTGATTGTTGTTTAGGAAAGCCGCAAGACGTGCAGTATCAATACCCGGCACTGGAATAGCTGCTAGAAGTCGAAATACGATAAGAAGCGCAATCATTATAAGAATGCGATTGCGGAGATTTTTATCGGTCCAGATTATTTTTAGTTTTGAGAAAAAATTTTGCATTTCTTAGTAAATAGTTATTAGTAAATCGTAAATAATTTTAAATAGAATCTGTATTTTTATTTACTATTTTCTATTTAGTATTTACTTTTCTACTGTTCCTCCTGCCTTTTCAATCGCAGTTTTCGCAGTTTCTGAAACAGCACATCCTTTAACAGTAAGTTTCTTCGAGAGTATCCCACGAGCGAGAATCTTTATGCGTGGATTTTTTGCACCCTTAAGACGAAATACCTTATTTTCGATAAGAGTCTTTAGAGTAACAGTATCTCCTGCTTTGAAAGACTTTTCTAGAGCTTCAAGATTTACTGGGTAGTATGCAGTCTCGATAGAGTGGAATTTATATCCACGAAGTTTTGGAATTTTCTTAATAGCGTCACGAAGAGCTGGTCGGCGCTTAAAACCAGCGCGTGCTGTAAGACCCTTGCCTCCACGTCCTGAAGTTTTACCGTGTCGTCCTCCACGTCCAAGCTGAACATGTTTCTTAAGTTTTGTATTTCGTTGTACGTTGTGTGTTTGCATAGTATTACTTTTCTACAACAGGGACTACATCCTCAACCTTTGGTACAGGTGGGAGAATAGCCTTATCATCTGCTACCTTGTGTCGCAATACTCGAGTTCCAATCTGGCCAAATGCTTTCATTGTTGCACGAGCAATGTTGAGTTTGTTTTTACTTCCAGAACTAATCTTACTTGTTACATCCTTTACACCAGCAAGAAGGAGCATGTCACGAACAGCTGATCCAGCGATCATTCCACGTCCGCGGTTTGGCATCATCATAAGCTGTGCACTTGAGAATTTAGCTCCAATATCATGAGGGAGAGACTGTGTTTTTGTGAGTCGAAGCTTGAGCATGTTCTTTTTTGCAGATTTCTGTGCCTTAGCAATCGCCATTGAAGTATCAATAGCCTTTCCTGTTCCAAGACCTACCATACCCTTTCGGTCGCCTATTGCAAGAGCTACAGAGAAAGTCATACGGCGTCCACCTGAAACCACACGAGTAACACGACGGATTGCAAGAATCTTCTGATCGTATTCTGGTTTTGCACGTTCTGTGAAAGGACGTCGAGGACCGCGAGATCCACCTGCTCCCCCGCCAGCACCACCTCGTGCTCCACCTTGTCCACCACGGCTTGCTCCGCCTGCGCCACGGAATGATCCGCGAGCTGGTCCGGCACCTGAATTTCCTGGTTTAGTTGTTTTTGTGTTTTCAGCCATATATTTAGAATTTAAGTCCGCCAGCACGTGCCGCGTCTGCAAGAATTTTTACTCGACCTGCGTATTTAAAACCGCCGCGATCAAAAACGATCGTTGTTATACCTTTCTCTTTCAAAAGTTTCGCGATTGCTGTACCAACATATTCTGCTCCGGCAACCTTTGTTCCTTTCTGTGTACCATCTGAAACTGATGCAATCGTAACACTCTTTGTATCATCGATAGCTTGAGCGTAGATAAACTTGTTCGAGCGGAAGACTGAAAGACGAGGGCGCATAGCGTCACCCGCGATTCGCATGCGAATCTTTTTCTTCAATCGAAGTCGCTTTTCAGTTTTAATATTTTTTGATTTCATAGGTTTTTCTTTGAACTTTTCTCTTTGGTCATTACTCTATTTTACGCTGCCTTCTTTCCTTGCTTACGTCGGATAACCTCATCGTCATAACGGAATCCTTTACCTTTATATGGCTCAGGCTTTTTCATAGCGCGGATCTTTGACGCAAATTGTCCAACTGATTCCTTATCGATACCTGTAAAAGTGATGTTGTTTTTCTCAGCTGTAACGGTAAGACCCTCAGGGATTGCTACTGTAACACCATGTGAAAATCCAAGAGCAAGAACAAGGTCTTTACCCTTCACTTCGCTCTTAAATCCAACTCCTTCAAGAATAAGTTTCTTAACATATGGAGTGTTCACACCGGTAATCATATTTTTTACATGTGAAGCGTATGTTCCCCAAAGTGCACGAGCGAATATTTCATCTTTTGCAGGAGAAAGAGTGATTGTGTTTCCTTCAATTTTGAAATCTACTTCGTTTCGGAAAGCGCGTGTGAGTGTTCCCTTTGCTCCTTTTACAGTCAAAAGACCGTCAACAAATGTAATTGTTGTTCCTGATGGGATTTCGATTGGTTGTTTAGCGATTCGTGACATAAAAATTTATCTTAAGATAGTGTGCCCTACCAAATTGAAAATAGAGCTTCTCCGCCGACGTTTTCCTTGCGGGCCTCTTTGTCTGTCAAAATTCCCTTTGGTGTTGAAAATACCATTGCTCCACGGCCATTCTTGATTGTCTTTATATCCTGTACACCATAGTACATTCGTCGTGATGGCTTTGAAATACGAACGATTTCGTTGACCTTTGGCATTCTGTCCTTAGAAATAAGGGCAATTTCCATAACTGGACGGCCTTTACGTGTCTTTTGGTCAACTGCACCAACAAAGCCTTCTTTAGAAAGTTTTGTTGCAATTGCTAGACAAAGCTGAGACTGCGGAACAATAACACTCTCCTTGAGAGCTCGGTTACCGTTCTTTATTGAGATGAGCATGTTTGATACTGGGTCCATAGAATTTTATATTACCAAGATGATTTACGAACACCTGGGATCATTCCCTCGTTGGCTAGTTCGCGGAAACAGATACGACATAGGCCAAAATCTCGCATAAAGCCACGTCCGCGACCACATTTAAAACAACGGTTTTTAGCCCGTGTACTAAACTTTGGGGTACGTGTTGCTCGATGTTTGGTTGATGTCTTTGCCATAAGTAAAAATTAGAGGCTCGCTGTCCGGTATCTCACTTTTTTTCTTTATCCCCCTACAGAGTAGGAAATTAAAGGAGAAAAGTGGACCAGTGACTGCTAAACTGCCTCGGGAGCTATACTAGCAGATTGAAAACTAATGTCAAATCGACACCCGTCAGAATATCTCTCCATAGTTGATATGGCGTCTAGATTATTGACTTTTAAGCTATTTTATGCTATTATATAGTGATTTTCGTTGAAAAAGCCTTATTCTATGGCGAATTTTGCCCCTCCTATATTACAGGGCCAAAATTCGCCATAAAATGATTCACAGGCGGCATAAAAACATGAGAAAGTTTAATCTATTATTTGTCCTTTCGCGTGGTAGAAAAGAAGACCTCGCAAAAAATGCCAAAACAATCAAAAGAATTTTGATGGACACTACATATTATAAGAAAATGATGATTGTTTATTGCGTGAATGACCCGATAGCGGAAGAACTAGTTCAACCGTTTTCCACTTTTGAAAGAATTTATCTGAAACAGATGCCTGAAAACTGGATGAAAGTTCCTGATTTTGACACTGCAGAAGATGAGTTCAGAGCACTTGAAAATGATGCCATATCTAATGGTTGCGATGCAGTGCTTTTTATTACCGGCGCATCACAGTCAACCCTAACTATTACAATGTTGGGCTACTCAAGAAATTGCTACGATAAAGTATCTGCGTACGTTCCGATGTACCCAACTGAAATTGTAACGATACGCTATCTCGAGTGGGAAAAGGAAAGTAAAGAGGAGTAATGTAAAGAAAAAGTGGAAACTAATTCCCTGCCCCAGCTTTGTCTGGGGCATTTTCTATTCTATTTCAGTACGAACAAGAGAATAGAGACATGCGCCACAACAAAGAGCTTTCCCAAGATCTTCGGCAAGCTGTCGGATATAAAATCCACTCGAAACTTTCAATTCAACTTTTATAGTTTGTAGTTTTTCAGGGATGGAAATGGTCTTCCATGCTTCGGAAATTTTCGCTTGTCTAAAATCGCCTGTTACTAATTCTGTAAGATTTTTTACTCTCTCTGAAACTTCATCTTGGGTTCGCTCCCCTATCTCAAGATTTTTGTACTCAAAAAGTTCAACTTCATGCGGAAGAGGAAGTACTCCGGTATCAATATTTTTTGATGAGTAGTGCGGATATTCCTGCATTTGTTTTCCGATATTGATATCCAAGTATTTTTTTATTTCTTCCATACTTGATTCTAAATTCTTAATTCTTAATTCTACCTTTGGTATTCCAAGCAGATCGTAGCTATCTGTCGAAACACCCAAAATAATTTCAGCTACGTATGTTTTTGAAAGCGCACTGTATTCATCCTTCTTTTTACACTCTTCTCCCGTGAGAATGATAAGTAAACCCTCCGCTGCTGGATCAAGTCGACCCGCATACGTCATCGGAACATCCGCACCGATTTTTTCATCGACGCGTAACCGCTCCAAAGCTTCTAGTGGAGTCTCGCCCCACTTTTTTTGAATTAGATATTTTTCTTTCATCTCTATGTTCCGGTCATCTTAACAATTTTAGACGGCCGTCTAAAATTGTTAAGATTTTACTTTTCAGTTTTTTCGGCCTGCCACTTTTTGTAGCCTTCAATTACGAGCCGTTCTACAGCAGGGATGTCGTTGATGCTTGTATCGATAACCAAATCAAAATGTTTTGAATCTTGATAATTGTCTATATCATAATATTTTTTATATCTTTCACCCTCGCTAGCAAACCGTTCGGCAAGACGCGCCTCTACCTCTTCAAATGTTTCAGGAGATTTTTGGACTTCATTTGCACGTTCAGATTTCTTCGCCTGCATGTCGGCAAATACACGCTGTGCCGATACCGAAACAGGAAGATTTAAAAATACTTTAAACGAGTCGGGTGCCCAAAACCAGCCAAGTCGTGAATCGATGACAAAATTTTCATTAGCATCCATAAATTCCTTCTGCTTACGGTCAATTTCCTTATCGATAGCGGGATCAGTCTCTGCAAGAATGTTGAGTTCGGCAAGCGTTATCCCGCGCTCTGTAGCCATTGCACGCATGAAATCTCCGCCGGAGTAATGCGCGTAACCGAGTGTACTAGCAACGCGTTTTGCGGTAGTAGATTTACCACTCCCAAGTACTCCGCATATTGTGATTATGTTTCTCTTCATATGTATTGATGAGAATAGCATAAAATAAAACAAAAGCCCCGCGCCATGGCGCGGGGCTTTTTGAAATCTGAAGTTTAGCGTTTTTTCTTAGCTGTTTCCTCTTCTTTTTTGAATGGAACTCCGAGATATTCAAAAAAGGCAATTCCTTCTTCCTTTGTTTTTGCAGATGAAACAATAGTTACAGCAAGACCAAAAACATCTTTGATATCTTCATCGGCTGTTTCTGGGAAGATAACGTGCTCTTTAAGACCAAGTGTAATGTTTCCGATAGAGTCAACACTACTTGAATTAAAACCACGGAAGTCTTTGATACGTGGGACAGATATATTAAAAAACTTTTCTAAAAATCCGTACATACGAGGACCACGAAGAGTAGTCGTGATTCCAACAGGATCACCCTGACGAATCTTGAATGATGCGATAGATTGCTTAGCTCCCTTGAGAGATGGCTTCTGTCCAGTAATTTTAGCGAGTCGGTCAGCGACAAGATCGTTGCGCTTTGCATCACGCTTCATTGCACCTCCCGTACCTGAGGAGATAACAACCTTCATAAGTCGTGGTGAGGCCATTATGTTCTTGTAGCCAAATTTTGGCTTCAAGACTTCATATGCTTTTGCTGATTTTTCTTTAATCGTGAGATGTGCCATATATTTTTTGGATTTAGGTCGAATTAAAATTCACCTAATACCGTATTATTTATTAAAACTTAAATCTCTTGTCCGCTCTTTCTTGCGATTCGAACCTTCTTTCCTGCTACCGTCTTTGAGCCCAAGCGTGTCGCAGTCCCCTTTTTAGGATCAACCAATGAAACGTTTGAACGTGTTATAGGATGAGCAATTTCGATAGTCTGTCCTTTCTGGTCACGTCCACGTGGCTTCATATGACGCTTCTTCATATTCATACCCTCAACGAGTACAGAATCAAGCTTAGGAGAAACAGCAAGGACTTTCCCTTTCTTTCCCTTATCCTTTCCAACGCGAACTATTACGATGTCTCCTTTTTTGATGTTCATGTGATTAGTTAGTAGTTAGTAGAAAGTAGTTAGTAGTGAATGCGTTTGTATTTGGGCTCCTATTTTCTACTTACTATTTTCTACTTTCTGATTAGAGCACTTCTGGTGCTAACGATATGATTTTCTGATAACCACGTTCACCGAGCTCACGAGGAATCGGTCCGAAGATACGTCCTGCGATAGGTTCAAAGCGTTGTTTACCACTACCTATAAGTACAACAGCATTGTCGTCAAAAGATATGTAAGAACCGTCTTTTCTTCGAAGAGCTTCACGCTGGCGAACAACAACTGCGTGGTGAACACCTTTCTTCTTAACACCCTTGCGAGGTTCTGCAATCTGGACTGAGATAACCACAACGTCTCCGATTTCAGCGTATCGGCGCTTTGATGAACCAAGAACCTTGAAGACGCGTCCGATTTTACCTCCGGCGTTATCAGCTATTTTTACTATTGTTTGTGGTTGAATCATATATTTTTTATTCGAAAATTATTTCTTCACGACCAAAGTAAAATGCTTGTCCTTTGAGATCGGGCGAGTTTCCATGATTTCCACCATGTCTCCTACTTTTGCAACAGCATTCCCATCATGCACCTTGTACTTCTTTGAAAAGGTTTGGTATTTTTTGTATTTTGGGTGCTTCTCAAAGCGAGTAACTTTGACTACAATCGTCTTCTGCATCGCAGTTTTCATAACAACGCCGGCAAGAACAGTGTTCTTTACAGGAGTTGCGACTTCTTTAGTTTTCTTTGTAGTTGTTTTAGTTGCCATATATTACTTCTTTGTTGCATTCTTCTGTGTCATAAGACGAGCGATCTCGCGACGATGTGTCTTTGTAGCTTTAACATTTTTTGCACGACTTCCAGCAAGAGCAAAGCGGTTCACACGAACTTTTTCGTGGAGCTCGAGGAGCTTTGCATCAATATCTGTAACGTTTGTTGTTTCTTTCTTTTTCATATAATTGATTACAGTTATCTCGCAACAACTCGTGTTTTAACTGGCAATTTTGTACCAGCTTTTCGAAGAGCTTCACGGGCAACCTTTTCGTCGAGTCCGTCGATTTCGAAAATTAGGCGTCCTGGGCGAATTTCAAAACAAAATCCCTGTGGATCACCTTTACCCTTACCCATTCCCACTTCTGGTGGCTTAGCCGTGTATGGTCGGTCTGGGAAAATACGAATCCAAAACTTTGCAGTCTTTGTCATTTGGCGAGCCATAGCCTTACGTGCAGACTCAAGCTGGTTGCTACGAATGCGTCCAGCAGTCTCTGCTTTGAGACCAAATGATCCGTATGAAAGAGTTGTTCCACGAGTATCAGGTGTGGAATTTAGCATGTTCTTTCGTCCAGTTTGCCATTTTCGATATTTAATTTTTTTCGGGAATAACATGGGA
The DNA here is from genome assembly GCA_017991895.1 of Minisyncoccota bacterium. Lineage (GTDB taxonomy): Bacteria > Patescibacteriota > Minisyncoccia > Phycocordibacterales > UBA9973 > CAITQP01. The sequence continues at coordinate 35,816 of JAGOPR010000003.1, read as the reverse complement.
TTAGTAAGTAGTTAGTAACTATTAGTTATTTTGTAGGTGCGGTCTTAGTTTCAAATATTTCTCCACGGTAAATCCACACTTTGATTCCGATATCACCGTAAGTCATGTGTGCTTTTTCACGTGTGTAATCAACGTCTGCTCGGAAAGTCTGAAGAGGGATTGAGCCACGCTTTTGTTCTTCAATACGAGCGATTTCAGCGCCACCTAGACGTCCTGAAAGAAGAATCTTTACTCCTTCTACTCCACGAGTAGCGATAACTTTCTCAACAGCTTGCTTCATGACACGGCGGAATGGAAGACGCTTTTCGAGAGCTTCAGCAACAGAGTAAGCAACGATGTGTGCATCAGCATCAGGATTCTGGATTTCTACGATGTCGAGCTTAAGTTCTTCTGATACTGTAACGTTTTTGCGCTTCATGAAAGCCACGATATCATTCTTGAGTTTTACTGATCCTTCACCTGAGCGTCCAATAACCATACCTGGGCGTGAAGTGCGGATGATAACGCGAGTAGACTTTGGTGAGCGCTCAATTTCAATAGATGAAACATATAGACCACGCATACGCTTTTCAAGGTAGTCGCGAACAAGTACATCTCCACGAAGATATTCCTTGTATTTCTTAGGTGCAGCAAACCAGCGAGATTTCCAGTCTCGGAGGATTACTAGGCGATGTGCGTATGGATGGACAACTTTACTCATATATTATTTGTTAGCTTTTACTGCTTTAGGCTTAGTAGCTTTCTTTTCCTTTTTCTCAGTTTTTTCGACTTTTTCTTTCTTTGCAACTACTTCCTTTTTAACACCAACTTCAGCAAGCTCGATAAATACATGGCATGTTTTCTTCATGATTGGGGCTCCACGACCAAAGGCGCGAGGCATCATACGCTTCATAACAAGGCCCTGATTTACTTGAACATTTTTGACAATTAGGTTTTCAACATCCGCTCCAGCAACTTTTGCATTTGCTACAGCTGAAGCAAGAAGCTTCTCTAAAGGAAGAGATGCTCGCTTTGCAAGGTGTTTAAGCTCCATTTCAGCTTGAGCAACCTTCTTACCCTTCAAAAGGTGCGCAACTAGGCGTACTTTACGAGGGGCTTGTCTGTAATTTTTGAGGGAAGCTTTCATAGTATTTAAAATTATTTCTTATCTGCTGGAGCTGATTTTGCAGCCTGTGCAGCAGCGATTTCAGACTCTTTAGCCTTAGCTTCGATTTCTTTCTGCATCTTACCTCCGTGCTTACGGAATGTTCGTGTAGGTGAAAATTCTCCGAGACGGTGACCTACCATATCTTCAGTAACTAGGACTTCGATGTGTTTATTGCCATTATGAACGCCAAAAACGAACCCAACGAATTCTGGTGGGATTTGGCAAGCACGTGACCACGTCTTAATAACCCCTGTATTCATTGGGTTTTTTCCGACGACTTTCTTCATTACGCGTTCGTCTACGTATGGTCCTTTTTTGAGTGATCGTGTCATTTTATCCGTTAGAGGTGGAACTGCCATTAAATTGGCAACCACTGTTACGTGTTTAATTTTTAGAATTAAAAACAGCCCTTGAGAGAGCCACGCAAGGGACATACTAGCAGATTGTTTTTATAAGTCAAATCGACCCGCATGAGCAGGTCGTCCCGAACTCGATCCGGAGTCCAGATTCTTATTTTCTTGGCTATTTTGGGGTTTTTGGGTAAGGTATAGAGGTAATGTCCAAAGCCACCGCCTTCAATTTCAAAGGCTACACCTACGAACCGGATTGCCTTAAAATCACCTTCGATTACTCAATCGAATTTTCTGATCGCGCGCCACTCTCCTTTAGTGAAACAATTTTATTGCCAAAAACTCCGCGTAAGATCTCGCCAGAAGTCTTAGAAAAATTCCTCGATCCGCTTTCGCTCATTCTCGGTATCAGTTATTACAAACTTTATTGCCCTCCGAAAATTGCTACTGCATTCCCCCTCTCAGAAAAACAAGCGGAGTTTTGGAATACCGTATATAGAAAAGGACTTGGCGAATTTTTGTACCGAAATAATCTCGATCCTAAAAAAGTTGCGAGGTTTCCCTTTTCAAAAAAAGTTAAAGCTTCACCCGTATCTGTCAGCACATCTGAAAAAATACTTCTCGGCATCGGCGGAGGAAAAGATTCTATCGTCGCAACAGAGCTCCTCAGGGACTTCGATGTAGCGTCTTACCTCTTGGAGACACAGAAGGGAGACCCGATAGCAGAGCAAGTTATAGATATCATTGGAAATCCAAGCCTTAAAATAAGGCGTATTCTCGACCCACAGATATTCGAGGAACACGCTGGCGCGTACAATGGACACATTCCAATTTCTGCTATCTTCGCTTTTACAGGTCTCCTTTCATCGGCTCTCTACGGATATAAGTATGTGGTTGTTGGCAACGAGCACTCAAGTAACTTTGGAAATGCTGAATATAAAGGAGAAACTATAAACCACCAGTGGAGCAAGTCAGCTGAGTTTGAAGCGATGCTCCAAGAATACACACGTGGAAATATTACAACTGACATACAATACTTTTCACTTCTTCGTCAATTCTACGAAATCCGTGTTGCCAAACTTTTTTCAAGATATCCAAAATACTTTGAGACATTCTCGAGTTGTAATCGAAATTTCAAAGTTTTCAAAGATCGACCCGACACTCTTTGGTGTGGAGAATGTCCAAAATGTGCGTTCGTCTTTTTAATACTCTCTCCATTTATTCCAAAAACTGAACTCGTTAAAATATTCGGTAAAAATCTGCTGGCGGATGAAAGTCTTATTCCGCTCTTTGGCGACATTCTCGGCTTCGGCTCGATGAAACCGTTTGAATGCGTAGGAACATTTGAAGAATCCCGTGCCTCACTTTATCTTTCCGCAAATTCGTACAAGAGCGATATTGTTACAAAGAAATATCTCAAAAAAATAAAAAATCCTGAAACTCTAATAGAAACAGTTATGCAAACTACTCATGCCCCTACTCTGCCAACACCATTTAAGTTCCTCGGAATTGAAACCGTAGGAATACTCGGCTACCGAAGAGAAGGTAAGGTTACCGAAAAATATCTGAAAAAGTTCTACCCAAAACTCAAAATTGGCATCCTTGATGAAGACCGCGATAAGAACTATCTCGCAAAGCAAAAGAATTTTGACCTAATAATTAAAACCCCCGGAATTCCCAAAGAAAAAGTTACTGGAGCATATACGACGGCGACAAATGTCTTTTTCTCTCAAAACAAAAACCTTACCGTAGGAATCACTGGGACCAAAGGCAAAAGTACAACAACGACACTCGTGTATGAAATGCTAAAAGCTGGTGGAAAAAAAGTTCGCCTCCTCGGTAACATTGGTAATCCAATGCTTGAAGCCCTACTCAGAAAAATTGATAAAAAAGAGGTATTCGTAATTGAACTCTCGAGTTACATGCTCGACGACATCGAGTATTCTCCAAATATATCCTTACTTATCAACCTCTTTCCGGAGCATATGAACTACCACACCAGTCTCCCTGCTTACTACGAGGCAAAGATGAATATTTTTAAATATCAAAAAGCTGGTGACATAAAAATCCTTCCGCCGTTTACTGCAAAGATTCCAACTAAAGAAATTCCGCTCTTAGGCGAACACAACAAGATGAATATTCGTGCGTCAGTTGCCGTCGCCCGCGCACTCGGAATAAAAGATAGTGCAATCGCGAAGGCAATCAAAAATTTTAGACCTCTTCCACACCGACTTGAACTGATTGGAACACATAATGGCATCACTTTTTATGATGATGCGATTTCAACGACTCCGCAGTCTGCAATCGCTGCTATAAAGACATTAAAAAATATCGGCACGCTCTTTCTCGGTGGAGAAGACCGTGGATATGATTTTACTGATCTAGAAAAAACTGTCCGAAAATATAAAATAAAAAATATCGTGCTTTTCCCTACGAGTGGAAGTCGTATGCTGAAAAATAAAAAAGGTCTCAATATTCTAGAAACAAGAAGTATGAAACAGGCTGTCGCATTCGCCTACAAAAACACTCCAAGAGGAAGCATCTGCCTCCTCTCAACTGCCTCACCTAGTTACTCTGTGTGGAAAAATTTTGAAGAAAAAGGAAACGAGTTCAAAAAATATGTGAAAAAGGCTAAGCAGTAGCAGAAGCAATCTGTTTTTGTTTTGCTCTATGGAAAACAAAATAATATACAGCGCCAAAGTACAAAGTAATAAGCAATAACTTTGCTAAACTAAATTCTCTCTCGATACCAAAAATTGTATTCAAAAAATGTCCGAGGAGGCTTTCATGACTTGGCATAAATGAAAGTGGTAGCGGTAAAATTTTTGATGTATCAATGTGCCAGATTACTTCAAGTATTTCTGAAATACCATTTTTGAAAAGTGCCGCCCCGACAAAAAGTATCCCTATCTCCGTGACTGCATATATTTTTTTAATCGGTAGTCGCTTGTATGCCAGCATCGCAAAAATCCCAACAACCGAGGCTACGGCGAAACCTACTCCAAGCCCTAAAAAAAGCGTCTTAACTGGAGTTACAAGAGAAATAGATAGTGCAAAAAGTCCAATCTCAAGTCCTTCTCTTACAATTGAAATAACAATAATAGTAAAAAGTGCTCTGTCGAATACATTTGTCTGCAATTTTTCAGTTGCTTGTTTGATTACTGCTTGCCGTTTTACTGAGAAAAATTTATGCAAATATAGGCTAACAATGCCTATCATTAGAGACGCCACAATCATCAATACTCCCTCGGTCAACTCCACTTTTTCTTCAGTCCAGATTCTCTGCAAGCTATCTCCCGCAAGGAAAACAACCGATGGAATAATTATGGCGATAACCATTCCTAGCAAAACAGCTTTAAGCATATCCCGCCCGCGACCGAGATTTAAACTCTTTGCGATACCTATAAATAGGCCAACTATAAGCCACGCTTCAAAGAATTCGCGGAATGTAATGATTGCTAGCGGGGTCATGGACAGCTATCATAGCATGCCAATATTTTTAGCCAATTGGGGGATAAACCAACTTACTTATTAGGAGAAAAGACTTAAAACCTTAGGTATAAAAATTATCATACCGATAATACCTCCAAAAAATACTGCTATAAGTACTGCTCCAGCGGCAACGTCTTTCGTATCGCGAGCATGCGGGTGCTCGTCAGGGCTCGTGAGGTCCATATGAATTTCCATGGCCGTATTTACTGCCTCAAGTGCCATAACAACAATGAAAGTAAGTATGAGCACTAGCCACTCTGTTGTAGAAATACAGAGCTTAAAACCGAGATACAAAGGAACGAGGGCGAAGAAAATAAACAGCCACGCATTGTGACCGTGGCGAAACATTACGCCTATTCCCCGCAGGCCATGATTGGTGCTCTTAACTCTTTTGTGCAAGCTAAATTTTTTTGTTTCTTCGGGTTTCATATAAGCAAAGTGTATCACGAGGAAATAAAAAGAAAACAGCTGAACATTTTGTTCAGACTGTTTAGCTTTATTCTAATATTTAAAACTTTTAGTATAGTGCACATCGCCAGTTATTTTAGTTTCTTTCCAATATATACTTCTGGGCTCAACAAAAACTAGGGTTAGATCGCCCACGAGTAATTTGTCATAGTCAAACGCAAGTTGCTGGAATAACTTATGGTGTTTACTGTACGCGAAAAGAAAATTGATCGAAAATAAATTGTCAGAAGAATAACTAGCTCGGTGTATCAATCCATTAAAACCATAAAGCGACAGTCCTGTATAATCTATCGGGTCCTCAAATGGGCAGACCAAGTTATCCTTTGTGATTTTTTGTCTAAGATCTAAAAATTCATCGTGTGTACGGAATTCCCAATTTTCTGTCCGACAAACAGCAAATGTTGACCCATCATGGCGCAAAATATACTCCGTAAGCAACTCTTGCTCGTTCATACTTAGGTACTTCAAAACGAGCTCCTTATCAGTGGCATTTCTCATAATCTGAACGTTGATTTTAGATGTGAGTTGCGCTCACGTGAAATAATTTTTCCTCTGCTATTTCGCCTATGCCGATTACAAATCCATCATCCTCAAAATAAAAATTGATGTCGGCATAAACACATTCTAATTTCATAAGATCTAAAGTCATAGCCATTAGCTCGTGTTTATCAATATCATGCCCGTACTTATCTCGTATTTTCTGACACATGCGGCTTAGCCAAAGATTTGGTGCACTCATACAGTCATTCTTAAATTTCCATACAGTTACGTAACCATCCCGCTTACTATCTTTTGGAGGACAATCAAGTGCTGTCCATTTGTTATTTTCGTAAAATAATTTCTTAAACATCTCGTCTAGTTTTTTGATGTGTTATGAATTTGTTAATGAACTCTTGGAATTTTTTGAGACGAGCTTACCATTGCTCCGCGTCGATTTGGCACCTGTGCCTAGTCGATATAGCGTTTTTGCTACAGTGGTCTCTTTTTCGGACCACCGCGTCTGGGGTTTCTAGACTCCCCAGACGCACTGGCTCGAAAACGAGTTTTTTAGAATTTTTTACAAAAAGAAAACCCTCCGCGGGGAGGGTTTTCTTTTTGCTGTTTATTTTTATACGTGGTTATGCAACAAAAGTAGCCCCTCCTTTTTTAAGGATGATAATTAGAGCGACTACAATGTTTTTCTGTGCGAACATACTCCTACCATATCAAACGACAAAAGTATGTCAAGCCATACAAAAAGCCCCGCGCATTAGCGCGGGGCTTTTTGTATGTGTTTCTTGTTTAAGTGTTCAGGTGTTACTTGTTTTTCTTACTGACTACTCGGCGAGAAATTATAAGGTGGTTTGAATATTTCTTCGGACCTCGAGTCTTACGACCTCCGGTAACCTTACCCCACATTGTCTTCGGTCGTCGTGTTCCACGTCCTTGTCGGCCTTCACCTCCACCGTATGGGTGGTCAACAGGGTTCATGGCAGTACCACGAACTGTTGGGCGAATACCTTTGTGACGAGAACGTCCTGCCTTTCCAACGTTTACAAGGTGATGTTCGTCGTTTGAGACTTCACCAATTGTTGCCCAGCATTTTTCAGAAACTTTTCGAACTTCAGATGATGGGAGTTTTATAAGTGTATATCCTCCGTCATTCGCCACAACCTGTGCAAAGTTACCCGCTGAGCGGACAAGCTTCGCGCCTCCTTCTGGCTTGAGTTCAATATTGTAAACAAAAGTACCAACTGGAATCTTTGTAAGTGGAAGTCGGTTTGGAGTAACAAGTGGAGCATCAGTAGATACTGTAAATGTAGCACCTGGGCGTACTGATTTTGGAGTAAGCATATATCGCTTCTCTCCATCCTTGTATGCAACTAGTGAGATGAATGATGTTCGGAAAGGATCGTATTCAACTGATACTACTTTTGCTGGAATATTTTTCTTTTCAAACATGAAGTCAACCTCACGATAGAGCTTCTTGTTTCCTCCCCCCTTGTGGCGCACAGTAATGCGTCCGAGGTTATTGCGACCCATGTCGCGCTTGAGACCACTCGTAAGCGCTTTGTGCGGTTCAGTGTGGGTAAGCACTCCACGGTACATAACATTAGTCATGTGACGACGGGATTTTGATGTAGGTTTGTAGGTTTTCATATAGGTATAGATTTCGTAGATTTAAGTTTTTAACTTACTACAGGACTTCGATCTTATCGCCCTTTTTCAAATAAACGTATGCTTTCTTTCCTCCTCCACTCATACCTGGCTTACCTTTACGTCCGCGAGGATTTGTAGACTTGTTTGGGATAGAAAGTGTACGGATGCGAACTGGAGTGACCTTATACAAAGTCTTTACTGCCTGTTCGATTTCTTTCTTTGTTGCGCTTGCCATAACATCAAATGTATAAGCATTTTTTTCTGCAACAATAGAAGCTTTTTCAGTGATTCTTGGATTTTTGAGAATTACTCCTGGGGCTTTGTTCATAGATTACTTCTTTGATACGACACAGCGTTTAACGAGTGCGTCGACAGAAGCCTCGGGGCCAGCAAAAATAACATACTGATGATTTAGAACGTCAAAAGTGTTCAAATCTTTCGCAAGTGAGATTGAAATCTGTGGCACGTTGCGGAAACTCTGAGACAATGCTTTATCAACAGAAGGAATAACAAGCATTGCTTTTGGCTTTCGTGCCTTTGCAAGCTTCTCAAAACCTTTGATACCTGCAAATGCCTGTACCATTTCTGCTGCTTCGCTTGTCTTTGGAGCTTTGAATCCTAGAGCTTCAACAAAAAGAATTTCTCCATCTCGGAGTTTTGCTGAAAGAGCAGTCGCGAGAGCTTTACCAGCCATCTTCTTGTTTACTTTCTGCTTGTAATTCTTTTCTGCAAGAGGTCCGTGAGTAACACCTCCACCTTTCCAGATCGGAGAGCGAGATGATCCATGACGAGCGCGTCCAGTACCTTTCTGTTTCCAAGGCTTCTTACCTCCTCCACGCACTTCACTACGTCCTTTTGTGTCCGCAGTTCCAGCACGAGTGTTCGCAGTAATGGCATGAAGAACTTGGTGAACAAGGTCTCCATTCCAAGAAACTCCGAAAACCTTTTCAGGTAACTTGATAGAACCACCCTTCGCACCTTTTTTTGTATATATTGTATTTTCCATATATTACTTTTGTACGATTTCAAGCATCGTTCCTCGGCGTCCTGGGACAGCTCCGGAGATGAGAAGTGTGTTTGTATCCGCGTCGACAGCGAGGATTTTAAGATTGCTTACAGTTATGCGATCACCGCCAGTACGTCCTCCCATGCGCATTCCTTTTGGAACACGATTACGAAGACCTCCACCGATTGATCCCGGTGCACGTTCAGAGTGTTTCTGACCGTGGGAACGTGGACCTCCTTTGAAGTTGTGACGTTTGATAACACCTTGGAAACCTTTTGCTTTTGAGATTCCTGAAACCGCAACCTCGTCACCGACAGCAAATGTGCCTGCAGTGATAGCGTCGCCTTTTTTCATTCCTCCTGCTTGTTCAGCAGATACTACAAACTCGCAAAGTTCTGCATATGAGCCTTCGCCCATGTGTCCCTTTACTGATTTTGTAATGTTCTTAGCCTTTCGTGTTCCGTAGCCTACCTGAAGAGCTGTATAGCCGTCAGTTTCTTTCGTCTTCACCTGAGTGACAACGATAGGGCCTGCAGTAACGATCGTTGCAGGATGTACTTTTCCGTCTTCGGAAAAGTACTCTGTCATGTTCTGTTTTGTACCTAGTATAAATTTCATAAATTTCAGTGGACCGAACGCATATGCGTTCGTTCATGAATAGTAATCTTTCTTTAGAGCATCTTAACGTCAATTTCTACACCAGAAGGGAGAGAAAGATTTGTGAGAGCTTCAATTGTTTTCGCGCCTGGATTTAGGATATCAATCACGCGCTTGTGTACTCGAATTTCAAATTGTTCACGGGTATTCTTATAGATAAACGGAGAACGGTTGACCGTGTATTTTTTGATTTCAGTTGGAAGCGGTGTTGGACCAAGGATTGTGGCATCATGACGGAGCGCTGTATCCATAATCTGCTTTACAGAGTTATCAAGAATTTTGTTCTCGTATGCTCGTACGCGGATTCGAAGACGCACTTCACCAGACTTTTCAGCAGAAGCTGTTTTTGTCTTAGCTACTCGTGGCTTTTTTGTTGTTATTTTTGTTTCGGCCATATGGGGAAGTTAGTAGATAGTAGTAAGTAGTTAGTAGCTAGTGCATTTGCATCTTCTACTAACTACTATCTACTAATTACTTACTGGGTTAAGCGATTATCTTAGTGACAACTCCTGCACCAACGGTCTTACCTCCTTCACGGATAGCAAAACGCTGTTGTGCCTCGAGGGCGACCGGAGTAACGAGACTTACTTTAAGATCTACTGTATCTCCAGGCATAACCATTTCCTTTCCTTCTGGAAGTGTTACATCACCTGTAACGTCAGTTGTACGAATGTAAAACTGTGGCTTGTAACCTTTAAAGAATGGAGTGTGGCGTCCACCTTCTTCTTTCTTCAAGATGTAAACCTGACATTCGAATGAAGAGTGAGGAGTAACTGTTCCAACTTTCGCAAGAACCTGTCCACGTGTAATGTCTTCTTTCTTTGTACCACGAAGAAGGATACCAGCGTTGTCTCCAGCCATACCTTCCTTGAGGTTTTTGTTAAACATTTCGATACCTGTAACTGTTGTCTTTGCAGTGTCCTTGATACCAACGATTTCGATATCTTCGCCAACCTTAACAACTCCACGTTCGATACGGCCTGTAACAACAGTTCCGCGTCCTTCGATAGAGAAGATGTCTTCAACTGGCATAAGGAATGGCTTAGCAAGATCACGCTCTGGCATAGGGATGTAAGTATCGAGTGCGTTTACGAGCTCGATAACTTTCTTTGCCCATTCGTCAGAGTTGTCTGCTGATTCAAGAGCTTTGAGTCCTGAACCACGGATAACAGGGCATCCTGCACCGTCAAAACCTTGTTTTGTAAGGAGTTCACGAACTTCTTCTTCAACCATGTCGATAAGATCCTTGTCATCAACCATGTCGCACTTGTTGAGGAACACGATAATCTTTGGCACTCCAACCTGTTTTGCAAGGAGGATGTGCTCACGAGTCTGTGGCATAACACCGTCAGTAGCTGCAACAACGATAATAGCGCCGTCCATTTGAGCAGCACCAGTAATCATGTTTTTGATGTAGTCAGCGTGACCTGGAGCATCAATGTGAGCGTAGTGACGATTTGGAGTCTCGTACTCGTTGTGAGAAAGAGCGATCGTGATTCCACGAGCCTTTTCTTCTGGAGCATTGTCAATCTGATCAACACCCTTCATCTTTGAACTATACCCATTTCCCTCACGGTTAAGAACTGTAAGGATCGCTGCTGTGAGCGTAGTTTTGCCGTGGTCAACGTGTCCGATAGTACCAACGTTAACGTGCGGCTTTGAACGATTAAATTCCTCTGCCATATGTTTATCTAGCTTATAGCTTATAGGTTTTAGCTTATAGCTTTAACCCGAAACTAAATGCTTAAATTAAAAACTAATAATATTGAGTTTGCGGCACTGGCGGAAGACACAAAACCAGTCCTCTGCCACGGCCACTAGCTCTAGTGAAAGTCTCCCTCGGGCACGAAAAAAGCCCTGGGGAGAGCTATCGGGTAAGATACTATCAGATTTTGAGACTGTGTCAAACCCCGTAGTAGATCTTGATGATGTACTTAGTACGCGCCGGCAGGCGCCTCACCAAAATTCACTACAGGGTCAAATAAGCAAAAATTAAAGCGCGGGTATCCGCGCTTTAAAACTTCGTTAATTGGCCATTTTAAATTCTGGGAAGGTTCTGTATATATGCAAATAACTGCTTATTCGACATACGATTGAGCTTTTTAAAGCTCATCTTGGAATCCCCCCTTAAAATAGCCTGTGTTAATTTTTTACCAAAGTCGCGAAGTTGCCCTGTAAGAACAAGCTCCTGATTTAGTAGCATTGTGGTGCCGCCTTCTTTCCAAGGCTTATGCACCACGGACTTCTTACTGCGTACACCCTTTTTGGGTTTGGGCCCCGCATTTTTTGCTGTTGCCATAACTGTGGATTTTGCTGTGATAAATAAACATATTTAGGCTCATATTTATAAGCACAAGTATATTTATTTATCACAATGGCTAGCACAAATGAATTTTCTTCATTCTGCATTTAAAAATATCCCTGTCAAGCGGAAGTTTGACTTACAGGCTAGATAATGTTTAATTTAGGACAAATTATTTTTTATGAGACCAAAAGGTAAAGAATACGTCATGTGGGCTCCGGTTCCTATCATTGGGAGACAAGGGGTTCCTTATGAAAAACCCATTCGTCTCGAACCTGAGCATTATTTCAGTGCATTAAAAGCCGGTGCAGTTATGGGTAAACTAACAATTATTTTATTCTTTATTATTACTGGACTAATAATAATGAACTTAGCAAATCTTTTTGTTTACATTTTAATTGTGCCGTTTATTGTAACAACTCGCTTTCTGTATTTGTTTAGCCAGCCTCCAGGACATGTGCCCCACACAATAACACTCGCTATCGGCTATTACAAAAACCATTTTCATCATTCATAAAACGTTCTGCCACTTATTTGGCGGGCGTTTTATTTTTTTATAATAAAAAGAAGCCACGCGGTACTGTCCGCGTGGCAACGATAGAGTCATAGAGTCTAAATAATTATGCAGGCACTCCCTGCATTTTAGGCTTATAGTTATTTCTGAAAACTTCTTTCGTGATGGTGTAGGGCTCACCAATCAATACTCCTTCTTCATCGCATTCACATGCGATGTAACAATTACCGTCACCGGTAAAAGTGCTGTTCGTGTTAACAATCATAATATCGTCCTTGTGGGGATTTGATATTACTCTGCAATCTGGTCCACCATGAGTGGTGAACCTCTGCGCAACTTTGAGCGCATCCATTAAATGGCTGTCTAGTTTAGTTTCCAAGTTTTTCATAACTATATGTGGGTTTTAAATTTGTCACTACCATATCAGAATGTTCTCTTGTGTCAAACTAAAAGCCCTGATAGCAAGACTATCAGGGCTTTTAGTAATTTTAATATTCTGGTAATTCCTATGCGACTGTGCGTGTTTTTACAATTTCATCTGCAACGTTCTTAGGTACGATATCGTATCGCAAGAATTCCATTGTAAATCCTGCACGGCCTTCAGTCATTGAGCGAAGCACTGTCATGTATCCAAACATTTCAGAAAGTGGCACAACAGCTTTTACAGCTTGATTGAGTCCGCGCTGTTCCATGCCTTCAATGATTCCACGCTTTCCAGAAAGTGATCCTGTAACATCTCCCATGAACTTATCAGGGGTAACTACTTCGACACTCATCATAGGCTCAAGGAGTACAGGATTCGCACGCTTAGCAGCATCTTGTACCGCCATAGAAGCTGCGATTTTGAACGCCATTTCGTTTGAGTCCACATCGTGGTAACTTCCATCCCAAAGTTCAACTGAAACATCCACCATTTTAAATCCTGCAACAACTCCACGATCAAGACCCTCTTTAAATCCTTTTTCACAAGCTGGAATATATTCTACTGGAATAGCTCCTCCCTTGATTGTGTTGATAAATTCAAAGTGTGCTTCGCGTTTTGTGTTACGTGGAAGATCCTCGATTTCTTCTTTCGTCATTGGAGCCATGCGCTTCATCTTAATGCGAACGTGTCCGTAGTTACCGCGTCCACCAGTCTGTTTGATGTACTTACCTTCAGCTTCTGATTCACCAGAAATTGTTTCTCGGTATGCAACCTGTGGCTTACCTACATTTACTTCAACGGTAAATTCACGCTTCAAACGGTCAACGATAATTTCAAGGTGAAGTTCTCCCATTCCCGCGATGATTGTTTCGCCAGTTTCTTGATCAGTAGAAACACGGAAGGTTGGGTCTTCTTGTCCAAGACGATTGAGCGCCATACCCATTTTTTCTTGGTCGGCCTTTGTTTTTGGTTCGATACGCATCGAGATAACTGGTTCTGGGAAAACGATACGGTCGAGAGCGATTGGGTGTTCTGGCTCACAAAGTGTGTCAGAAGTAATTGCTTCTTTGAGTCCGACAGCTGCCGCGATTTCTCCAGCGAATACTTTCTTCACTTCTTCACGTTCATTTGCGTGCATACGAACAATACGTCCAACGCGTTCTTTGTTGCGAGTACGTGGATTGTAAACATATGACCCTGCGGTGAGAGTTCCAGAATACACACGGAAGAAAATAAGTTGCCCAACGAATGGGTCGGACGCGACTTTAAACGCGAGTGCTGAAAGAGGTTCGTTATCATTTGCTGTGATTACAACATCCTCTTCTGTATCAGGATTGATCGCATGCATTGGTGGCATATCAACTGGAGCAGGTAGATAGTCAACAACAGCATCAAGAACAAGTTGAACTCCCTTATTTTTAAGTGCTGTTCCAGCTAGAACTGGGAAAATAGTGTTGGCAATAACAGCCTTACGGAGAACGACTTTAAGTTCAGGGAGTGTTGGTTCCTTTCCATCTAGATACGCAGTCATCATTGCATCATCATTTGCAACGATTGCCTCGATAAGTTCTGCGCGATATTTTACAACGTCAGCTTTCATATCTTCAGGAATATTGTCTGAAACAACTACCTTTTCACCTTTGTCGCCTTCGAAACGGACAGCCTTATTTGCAAGGAGATCAATGACCCCTTCAAATTTGTCTTCGAGTCCGATTGGAAGCTGAAGTCGAACTGCTTTTTTAGAAAGTCGATCAAGGATAGATGCAAATGACTTTTCAAAGTTTGCGCCAGTTCGATCGAGCTTGTTTATGAAACACACACGAGGAACATTGGCCTCGTCAGCATAGCGCCAGTTTGTTTCTGATTGTGGTTCTACTCCAGCAACGCCGTCGAATACGACGACAGCACCGTCGAGAACACGAAGCGAGCGCTTCACTTCCACAGTAAAGTCGATGTGCCCAGGAGTGTCGATGAGGTTGAAACGAAACTTTTTGTTCGCATCTTTTTTGTCCTCAACGTATGTCGGTGTCCAAAAACATGTAGTCGCAGCAGAGGTGATCGTGATTCCACGCTCTCGTTCCTGCTCCATCCAGTCCATCACAGCTTCACCTTCGTGTACTTCACCAATCTTGTGTGACACACCAGTATAAAAAAGCACACGCTCAGATGTGGTTGTCTTACCCGCATCAATGTGGGCAATAATTCCAAAGTTTCGAACTTTATTGAGTGGATAATCTCTTTCCATGATAATTAGGCTTTAGGTGCTGGCTTTAAGTGCTAGCACAAATACTGTTAAATCTATTAAAAAAGAGGACACCGAGTCCTACTTGTGCGAAAACTATACAGAATACTTGGTGTTTTTGCAAGAAAACCTAAACGTAAAAGCCACCGAGGTAGCTGTTACGCGACACTGGGTGGCATCATTCTTTTTTCTCTAGGATCATAAGGTTAAAATAATCCTCTCCATACTTTTCTAAGAGGTTCACAATCGCTTCATTTTTGTCTAGACCTCCTACGGTCGTTTCCGGCTTGCCTTCAATCATTGCGGCAAAACCTCCTTCATTTCCTGGAATTATTGTAATAAATTTCATAAGAATTGGATTTTATTATTACTACAATACAATACTTAAAAAACTTAGTCAAAAAAGAAAAACTCCCATATGGGAGTTTTTCTTTTGTTGATTACATTTTTACCAAGCAAGATGGGCATGCTCCAGAGTACGGGGTATCGCACCATTTGCAGATGATATAAAAATAGTCCCGAACGGGACTATTTTTCTACCAAGCAAGATGGGCAAATGCTTTGTTTGAATCTGCCATTTTCTTAGTGTCGTCTCGTTTCTTGATTGCAGAACCTTCATTGTTGAATGCGTTCATGAGTTCTGTCGCAAGTTTCTCTGCCATTGGCTTACCTTTTCCAGCACGTGCTGCATCGATAATCCATCGGTAAGCGAGATATTGTTTTCGTTCAGGACGAACTTCGCGCGGAACCTGATAGTTTGCCCCTCCAACACGGCGTGAGCGAACCTCAATAGCAGGACCAACGTTTCGGATAGCTTCATCAAAAACTTCGAGTGGCTCCTTATTCATCTTTTCTTTGATGATTGCAAAAGCGCCATAGACACATTTACGAGCTGTCTCTTTCTTTCCATCAAGCATCACGTTGTTGATGAATTTCTCGAGCTTCTCAGAGCCAAACATAATGTCTGGACTTGGGATATTTCGTTTTTTTACTGGTCTTCGCATATATATTATTTCTTAGCTACTGCCGCTTTAGGTTTCTTGTTTCCGTATAGTGAGCGTGACTGTCGGCGCTTTTCAACACCAGCTGCATCGAGACGTCCACGAACTATATGGTAACGCACTCCGATAAGGTCCTTCACACGACCACCGCGGAGCATAACAACTGAGTGTTCCTGAAGATTGTGTCCTTCACCGGGGATGTATGCTGTAACTTCCATTCCATTACTGAGGCGAACACGAGCGATTTTTCGAAGCGCTGAGTTTGGCTTCTTCGGAGTAGTTGTACTAACCTTTACGCATACGCCACGCTTGAATGGGGCTGGATATACCACAGGGCGGTTCTTAAGCACATTAAAACCACGCGCGAGCGCAGTTGTACGAGCTTTTTGTTTAACCTTAATTCGTCCCTTCTTTGAAAGTTGATTTATTGTAGGCATTTATTTTTTTATACTAAAGAGCTAGGCCAAACCTAGAAGCAACTCAAACATATCTAGTGGACTAACTACGGGCACTACTATACATAATGATGTGGCATAAAGCAAGACCGCGTAAACCTTTTAAGGTTTACGCGGTCTTGTAGAGAAAAATCTCTAAACAGAAAACGATTTCGCAAGATAACCCTTTGTTACAGTTACCATTCTGTCAGATCCTACAGTCTGGTATGTACCATCAGGCATTTTACGATCTACTCGAACTTTATACTCTCCATTTGGAAGAAGTGCATAATATCGTCCCTTCTGGTCAGCAATGCGATGCATAACTTCCACTCCAGTCGCAACATTTGATATACGAATAATTGCAAATGAAACTGGAATACCTGTCTCCTTTTCATAAACATCTCCGTAAGGACGAGAATGTGGTCCGTGCGTTCTTATAAAGTACAGGAGCACGTACATTAGGAAGATAACAATGTTATAAGTCTTCGGCGCGGCAAGTACAGCAACAGCTGAAACAAAGAATCCAAATCCGAAAAATGCATCTGCCAAACGTCGTAGCCATTTATCACGTTTTGAATAAAATCGCATGAGACTTTGTTCTTTCTTGGCAAATTCATTCCAATCAAAATTCTCCGGATCCATTGGAATATTTTTTATCACAACTTCACCTGCTTCAGCCACCATAAAGTGTTCGCCGAAGTATAGATCTCGATAAAGTTCATCGTGGTCACGTCCAACGAGTTTCTGTGAAGGGAAAACGTAGTTCGTTTTATGAACAAAGATTGTGTACGTGCCGGCTTCTGGTACAACGAATCCGAAACGTCCATCTAGGTCAGTAATACTTGAAGTAATTTCTTTTCCTTCAATATTCTTAAGCGTAACGTACGCAGGATCAAGTGGCTGTTTTGTTACAGAGTCATACACTGTACCCCATGGTCGGCGACGCTTTTTAAGTCCAAGCGCACTCATCACAAGTGACCAAAGTCGGGCTGGAATAAGGAATAACTCAGAGAATGAAATCGGGTTTAGGAATAGTGCAGAGGTTACAGCTACAGCAGAACCTGCAATAACACCGACTGTTGCAACGACACGGATAGCGATATCCCCAGGGCCTTCATTTATAATATCCAATACTTTTTTCTTAGTATCTTTAACAACCTCTATCGTGTCACAATAACTTTTCTTTGCTCCACCGATAATTATTTTAAGTGGGTCGCTTCCATCATATGGAATACACGGTGATCCTCCGCCACCGCCACTACCACCTCCTCCACCGCCAATTATGATTGGGTCGGGATATGGAATCGGATCTGGCGTTGGTGTAGGTGTAGGATCTGGATCTGGTGTAGGTATTGGATCAGGAGTTGGGTCAGGAGTAGGATCCGGTGTTGGATCTGGATCTGGAGGAGGAGGTGGTGGTGGAGGTGGAGGTGGTGGAGGTGGTGGACCGCCGCCATGATCGTCGTCATCATCATCTGTTGGACGCCAGCTAGTTTTTACACATCCATCTGAGCCTTCTCCGCCAGAACAATCAAATTTCATCCAGCCGGCTCCTGATACCCACGCATAACCAGAAAATTCTCCGCTACTTGTATTTATTGTTACCCCAGTAGCATTTGTTGGGTTAAACTTTACCCAACCTGCAGTATTACCCCAAGCATATCCAGAAAGAACTCCGCCAGTTGTGTTGTCGACTCCTCCATTTGTAAGTGGCCCAAGTTTTATCCATCCAAAATTTGCAGACCAAATATCTCCAGTAAGTCCGGTATCGGTAACTGTAACGGCAGTTCCGTTTGTTGTTCTCCAGTAAACAAGTGTGTAAGTACTACAATCTGTATTTGTACACAAAAGTGATTTATAACTTGTTGCGTCTATCGTTCCATCAGTAGCAAAAACGGCCCCCGGAAAAAGTAAGGCTGTGAGAAATGCTAATTTATATATTAATGTTCGAATTTTCATACTTTTAATACATAGGTAGTCCTGTTAGCAAGAAAAATATATAAACGATTGCGGGCTGGAACATTGGCCAAAGGAAAAATATAAAAACTATCAGAAGAGGGAGAGATAAATATTCTACCACTGTTTGAAAAGCGACAGCTCTTCCTCGAAGTAATGAGAAAAGAATCTTTGATCCATCGAGTGGTGGTATAGGTATAAGATTAAAAAGAGCGAGAAGCATGTTTACCAAAACTATTGCAGTCGCAATCCCAACAAATGATTCTTGCGCACTACCCAACAAATGTGAAAAACGAATCGCGATTCCAAAAAATACAGCAAGACAAATGTTTGCTAAAATTCCTGCACCTGCAACTAAAAGCGTTCCATATTTTTTGTTTCGAAGATTAAGTTCATTATACGGTACGGGCTTCGCCCAGCCAATAACAAAACCTGCATTCGTAACAATAAGAAGTAACGGTAAAATAATGGAACCAACAATATCGATATGGCGAATTGGGTTTAGTGAAAGTCTACGAGCATATCTTGCAGTCTTATCCCCTAGCGCATCAGCAGCAAAACCATGAGCAACCTCATGCACGACTACTGACATTATTAAAACGATGACATAAAAAATGTTATTGATTCCTGACATAGAGAAATATTGCGCTTCGCCTTTGTATATGATAGCATGGCTCTGCTTAGCTTTATAGCCTCTCGGCTGTAATTCTTAGATACAAATATATGGCAAAAGTATGCGCAATAACTAAATGTGGTTCAAAGATGGCTGGAGGATACTCCAACCGTACTCGTGCTACCAAATTCAACCCAACAGGAATGGTTCGAAAGTACCCAAACATCCAGAAACGCCGTATTTTGGTACCAGAACTCAAAAAGACATTCGTACTAGATATTTCAGCTCGCGGCCTTCGCACAATAAACAAACTCGGTGCATACGCAGCACTCAAAAAAGCAGGAATTATAAAAGTTAAATAATCTTAAACTCTGTAACAAAAAAAACCGCCCAATGGCGGTTTTTTTTGTTTAGTAATTTAATTAATTTTTCGTCCACATATAACCAGGACCGACATCACCTGCAATAAATTTTGTTCCGTCGGCAGAACTAGATATTGATAACCATGAATGTACTCCGGGTATAGATTCTAATGACCATGTTATTCCCCCATCGGTAGATATACTAATAGCATTATTTCCAACAGCTAATGTCATCCCGTCAGCGGAAGACGTTCCGCTGACTCCTGACCCAATCGGGATAGGATGTGAAGTGAAGGTCACGCCTCCATCTGTTGATATATATGCATTCGTCGTCTGATCAAGTGCTAAAACCCGCATGCCATCTGAAGATAGAGAAATCGATGTCCAATTTCTAGCTGGCCCAAAACTTAATTGTTTAGTCCAAGTTGCTCCGCCGTCGTTAGAAGTATATAAGTAACCCCCGGTAGTACCCGTCGTACTAGTTGAATATGCATCAATTGCAACAAGCCTATTGCCATCATACGACGATCTAATCATTGACCATGTATGACCACCTGTCGACATTCGTTGCGTCCAAGTAGCTCCTCCGTTTATGGAAGTATAAATGTAACCATAATAGGCATCTCCAGCAGCAAGTTTCATCCCATCAGAAGACGAGGCAACCCCCCACCATTGATGCATCCCGGGAGAAGTTCTTGTAACCCACACAACACCTCCATCAGTAGAGGTATAAATGTATCCATTATTATCTCCTGCAATCAATCTCATTCCATCAGACGACATCGCTAAAGACCACAACTGGTGCGCCCCGGGTACAGTACGGGGTGTCCATGAAATACCACCGTCTGTAGAGATATATATATTCGCTCCTCCTGTTAATGCGGGGATAGCCGCTATCCTTGATCGATCTGAAGAGGAAGCAAGACTACGCCAATTATCGCTTCCAGCTGATGTCCTCTGTATCCAACCAGTTGTAGTAGGCGTAACGGTAACCGTTGTAGTCGCAGTCGCAGTTCCGCCGGTTGAACTTCCTGCTGTTAGAGTATATGTCGTTGTACTTGTAATTGGTCCGCGAACTTGTGACCCACTCAATCCCACACTGGTTGTCGTACCAACTACTCCAGCAGTAATTTCGATTGCCCAGCAACCAGTTGTATTCCACGAAAGAGTTGAGCTACCTCCTGATGCCACTGTAGTAGGACTTGCGGTGAATGAATTTATCGTACAACTAGATGTTCCTATCGTAATAGTTTGTCCATCGGTTGGTACCCCTGAATTATATGTAGTGGAGGTTGATACACCTGTTCCAGTTGCTCTTAACCTCTGTATGAAACTGCCTGTGGAAACAGTGCTACCAATATCTACCTTAAGCTCAATCGTAAACGCAGCTCCTGCAGGAATAATCAAACTGCTTCCTGGTAAAAATGTTGTGCTTCCAAACGATGATGATGTCACCCCAATCTGTCCTCCGACTCCATCATATGCTTTGAAATTTGAAAAACCAGTTGTCGGAATTGTCGTTGAAGCCATCCCTGCCTGAAGCCCAGTAAGCATTATTGATTCAGAAGAAAAGTTTTGAACAAAGAAGGAAGCGATTTTTTTGTCTATTGAACCTGCAGGAAATGTCTGATTCGCGTATGCTGTATTTTTTGTTACAACAAGTCCTGTCGAAGTCGATGTTCCGTTAATCGTAAACCTTGCATCACTTTCATCAAAATGAGTTGTAGGACCTCCTCCACTTACATAAATTACAATTGTATAGACTGACGTTCCGCCTACAGTACCTCCTGAAAGCATCCCTAACGTCGCAGGGATAGCCCAATTATACGAGCCAGTATTTGTCGTACTAATAATTGTTTCTTCACCCGAAGCAAGAGCCAAACTATATCGCGAATCGCGAATTCCGATCTGGACTGGAGCCGATGTTGCATGTCCGCAAGTATTCCATGTTATATGCATCGTAGCGCCAACTGTATATACTTCTCCACCATTTGGAGATACAACTTTAGCCCATGTTCCTGTACATGCAGTGCTAGTTCCAATCGTAACTGATTGAACAGAAACTGAAGAACCTGAATGATACATTGCTCCTGAAGTGAGCCCTACCCCACTTGCAAGTAGGTTTGAACGCCATCCACTTCCTGTTGGAGCTGTGCCAATATCAGCGTAGACATCAACCACAGTTGATGCGAGTGGTGAGAGTGTAAAGGAAGAACTAATCGAGACTGTAGCAGTAGAACCGATAGTTGGAATCGTTGCCCCTATCTGAACTCCACTAGAATTATATGCTTTTATGTTTGTGAGCTGACTAACAGACGCCGTCCCACCGGTAGTAAATCCAAAAAGTAATCCTGTTACTTTCGCTGATTCAACTGCACTTTGGTTTTTTACATAGTAAGACCCGATTTTATGGTGAATTGTTCCTGTCGATACTGTCTGATCTGGATATGCCATGTTTCGAGTAACAAGAAGAGAAGCAGACGATACATCGGTAGTCATCACATCAACGCGGTCAGTTGATACGTCAGCAAGTACACGAAGCGTCGCAGGTCCAACGCCACCGCCTGCATAAATTTTATTTGCTGATTGAAATGCACGTACCGCTTTTTGAGTCGAGGGTCCAAATGTTCCGTTTGGTGTTGCCTTTAAGTATCCCCTGTCTTTAAGTATTTTTTGTATTGCAAGAACATTTGCCCCTCTGTCTCCAAGTTTTGCAGTGGCTATAGTATTTCCAGTATTCAAACTTGTTGAAGAATTTACTC
Source organism: Minisyncoccota bacterium (assembly GCA_017991895.1). Taxonomy (GTDB): domain Bacteria; phylum Patescibacteriota; class Minisyncoccia; order Phycocordibacterales; family UBA9973; genus CAITQP01. Next base: position 13,944 of record JAGOPR010000003.1, on the reverse strand, counting down.
GAGTTGAATCTGTCGTGGTTCTTGCAATTGGAGAATTTACAGATGTAGTTTGAGAGCTAGCACTTGTCGTATCTCTGGAAACATAAGTCGAGCTACTTGTATCTGTTCTTTGTGTAGAAACCTCAGAAGTTGATGAGGTCGGTACCGTTGTGCTTGTAGTTGTAGGAGATGTTGTAACTGTAGATGTTGATGAGGTCGGTGAGCTCGTACCAGATGAGGTTGTACTCGAGCTCGCCGAACTTGTGGCCGAAGTGCCCGATGAAAGTGTAGAGCTATTTAGTGAATAAAGTGCCGTCGCCAACTGTGACTGCAACGACGAAACCTGATTTTGAAGATTTACTACTGTTTTTTCAAGATCAGCAAGTGTAACTGCCTTTGCAGTATTTGCTCCAAACGAAAACAAAACAACAAGTGATAAAATGAACCCAATTTTTTTCATATAAATATTTAGCTACTAAAATAGTAATCCTTTGTATACCTCTAATAGTATACCTCTTACGATAGAGGCCACAAAGGATAGATCTAACGAAATACTGTCGCACTAGCCCAATCGGATTTGAATGTTTTCATAATGGAGGAAATGATATCCGCTTTGGTAAAAATTATCCCCAGTTCGCGATTATTATCCAAAGAATTGGCGGAAAAGTTCTCTGAACCCACAAAAGCCCTACTTTCATCAGCTATTATTACTTTTGCGTGAATAAAAAGCGGTGCTTTTTCAGGGAATGTACGAATCTCTACACCCGAAGCAGTAAGCGCACGAAAAGCAGTAAGCCATGATGTTTGCATACTCATTAGAACTTTCACCTCTACTCCTCTTCGGGAAGCATCAGACAACGCATCTTCTATAATATCTTCATCCATCTCCAAGGAATAAATATCTAGCGAGTTTTTAGCACTCTCAATAAGCGAAACGAGAATAAGTCTCGAATCTGGACTCCAAACTAAATCCTTACCGTCACTTGCAACTTTGTTATCACCGTTCCAGTCAGAATTGAAACTCGCAATAATTGCCGAAATATCCGTAGGGTCAGAATTAAGTATTCCAAAATCTCTACCTGTTTTATAGTACGCTCTGTCCAAATTAAACGTCATAATAAGCGCCTTAGTTCCATCAACTATAAGTGTTTTTTGATGCATGAGTGCAAAATAGTCAGGTGACCATTTAACTGAAACTCCTTGTTTAGAAAGTGAATCAAATGTTGTTTGATTTTTCTTTGTGGGTACACCCTCCCAACCAGCATTTAGCAGTACGCGTACAGCCACACCGCGATTTTTTGCTGAAACGAGTGCCGACTGAATTTTCTTGTCACTTAATGTGTAAATTGTGAGGTCAACCGATTTCTTTGCATTTTGTATAAGAGAAATAATCGAGGCCGTTGTGTCATCTGGCATCGTCAAAAGTGATAATGCTTGATTGTAAGAAACTGGTGTATCGGAAGGAGGTCTAACCAGTTCTGCAATTACTGGGTGCTCATTCGAAATATCCTTGGCTTGTGATCCAAGAGAAAGATAAGCACCAGAAAATCCCCAAAATGCTAGGAGCAGAAAGCTAGTAAGCAATATTCGCTCACGTTTTTTCATAGAGGAATTATACCCGCACACCAACTTGCTTGAAAGAGCTTTGCTCCGCGCCTTAGGCGCATCAAGCAAGTTGGTGTGCGGGTATAGCGTATACGGCGTATGGGCGTATAATAGTGATATGACTTATTTCGAACAAAAAACATTTAACATCCCTGAACTCAAAGGCATATCTGCAAAAAATATCGAAGAACACTTGAAGCTCTACGCAGGCTATGTAAAATTTGCGAATTACATACAGAACCAAATCACTGAACTTTCCAAGGATTCAGAAAAGTGGGCATATGAACTCGGCGAGCTCCAACGCCGTTTCGCATTTGAATATGATGGCATGCGTAATCATGAAATCTACTTCGCATCATTTGAAGGAGGAGCACGAGGTATTGGGGCAGAAAGTGCCTTAGCCCTCGCCATTCAAAAAGAATGGGGTTCCTTCGAAGTGTTTCTTGCGCGAATGAAAGCTGTGGCAATGACTCGTGGAATCGGCTGGGCAATGCTCTACCAAGACAAAGCAAGCGGACACCTTCTTATGCAATGGGTAGACGAACAACATCTGGGGCACTTACAAGGACTCAAGCCGATTCTTGCACTTGATATGTGGGAACATAGTTATGTTGCCGACTATCAACCTTCGGGCAAAAAACAATACGTTGAAGACTTCTTTGAAAATCTGAATTGGATAAAAGTGGAAGAAAATTTTATGTAGACTCTAAAAAACACCCTATGCTTGGGTGTTTTTTATAATGCTTTTTCTTGACCTCCAAACAAAATACCCGATTACAATATATAGAAGTACACAAAGAAAAATCGGGAACTGTTTAAACACGACCGATGCAAATGGCACTTTCGCAAAAAATTTCACGATCTCTATTGTGTAAGAAAGTAATCCATTGGTTATCAAAATAAACGGATGTGCGAGAGCGATAGATACAGATCCCAAAACTCCAGCTAGTGTGCCAAAACCCATAGCAAATGGCACGGCAGGGAGAATGAGAATATTTGCCGGAAGAGAAATTATTGAAAGTGTTCCCATTTTATACAAAATAAACGGATACACACCGATCTGCGCTCCGAGCGTGACCGACATTAGTTCACGAAGTGGGATAAACCAAATAACTTTTTTGGGAATACGAGAAAACTTTCGCTCAAGAATAGGCGTGACAAAAATAATTCCGAGCGTGGCTAGAAATGAAAGCTGAAAAGAAACATCGTACACTAAATATTTTGGATTCCAGAGAATCATCAAAATTCCAGCAAATACGAGTGCGCGAAACGCATCGTATGTCCTGCCTTTCGTACGTGCAAACAATCCAATAAGCCCCATGATGCCCGCGCGTACAGCCGACGATTGTAATCCCGTCATGACAACAAAAATTACAATACAAAAAGCACCAGCCATTCCAGCAAGGCGAATCGAAAGTCCAAGAATATCTACAAAGAAGCCCCTCAGTGCGTTTGCAATGATTGTGACGTTGTACCCAGAAAGAGCAATGATATGAATCGTACCAGTTGTTACTAAATCATTACGAAATTCCTGAGAAATATTTTGCTTTACCCCGAGCACAATTCCACCAAGAAGATCAGCGTGACGAACTGGTAAAACTCTATTAAAACCTTGAAGGAACCAATCCCGAACAGGGAGCAGGGTCGCAACAATACGATTACCATGACCATGCGAGAGTACAGTTACGTTTGCATATGACATCCGATAGAGAATGTCATCCTTGTAAAGATAAGAAATGTAATCGAATTCTGTGCCCTGATCAGTCATGAAGTTCTCAGGCTTCATAAGCTTACCTGTGACTTCAACCTCATCTCCATACAAAAGTGAGGTATACTTTTTTGTACTAACAAGAACTTTCTCTTCACCTATATCAAGGGAAAATTGAATCCCACTTGTTCGTGTCTCTGGGGCATCGATAACTCCGCGAAGTATTATTTTTTCTCCAACTTGATCTAATAGCCCTGACGTAGCCGGTTTCGAAAACTCCATCCGAACAATACCGACAAGCGAAGCAAAGAGGAAAATTGGAACCAAAAGTGTTTTTTTCTGGTTGGTGTTAGGTATTAGGAAAAAACAAAATGCAAAAATCAAAATAGCGACCCCGCCAATTCCTAAAAGGATTGGCGGGGTTATCCCTACAAAAGATGCAAAAATAATTCCAGCACAAATGCCGAGAACACCTGTGAACAAAATATAATCTAATGATTTTGCTTGAGCATGCTTGTTGTCCATTCTTCAGTTAGTGAGGACTCCTCCTCTCTCGAAAATACCTTTTGATATTTCGCCCCACGTTTTCCTTTTACTCGTTTTTCACACTCTGGCCAAGTCTTGTGTATTTCAACAAGCCCTCCGATCATCGAAACATACGAATACGCGAGTTTTGAGCTCGACTTTCGAGTCTTTACCTTTAGCTTTTCTGTATCAGGATCCACATCAAAAACAGTTCCGCCAATAAGCTGCTCATAATCCGTAAGAGAGCCAACAAAAAGAATCTGTTGGGTTTTATCTGCGGCGTTTGTACATATTTCGTCTACTCGTTCATTACCTCGTAGACCACTATGTCCACTTACTTTTATCCATTCAATTTCATGTTTTTGTTTTAAACGAAAAACAAGTGCTCCGAGTTCACGCCAAATATCTTGATTTAGTACATCTCCGCCGTCTTTTGTTTTCCAACCATTTTTTTCCCAACCATACATCCAACCAGTAATGCCTTGAAGTAGATACGCTGAGTCTGTATGAATTTCAATTCCCCCTTCAAGCTTACGAGATTCAATAAATGAAAGAGCCTCCCGCGCAGCCATCATCTCCATGCGATTGTTGGTTGTATTCTCTTCTCGCCCACCGAGTTCAAAAACCTTGGTGTTTGCGTCATTATTTACCGGATAAACAATGATGGCTCCCCATCCACCAGGACCAGGATTACCTCGAGACGACCCATCTGTAAATACGACTATTTTCTGTGGCATGTTTATCATTGTATCAAAAGCTTACTCTATATCTGAAATACGTAAACGTAATGTTGTCCGACCTGCAAAGTATGACTTCTCAAGTGTCCCTTTCAAATGAACCGAGTCACCCTCCTCTATTTGTTTACTAAAAGTTTTATCATCAGAGAAAAAAGCGATAGCAGTCTTCTCAATATTAGTATGATCAGAAAGTATTAACTCGAGATGATTTTTTTCTTTGCCGAATTGCTTTGCCTTTTTTACTACCACATCGAGAAATGAGAATGTCGGCTTTGCATTACCAAGGCCAAATGGGGCAAGCGTCGAAACAGTACTATGTGTCGCTTCGTTTACGTCTGAAAGTGAGAGGACGGCATCAATAATATCTGTTTTATTTACAACATTTTCTTGCCCAACCTCAACAAAAGAAGTGGTAAGTTTTTCTTCCAGAAAATGCACACTATCATTTGACGCAGAAAATCCTCCTGCGAGCTCGTGCCCACCAAAATCAAGAAAATGCTCCTTGGCATGCTCCATTAGTGTTACTACATTGACTGAACCGTTTGACCGACACGACCCTTTCACGATTGTTATATCTCCAGACGGCCTGCCCCAAACAAAGACTGGCCGATCATATTCATCACAAATTTTGCCCGCCACAAGGCCAAGTACGCCTACACGCCATGACGGATTACCGACAACAATAACCGGACCGAGGTCTCGTTCACTCAACTTATGTTTTACTTCTTTCATTATTTGGGCGACAAGACTTTTTCTCTCGTCATTTATTTTTGTCAGATGTTCTGCAAGCATTCCAGCTTTGAGTGTGTCTTTTTCTGAAAGAAGTTCAAACGCCCGCATTGGAGAGTCCATACGGCTTGCTGCATTAAGTCGTGGAGCAATCATAAATGTAATGTCTTCTTCCACAAGATAGCGCTGGTCAATCTTTAATTTTCGTAAAAGTTGTTGAAGTCCCGGACGCGGAGATTTTCGAAGGACTTGCATTCCAAAACGTGCAATCACTCTATTCTCGCCAGTAAGTGGCACCATGTCGGAAAGCGTGGCAATTCCAGCCATATCAAGAAGCCACTTTTCCCACCCAACCGCAACACCGAAATGCTCACCGTATTTCTTGAGAAAGGCCTGAACAAATTTAAACATTACACCAGCTCCACAGAGCATTTTTTCTGGATAAGTATCTCCAATTTTGGGATTAACGAGGGCGTAAGCCTGTGGAAGTGTTGCGTGCGGTAAGTGATGATCAGTTACAATTACGTTTATCCCTTTTTTTTCTGCATAAGCAATGTCTTCATGGTCAGTTGTTCCTAGATCAATAGTAACAATGAGTTTTACATCGTCTTTTATAAAACTTTCGATAGCGTCGCGATTGAGACCGTAACCTTCTTCATGTCGATCGGGAATGTAAACGATAAAATTCTCATAGCCTGTTTTCTTAAGAAGATCGTGGAGAATAACCGCCCCCGGAATTCCGTCGCAGTCATAATCTGCATAAACGACTATTTTTTCATTATCATTTATCGCGTTAAAAACTCTAAGTACCGCCTTCCCCATATCATTCATTAAGAAAGGGTCGTGCATATCACGCTCATATTCTGGCTTTATAAATCGCGCTTTTTCTTCAGGAGATTTTACCCCTCGATTTGAGAGTAGTATGTCGAGCAGGTCAGATTGCATAGGAAGCATTTTAGCATATACTCTATAGGTATGAACGATTGTCTATTTTGTAAAATAATCACAGGTGAAATACCTTGCGAAAAAATATACGAGAACGAAACAACTTTGGCGTTTCTTGATATTAAACCTGTAAACCCGGGGCATACTCTTGTTATTCCTAAATCTCATTATGTAAATACACTCGAAGCCCCCGAAGAAGTTATGCTGGAAGTAATGAAAACAGTCAAAAAGGTAGCACATGGTATTGAAAAAGGACTAGGTGTTAGTGATTTCAATTTAGCAATGAATAATGGGGCAACCGCTGGACAGGTTATCTTTCACGCACACATGCATGTAATCCCCCGCCATGAAGGTGACGGACAAAAGCTTTGGCACGGCACTCCATATAATGAAGGCGAAATGCAAAAAATAGCCCTCAAACTAAAAAATGCCCTATAGGGCATTTTTTAGTTTTATTTTAGAGCTTTAATTCCCGGTAGCGTTCCTTTTGCTAGAAAATCCAGCGTTGCTCCGCCACCAGTTGAAACAAAAGTAAACTTGTGTGCCATCTTTTTTTTCTCAACAAGAACAGACGTGTCTCCTCCGCCAATAATAGTTTCTGCCTTTGATTTTGCGAGTAAGTTTAAAAGAAGCTCTGTCGCCTTTGTGTATCCTCCTTCGTAGTACCCCATTGGACCGTTCCAAAGAATAAGTTTAGCTTTTGCTATAACAGGTGAAAGTGCCTCAATACTAGGGAGCCCGATATCAAGAATCATTTCCTTGTCACCAACTTCGTCGGTTGAAATATTTCTTGACTTCTTACCTGACTCCGCGACAACTATAGTTTTTGGAATAATAAGTTTCTTGTTGTTAAGAAATGATTTTATAGAAGAAGCACCTGCATCATATTTTGAAGCGCCTATATTTTTCCCTTGTGCCTTAAAAAAATTGTTGGCAAGAACCCCCCCAATAAATACATTATCTGCCGTCTTTAAATACTGTTTCATTATCGGTAGCTTAGTTTCAATTTTTGCTCCGCCAAGTATAAAAAGAAAAGGTCTCTTCGGCTTAAGCACTTTTGAGAGTTGTTTAACTTCTCGTTCAAGTTGAAGACCTGCGTAACTTGGTAAATATTTTGGAATACCCACGATAGATGCGTCCGTGCGATGTGAAACTGGAAAAGCCTCATTTACATACGCGTCTGCGAGTGATGCTATCTCTTTCGCAAAAGCCAAATCCCCTTCCTTCTCAGCACTGTTACTTCTCAAATTTTCCAAAAGTAAAACCTCGCCATTTTTCATATGTGACACGACCTTCTCTACGCCCTCGCCCAAAATACTTGGCATAAACTTAACAGGTAAATACTTATTGAGTATTTTATATACAGGCTTAAGTGACTCCTCAGGTTTACGGCCAATATGACTTATTAGTATAATTCTAGCCCCTTTTTTTCTAAGCAAGTTAATTGTTGGGAGAGCAACTATAATACGTGTCTTATCAAGAACCTTAAAACCCTTGGTTGGTACATTAAAATCAGTACGTACAAGTACATACTTACCTTTTATATTTTTTATTGATTTAACGGATTTCATTAGCAATTTTCAAAATATTTGTAAAAATTTTCGGTGTTAGGCTCGCCTTACCTGGAAGAAGCCCGTCGGCTTTACCTTGCGTAAGAAATTCATTAGCGTTCGTATCATTTACAGAACCCCCATAAAGAACCTTAACTCCATCAACCGACTTCGCATCAAACATATCAGACAAAACTTTTTTTATATAAATTATCATCTCAGAAGAATCTTCCGGAGTAGCATCACGTCTGTTTTTTGTAGTTGAAAGTGCCCAGACTGGTTCGTAGGCAACAATTATTTTATTTATCGAGGCTTTTGAAACACCAGCAAAACATTCCTCGATTTGAGTTTTGATTATACCTAAATGCCACATGCCTTGATCACGTTCAACTTCCCCAATACACAATATCGGAGTGATACCCTCTTGAAGTGCGAGCTTTATCTTCTTATTTATAAACTCATTTGTCTCGCCTAGAGCTCTTCGTTCTGAATGTCCAAGAATACTGTATTTAACTTTACAACCAATAAGCATTCTCGCTGAAACCTCCCCCGTAAAGGCTCCTTCTTTTTCCGCACTCATATTTTGTGAGGCTAGAGCAAGTCCTGCTGAGGAAAGTTTCCCAAGGTCTGGCAAATATACAAAAGGAGCCGATATTACGGCCGTTACGTTCTTATATTTGATTGCTTCCTTTTTAATCTGGAGAAAAAGGCTCTTTGCTTCTTTAACTGAAGCTGGATTCATTTTCCAATTGCCGATTATTATTTTCTTCTTTTGCATTTCCCAATTATAGCATGATGAAGAAAACGCCAAACTTCAAATTTGAAGTGGCCATATTTTAATGTTTGATATTTGATTTTTGGTGTTTTCCCTTATTGCCCTTCTTTCCATTCACTTACAGTGTAAGAACCCGATGGACCACTCGAAAAGTTCAAATTTGCCAAGCCAGTTTCGTAGGTAAGTGTTGAACCACCATCAATTTTAACTTGATATGCCGTTATTTCTTTAAGTGAAGCTCCCCCTGTAATTTTAGCAAGTCCATTCGGAGCATAAACAATAACAGCACCTGCCCCGCCTGAAATCAAAGCTGCTGGTGTTGTGGTATTTAGGCTCGTATTAGTTGTTAAAATCATAATGTAACTCCCTGTCGTACCTGAACCTGTTGCATGCCCTCCTCCAGAAATACTGATTGTCCCGTCGACAACAATCACACCATCATTGGTCCCATAACTTGAAGCAAGAACAATGTCAGCCCCGCCACTCAACGTTAAATTGCCTTTTACATAGAGCGGTCCGGAAACTGTTAGGATTCCTCCACCCGAAACTGTAAGATTTCCTGTTATTTCCTTTGGACCAAGAGTTGCCCCTGCCCAACCTACTGAATATGCTCCTGTTATAATTCCACCTGCACTTGCGTCACTTTTCCAACTTGCAATATTTGCATCTGAAATAGGAAACGGTTGAAACGTTGGGTCAGTTGCAGGGGTACATGGTGTCACTGTACCGCTTGATGTTGTATTTCCACCACTAGTACAATAGGCTGTTCCAGTTACATTTGTATAATTTATCGTATTCGCATAAGCATTTCCCGAAACCGTTCCAATATGAAGCGGGTTCCAAACGCTACCAGAATTTCCACGAATAAGACCAGTAAAGCCACCGAGGTAAATCTTAAAGAATAAGTCCGCAGTCGAAGGAGTCGTTGCCCCCCAAGTACTTGGTGATTGACCAATTTTTGCAATACCACTTGCATAGCCCCCCGTTGAAGCACCGACAACATAATATTTTGTAGTTGAATTTGAAGCATCAACGACAATCCAATATGGAGTTGCTGTTGAAAGCACTGGACTTGATGTTAAAGCAATATCAATCCATCCATACGATGTTGTTACAGTCGAAGCAGTTAGTGTTCCAGAAGCGTATTGGACAGTCCCAGGCGAGCCAGAAACATCATTCATGATTTTTACAGTTGCATTAGACGGAGAACCTACTTTCTTTATATAAAGTTGTATTTTATTGATTGGACTTGATGTCGCAAGTTCAAAACTTTGCGCAATGTCTTGCGTACTTGATGCGTTTCCAAACATAATATTGTTTGCCGGTGTACCAGATCCATTTGATTGATCTGCCGTAAGTGCAGGTGAGTTTGCAGAAGTTGCTGTACCAGTAATAATTCCCGAGCTATCTCCTGTAATCGGCCCGTTAGCATACACATTACCTATCACGGTACCAGAGCCTTGTAAATCAAGCCCGCCTTCTCCAACTTGAACACCGTAATTAAATGAAATTCCAGCACCTGTAGCAACACGCAAATCAACTGACCTGTTACTCTCACCAGCAACGCCGTCGCTTGATATCTGTTTAGCCCCACCGCCAAGATCAGTAACTATCGTTGTGGCACTTCCTCCGTTTAGTGTAATAGTCGTGCTGGAAGGAAGAGTCATACTGTTTTTTAAACGATAAAATGCATCCTCGACGCCAGATTCTGAAAGAAAATATCCCTGCTTTGAAGTTAGGGACTCATTCGCCGTACGATATTCACGGGCAGTAGGTCCTGTCAAACCATTAGTTACGAATACTGAAGATACGACAAAAAATAATAGAGCAATTATCATCGCTGCCCCGCGTTCTTGCTTTGATGTTTGGTGTTTGATGTTTGATGTTAGTTCCATGGTGTTTTTAATATGACCCTCGAAGCGCAACCGTATTATACAAAGTTATAGTTTTCGCTGAACCTGAGCGCGTTGATTGAATTGTGATCTCGATGCGAACAGCATTACCATTTGTTGTAGTAATATTTCTGAAAATTAATGAAGTAACTGAGGTTTTACTCCCAGTAACATCTCTAGCAGTACCGTCTGTACTATCTGTAAGTTTCAATACTCCGGATGACAACGAGAACTGAACGGTCTTTGCCGAGCCACCGGACGTCGTTGAATTTAATTTTAAAACCCCAGGGCTTGTACCTAGCGTACTTGCACTAGTATCGATGCTCGTCGCTCCACGGATTTCGCGCGTCATTCTTTCCATAGATACATGGGCCGAATCGAGTAGATCATTGTCCACTCTCGTTTCAGTATAAATCTTCATCATACTAAACAGACTGCCTATCAATACGACCGAAACAGTCACAAAAAGTGCAAGATAAACTATCGTTTCAACAAACGAATACCCGCCTTGAACAGGTTTCAGCTTGCAGGTTTCAGCTTGCAGGTTCTTATTGAAAAAATTTGAATTTATAAAATTCATAGTTAGCTAAATATGTTTGAAATATAAAATGAAAGCGTTTTAGAAAGGGTCGAACCCTCGCCTTCTTTCCATGAAACCGTAACTGTGACAAGTTTTGTACCAGCATCTGCTGTGCCCGACGAGGCAATGTTGCTTGATCCGTCGCGTGTTACTGCCGATGTCACGACTGATCTCGTATACACCCCAACAATGCCGTCAGACGAGGTCGTGGTAAGTGACCATGTATTTGTACCTGTATCAAATTTTGGATAATACGTCGTCCCGGCAGTTAAAGCAGAAATATTTGTCCAATTCGCATCGCGTATTGTCCGAACAGCCTCCCCGCCTTCTTCCAGAAGTGTAGATGCTACGTATGTACTTACAGAACGATGAGAAATAACGATCGATTTTCCAGCAATCGCAATCACGGAAAGAAGTGATGCAGACAAAATACTTGCTGCCACAAGTACTTCTACCAAACTAAAACCAGTTTGTGTTTTTTTTCTTCGGTACATTAAATTTAATTACTACTAACAAGGCCTGTCTTTGTTATCGTTATAGTTTTTTGACCGCTAGTTGTGGAGGACCTCTTCACGATAAGTGTACCATAGTTGCTCGTATCACCATTTACTGGGTCAAAAAAAACATCTGCTCCACCTCCATTCAAAGTGATCGATGATAAAACAATACTTGAGTGTGGCGTGTAAACTTTATTAGTTGACGTTCCACTTGAATAAGTTGGACCGAGAAAAAGCGTTGCCTTTGTACTTTCGAGACGAACTCCGTAATAGTTACTCCCAGAGGCCGAAAGAGTACGCGTACGCGCATCATTTAGCAATACCGTTACTTCGTCTACTGCATTATTTAAGGCTTGCCCTTGTATAAAACTAGAAACATTCACCGCGATAAGTGTTGCAATTACAGCCATTATTGCAATTCCAACTAGAATTTCTGGAAGTGTAAAACCTCGTGTTTTATTCATATTTTTTATCATATTAACCACCAAATCCGCTAACCAAACCATACATCGGTTGAATCATAGAAACTGCAAAAAATCCTACAGCTCCCCCAATAAACACCATGAGAACTGGCTCGATTATAGTTGAGAGGTCTTTCGTTTTCTCGTCCACTTCCTCTTCATAAAATATCGCAACATCATTAAGCATTGAAGTCAGAGATCCTGTCTCTTCCCCAACCGCCATCATCTCACCTAACATTATTGGGTAAAGCTTTGTCTCTGCTTTAAAAATACTTGAGAGGGCTTCGCCTTTCTGGACTGCGACGCTAGCTCTAGCAAGAACATCTTTATAATATCCATTTTGCAGAACCTCTTGTGTAATACTAAGTGCCCGAGTCATCTCTACCCCTGATGCCAAAAGCGAAGAAAGTGTGCGTGCTGTACGAGCTGCGTTTACCTCCTTTACAATTTCACCTATCACTGGAAGTTTGAGCACGAGTGTATCTTTTGTATGTTGCATACTCTTCGCCTTAAAAAGAAACATGAGCCCCGTGGTTACTATTGCTATCCCTAGCAATAGTAATATTGGGTGGTTCGCTGCCGCGTCTGATACCGCAATTATAAATTTTGTTGAAGCGGGAAGCTCCGTACCAAAATCCTTAAATACTTTTGTAAGCGTTGGTACGACGAATACAAGCATCAAAATTCCAATAATAAGAATCGCGATAACGATAATAGCCGGATACATCATCGCTCCTTTTATTTTCCGGTTGAGATTGTACGCCTTTTCAAGACTTGTCCCTACTTCCTTAAGTGCAGTGGCAAGGTTCCCAGATTCTTCACCCGCACGAACCATTGAGACAAAGAGTGTTGAAAAAACTTTCGGATACTTAGCGAGAGCATCTGAAAACGTACCTCCTGAATTTACGATTGCGAGCAATCCTTCGAGAACCTTGCCGAGTGCAGGATTTTTATTCTGCTTTTGCATGACCTCAATCGAGCGATACAAAGACAGTCCTGCTGAAAGCATTCCTGACAGGTTGTGAGTAAAAACTATTTTTTCTCGAAGTTTGATCTTCTGCGGAAAAATCTGTATCGAACCGAGATTTTTTTTCTGGTCAGATTCAGAATTTATAGAAACCGGTAAAAGCTGTTGCGCCCTCAAGTCCTTCGCAGCTGAAAGACGGTCCGGAGATTCTATCACTCCTTCAATAACTCCTCCTTGTGCATCCCGTGCTTTATATTTAAATTGCATATTAATTAGATAAAAATTAAAAGAGAAAAGAGTAAAGATAAATTCAAATTCTTTTGTGTGTTTTGTTTTGCATGTTTCTTTTAATTTTTCTTTTTTATCTTTGCTCTTACGCGTCGTGCTGGAATTTACTCTGACACGACGCGTAGCACCTCTTCAGTCGTAGTCATACCCTGAACAGCAAGAAACATCCCGTCCTCAATCAGCGTCATCATACCTTCATCTTTCGCTTGTTTCTCCAACTCGTCTTGTGATGCACCTTTTAAAATAAGTTCCTTGATTGCTGGTGACACATAGAGCACCTCGTGTATCCCTAAGCGCCCCTTGTATCCGTCTTCTGAATCCTCGGATTTCTTCGCCTTATAAAATGGAATAGTTTCCCACGTCGCCTTTTCATCTACAATTTTTTCGGCTTTCAAAAATTTCATGACGCGATCCAAATCAATTACTTTTGCTATCGCTTTAATTTCGGCGTCGGTAAGATTGTACTTTGTTTTAGCCGGTGTTAATTTTCGCACTAGACGCTGAGAAATAACCGTCTTAACAGTGGAAACTAGAAGAAAAGGTTCAACTCCCATATCAATCATACGAGGGATAGCCCCCGCCGCCGAATTTGTATGTATTGTAGATAGAACAAGGTGCCCAGTAAGCGAAGCATTAACTCCAAGACTTGCTGTTTCACTATCTCGAATTTCTCCTACCATTATTATGTCTGGATCCTGACGGAGAA
>JAGOPR010000018.1 GCA_017991895.1 Minisyncoccota bacterium | reverse complement strand
TGCAGGTGCACTCGTGCGTCCAATACCAAGACCTCCAGCTTTAAATTGATGGCTGGTACTTACATTTATTGGGGCTGGCACGTTTGCTCCGGGAGGAGTTGCTGTAGGAGGAGTCCATGTTGCCGCAGTTGCAACAAACGCAAATCCAAAAAGCGCTGTTCCAAATGCTGACGCTTTTATTATTTTTGCAGTAATTTTTTTCATAATACTTTTCTAATAAAATTTATAATAAATAGTAATTTTACGACTTTCTTTGTTTATAAATATGTTGCACTAATTATACCAAAGTTATTTGGAACGCCACAATAACAAAATCCGCCGTTAGGCGGATTTTGTTATTGTAAATTAATTATTTTACTCTTATGGACACATTGGCACTGTTGCTGTTTGCCACGAGCCGTAGCCTGTACCACTTGTATTTACTCCATATGCTCTAACTTTGTAGTGTGTTGCTCCTGACGTACTACAAGTAACTGGCATAGACGTCGCAATAATCTGAGTACCCGGTCCGAGAGTGGTACTGTTATGACTAAGCATAGTTGTCTGTGCATTATTCCAAACCTCTCCACCAACGTCAGTGAACGGGCCTCCTCCAGTAGCATAGCCGTAGATGTAAATATTTGTATAACGAGCTCCTGCCCCTACGCCAACAACTGTTGGTGTACTAGTTGTTATGGTCGGACCTGCACCAGTCCCTGTACCAGTGAAACCACTATATGCACTCGTAGAAGCTGGAATCAAATATCCAAGTAGCACATTCTCTCGAAATCCACCGGACATATAACAGTATTTAAAGTCTGTCATTGCTAGAGGAGGAAATGCGTATGACCCAAAGTAAAGCACTCCAGTTTGTGGGTTCCCCGTATTTGCTGTCGTAGCATTTTGATTAGAAACTGCGTTACAAGTCATACCTGTAATATTGTTTTGTCGATAAACTGGGAATTGGTTAACTACGTAAAGTTTACCTGTCGCAATAGAAGTGGACTTCAATGCGTTAAGTACTCCTGGTTGTGGATCAACGTATCCTCCGGTTGAGAAATGTGCCTCATCGCGAACATCAAATCTCGCAGAAGGTGTTGCTGTTCCAACTCCAACATTTCCGTTTCCACCAACACTAAACAGGCTTGTTGTTCCACGCTTAACGTTGAAGAGTTGTCCTTGACCAGCCACAGATGATGCCGCAATAGTAAGACCACGTTCTGTTCCTGCTGCATTATCTCCGTTTGCTGTACCAACAGATCCTATTTTTACAAGTGGACCGTTTCGGTTTGATGTTCCACTTACTTCAAGATCTGCCGCAGGATCTGCTGTCCCAGTACCGATACCTACAGCTCCACCTCCTGTGATTCTCATAAGAGTTGTACGTGTCGCACCAGAACTACTAGCAACGTTCTGAAAAGCAAATCCTCCACTACCGCCTCCTTTACTGTTTATAAAATCTGTCTCTCCTGTTCCGCCAGTGATTGCGTTCCATCCGATATACGCTCCCTGTGTTGTTGTTACTGTTGGGTTTGTTCCAATCGGAAAAAGACTTGCAGCCGTAACGGTAGGACAGTTTGTTCCGTTTTTTATACAAACATCATAACTACTTGAATATCCCCCAACTCTCATTGCACCATTTATACTCACGTCTCCATACACATGAAGTTTGTCAGTTGAAGGTGTTCCAACTGCGTGTGCAATTGAAGGAGTAAATGATGAAATTAAATTTCCAATAAGCGAGGTTGGATTATTTAGTGCAATGTTTTTAATTAAAGATGCACCAGCTGCACCCCCAGACCCACCACCCGTAGTTCCGGTACCTCCTGTTGTACTTGAACCACACAAATAACTCGTTGGACCGTTTATGTAATAACAATCAAACGGTCCGATATCTACGCGTCCAACGAGAGCAGATGCTCCGTAGTTTACAAATCCACCGGAAGTGTTCCCGACAACAAGACCTCCTTCTTTCGTTTGTGTTGAAGTACTTATATTTATAGGTGCCGCGACATTGTTTGCTGGCGGTGTCGCAGTCGGAGGAGTCCATGTTGCCGCAGTTGCAACAAATGCAAAAGAGAAGAGCGCTGTTCCTAGTGCAGATGCTTTAATTAAATTTCTTGTCATACTTTTCATTTTAATAATTTCTTAATAATAAATTGCTAATAATTTTAAAATTCTTGCCATGGAGCTCTTCGAACGCCCGCTGGTGTAGTTCCGCCTGTAGCTGTTCCACCTGGAGGAACAATTTCAAGAGTAGCTGGTGTACAACTTGTAACACCTGAAACGGCCGGAGAAACACTTGCTCCTATAGTCACGTTAAGATTTGGAGAACTTGGTGTTCCAGATGCTACCGTTCCACTTACTGTTACCCCCGTACACTGACTACGTGGAGCAGTTGTGTATGTTGGAGTAAGTTTAAATGCTGGAGACGATGCATTGCGACAATCAGAAGTTGCAGTATGCCCGAGACTTCCGGAAAATCCTGTCGGTAAGCTTCCCATAGTTAGAGTCGCTGGATGGAATACTCCACCTGTGTGATCCCAGACAACTCCGAAGTTTACAGTACCACTCACAGTTCCTGTGCTTCCCGCAGAAACAGCTGGAATAGCTGGCCCAACAACACGACACGATGGTGTGTACATATTGACTGTTCGAGTCTGTGAAGCAAGAGCAGATCCTCCACCCACTGGTAGACATCCGCTAATAGTAAATGTTTGTGTCGTAGAAAGTATGCCCGTTGCATAACTCGCAGTTACTGGAGTACTTGTACTTGAAGTATATGCTGATGGAATTGCGTTTGTTGGAGTAGTTGCAGGTGTATTTGTATTCCATCCTGTATATGTAGGTGAACTTGTTTTAACACAAGTATTCGCTTGTACATTTTGTGTCGTCCATTTTAGGGTAACTCCTGTAACACCTGAGTCTATAGTAATCGGTCCGTAAGTATCGTTGACCTTAAAATCAAGGAAAGGAGCTGTCGATGAGGTCACGTTTACCACAACGTTGTCAGAAGAAGTAACTGTGCCGTTTGTACAAGTAATGGTGTATGTTCGAGTAACTGTTGTCCCGCCAGTGTTTGCAGGCACCACTATTGGCACAGATGCGCCACTAACTGGTGTAACAGTCGTACTAGACCAATCTGTCTGTGAAGGCGAAGCCGATGCTCCAAGACCTGTTCCGGAACACGAAGTAACGCCAGATGAAGTCGTATATGAAAGAGTAGCTGGGCCTCCGCCTGAAGCTACTGTGATAGGTCCGTCGACGCCGTTTACCTTAAGGTCAACTGCTCCGCCTACAGTAGTTCCATAGTTTCCATAAAATCCTACCCATCCAGTCACGACAGAACCCCAAGCGTTACCGATGATGTTAGGTGTTGCTGTTGAATTGTATATAACGCCATAAGCAGGCTCGGTTCCAGTAGAACTAAGCTTCATACAGCCATCCCAGCCTCCAGCTGAATAGCCAGATAAGAATATTGCCCATCCAGTGATTTTGTTGGCGTTTGTCCCCGTAAAATCAAGACGTGTTTGAGTTGAGCCAGTTGCACATACATATGTCTGAGCAGTATCAAATACTAGCCAGCCCAAGTTTGCGCTCCATGCCTGTCCTGAGATAACTCCATTAGAAAGACGTGCTACTCGATATCCACTTGTGCTACAAATACTCCCACCTGTTGTACTACCTTCTGCGCAGTTTAGACTTATCCAACCAGTTGTTGAACTCCAAGCGTATCCGTGAAGCTCTCCTGTAACTGTAACCGAGGTGGTAAAAGCCTGTGCGTTTTGAGCGTAAAGACCGATCCCTGCCATCACTAGGAACCCAGCAATTGCAACGATTTTCTTTGTTAATGAAATGTTTTTCATAATTTTATTCTCCTATATAATCCAAAATCGCACTTTTTTGCTCATCAGACATTGTGTTAGTTTTGTTTTTTGAAACCCCAGTTGAACCTTGTTCAACGGACTTAAGAATTTGAGCTTTTTCTGTGTCTGAGACAGAGGCTCCACCAGAACCTAGATTAACCCTATCCAAAATTTCCGCTCGTTGCTCTTCTTCTGTCAGAGCTGGACCTGAAGTCTGATTACTTGAAAAATAAAATCCGACAATAATAATAGCGAGCACGATTATTATAATAAAAATTTTACGGCGTGTTTTTGAAGAACCACCGTTTGAAGAATCTATGCCTTCTTGTTGTATAGAAGAATCCATATGTACAATATAGTACCATTAATTATACAAATCGATTCTATTATTTCGTTTTTCCAACTGTGGAAAAGAAAATCTCATACTTATTTTTCCTTATATTTTTATATTTGACAGCAATAAAAGACGGGAGTATAATATAAAAGTTACTAATTTAAGGTTTGTTAGGTATGTCGGCCCAAAAAGCCGGCCATTTTTTTACTAAAATTTAATAAAGTCAGTTACTGTAGCTTGAGATAGTATTTCTACTAACTACTTTCTACTAACTACTTACTAGCTATATGTTAGACCTAAAAGCACTCAAAATCGCACTCGACCAGCTCGAAACTGAAAGAAAAGTTCCTCGAGAAAAAATCGTAGATGCCATCGAACAAGCACTCGCAGCCGCGTACAAAAAAGACTACGGTAAGCGCGGTCAGATTGTTCGTGCTCATTTCGACCTAGAAACCGGCCGTACAGACTTTTTCCAAGTAAAAATCGTAGCTGATGAATCTACTGTGTACTTCGTTGCCGAAGGAGAAGAAGCTCCTGAGCTTCCAGACACTGACGAGAGAGTACGTTTCAATCCTGAACACCACATTCTCCTTGAAGACGCAAAAATCATGAAGGGTGACGCTATCGTCGGTGAAGAAATTTCTTTCCCGCTTGAAGGTAAAGAAGATTATGGACGCATCGCCGCTCAAACAGCAAAACAAGTTATCATTCAGCGTATTCGCGAAGCTGAACATGGCGCAATCATGGCAGAATTTGGCGGACATGAAGGCGATATCGTTTCTGGTATCGTACAAAAGATGGAACGCGGAAATGTATTTCTTGATTTGGGACGCATCACAGCGATACTTCCACGTGAAGAACAAATCCCAAATGAATACTACCGACGCGGTGAACGTATCCGCGCATATCTTTATGCTGTTGAGGAAACACCACGTGGAGTTTCTCTTAAGGTTTCTCGCACTCATCCAAAACTCGTTTCTTCACTATTTGCGCAGGAAGCTCCAGAGGTTGCATCCGGCACAGTTGAAATAAAAGCTATCGCCCGCGAAGCAGGAAGTCGAACGAAGATTGCAGTATTTTCTGCAGATGAACATGTTGACCCGGTTGGTTCATGCGTAGGACAAAAAGGTATCCGTGTTACAACAGTCATGAGTGAACTTGGAAACGAAAAAATCGACATCATCGAATGGTCAAATGACATGTCGAAATTTATTTCTGCCGCACTCTCTCCCGCAAAAGCTCTCTCAGTTGCAATCGATGAAGCAGGCCATACGGCAACAGTAGAAGTTACAGACGACCAGCTCTCTCTAGCTATAGGTAAAGGCGGACAAAATGTTCGTCTAGCTGCAAAACTCACAGGATGGAGAATCGATATCAAAGGTATTGGTGGAGAAACCGTATCATCAGATGGAGAAACAGTTGTAGAAGCCGGTACAGAAACATCCACTGTCGAAACACCAGCAGAGACTGTATAATAGTATCTAAGTTACTATTTAGTATTTACTATTAACTATTTACTACTCATATGAATCTATGGCACGACGTACCGCTTGGAGATAATGTTCCAAATGAAATCAATGTAATCATTGAAATCCCAAAAGGCTCAAACAATAAGTATGAGATCGACAAGGAAACTGGTCTCATTAAACTCGACCGTGCAAACTATTCTGCCGCAGCGTTTCCTTACGACTACGGATTTGCACCACAGACACTATGGGAAGATGGGGATGCACTCGATGTTATTCTTCTTACAACATATCCACTTCAGACTGGCATACTTGTAAATGTTCGGCCGGTCGCAGTTATGGATATGGTTGATTCTGGAGAATCTGACTTCAAAATTATTGCTGTCCCAACAGAAGACAAACGCTGGGAAGATGTGCAAGACCTTAATGATGTAAACAAACACTCATTAAAAGAATTTCAGCACTTCATGGAAACCTACAAAGCTTTGAAGGGTAAGCCATCTCCTGTTGAAATAAAAGGAGTATACGGAAAAAAGGAAGCGATGGAAGCAATCACAAAATCTATCGAGCTTTACAAAGAGAAATTTAGTAAATAGCTCATACCAAAACAGCCCCGCTTGCGCGGGGCTGTTTTAATGTATACTACCTATATGAATACTCTCCTTATTAAAAAAGAAAGTGGCGGTGCTCTCACAGGAATTGTGATTATTATTTTGATTCTTATCGCTGGTGGCTATTATTTCTATCAAATAACAAAAGAAAATACGGAATCGAAAAAAACTAGCAATGAAACAACAACAGAAGTAACACCGGCAAATAAAATACCCGCGAGCATTAGATCTGGGCTTGATTACAAACTTGAAGTATCTGAAAGTGGAGTAAGCGTAGTTAAAGATTTAGATATGGGAAGTTATACTTTTTCTGAAGCAAGCAGTGTGTATGTGCAAACATACGAGGTCAACAAAGAAGTAGGAACTGTTAACCTAGTTTTCCGTCCCACAAAAGGAGCAGGCGTCATGGCTGATTCAATACAAATGACTCCTCTCGTTTCTATAGACTCCACATTTATAGTTCCCCTTAACCAAGTATTTACCGCAAGCATCGGGCAGAAAATTAAACTCAAGAACTCAACAATCGAAATTAAAGTGATTGAAATCAACGGAGTAGGCTGTCCTACCGGTGCACAGTGTTAAAGAAACTTTCTTAAAATGCTCCACTTATCTTATAGATAAGTGGAGCATTTTTGAGTTTCAAAAACTTATGATAGTATCTCTCTACCATGAAAAAAGAAATCAAAAAATTACCTAAAAGCCAAGTAGCAATAGATATAAGCATTCCTCATGAAACATTTGAAGGATACCGTGAAAAAGCACTTAAAACTGCAGGAGAAAATGTTGAAATCCCTGGATTCCGCAAAGGCAAAGCTCCAGCGAATATTCTTGAAAAAGAATTAAACCCAATGGCAATCCTTGAAGAGATGGCTGACCTCGCAATTAATGAGCATCTTCCAAAAATCCTTGTTGAGGAAAAAATCGATGCTATCGGACGCCCAATGATTTCTGTTACAAAAATTGCCGCTGGTAACCCTCTCGAATTTACAGCGACAGTTGCCGTTATACCAGAAATCAAACTTCCAGATTACAAAAAAATCGCAAAGAAAGAGAACAAGGAGGAGCCTGAAATTGTCATTACTGATGAGGAGCTCGATGGTGCAATCAAAGAATTAAAAAAGGCTCGCGCGCATGATGCAATTCATAAGAGTGGCGAGAAACACGACCATGCAGAGTTTGAGAAGCAAGAATTTGATTCAACACTTACTGACGAATATGTAAAAGAACTTGGACCTTTTGAAAATGTAGAAGCATTCAAGGAAAAATTCCGCGAAAATATTAAAAGTGAAAAAATGTCAGGCGCGCGTGAAAAGCGTCGCATCGCAATTCTTGAAGGTATTGTCGCGGAAACAGCAACCGATGTCCCAGACCTTCTTATTGAAAGTGAACTTGAAAATCTTATCGCTCGCTTAAAAGGTGACATCGCACAAGCAGGAATGGATTTCAACCAATACCTCACGATGATAAAAAAGACTGAGGCTGATATGAAAAAAGATTTGCTTCCGGACGCGGAGAAACGCGCAAAGACTGAGCTCATAATGATGGAAATCGCTAAGGAAGAAAAACTAGAGCCAAACAAAGAGCTTGTCGAAAATGAAACAAAGCGTCTCATACAGACATACCAAGACGCAGACCCTCTTCGTGCTCGCACATACATTACACACATGCTATTGAACGAAGAGATCTTCAAGTTTTTGGAAGGTCAGAAATAGAGTATAATTTGGGAGAGTCCTACTAATTACTAACTACTATCTACTTACTACCATGCTTATCCCAACAGTTATAGAAAAATCTCAATTCGGCGAGCGCGCATACGATATATACTCGCGTCTCTTGCGTGAACGTATCATCTTCCTCGGCGGACCTATCGACGACCACACAGCAAACATAATTATTGCTCAGCTTCTCTTCCTTGAAAACGAAGACCCGAAGAAAGATATCAAGCTCTACATCAATTCTCCGGGCGGTTCAGTCACATCTGCTATGGCAATCTACGACACAATGAACCATGTGAAACCAGATGTCTCAACTGTGTGCGTTGGTATCGCAGCATCCGCAGCCGCAGTACTTCTCTCGTCAGGACACAAAGGCAAACGCTTCTGTCTTCCAAACTCTGAGGTAATGATTCACCAAGTGATGGGTGGAGTTGAGGGACAGGCGTCGGACATTGCTATCACCGCTAAACACATTCTCCGCACAAAAGAGAATCTTAATCGCATTCTTGCAAAAAATAGTGGAAAAACACCTGCTCAAATCGAAAAGGATTCTGACCGAGACTACTATATGACAAGTGACGAGGCCAAAAAATACGGCATAGTCGACGAAATCATAGTTAAGTCTAAAAACACTAAATAGAAACCTCAAAAAAAATCCGCCACACTGTGTGGCGGATTTTTTTACATCAGTTTGATTAACTTAAATATGAAGCGTACACCGATTTAAATTTTATAAATATCAAATCAGCGAGGAGAGATTCTATTTTGCCATTTTAGAGAAAAAGCAAAACGTACGCTCCATATTCAAAACAAACAATTACCCTATCAACCCGCAAATTTCTTTGTGAACTGAATAAGGAAGGTGAGCATTGTTGCTCACCTTCATCTTAAAATTTCCCTTGGCAATACCAATCTTCGTAGAGAGAAGCTACTGCAAACTGATCCGGTTAATTCCAGTTCTTTTTTGCGAGTGCACGTGGACGCTCGCGTACTTCGAGAATGATCGTGTAGTAAAACACGCCTTTGTCCTCGATAAAATCTACCATAACGGGCCGTCCGTTATGGAGTTCTGGGTTTACATTGCGCTCGTATGACTTTACGTAAAGTACAGTAAAATCCGCTTGCCTTTTCTGGCTAACGGCAAAAACATGCTTGTCCGCTTGGGGAACAAACCCATTTTCGCTTGCCACCACTGTGCGGATGGCTAAGCCGATACGGCAACGAGTGCCATTTACATCGGCAAATAACAAAGAACTTTTCTCGCTCTTGCGAGTAAAAAATTCATCTAATGACAGAAACTTTTGATCCATAATCGGTTCAATTTTAAAAATTTAAAAGAATTATATTTTTTACCGGAAAATGCCGGCTCATTGCGAAAAGATTTTTACGAAGGATTTTCGACTTCGACTTTACAGATGTAATGCCTTCGATTGTTTGGCTCCATATGCCTTGGCAATCTCAAGCACTTTTCTCCGCGTCTCTTCCAGTTCAGTACTTACCAGAACCATGAGTGATGGAACATCGCGGAACTTTTTTTGATGTTCTCCCTGCCCGCGCGCAGAGGTTTTCACCTGCAGAGGAATATCAAATATTTTTCCTTGCCAGTCATGGCTGCGGAAAATAAAATCTACCCCTTTGATATCGTCGTGCTCGCCTGCCTTTTGGACGCGAACGATATCTCTCCTATCCACCATCTCCTGCATGAGTTGGAAAAGATACGCTTCGGCTGCAAAACCGACGCGGTAGGCGTCTACTTGAGAAACAAGCGACTCCTTGATAATCCGGATTATTTCCTCCTCCAGATCATCATTTTTAATATTAACCTCTATGATCCTGCCGGATCTTTTGTGATTGCTCCAGCAGGAAAAAAACTGAAACAAATAGAGGTTCAGACTGAAATCATTCCCGAGTTTTGGGGTGACTTTAATCTGTACGCAGTTTTCTTCGGGATAAATGCCAGCTAGGCGAGCGGCATTTATTTCTTTTGCCAAAAGTAACTGCATGCATACTTTTTGGACAATGACGAGAATTCGCTGATACACAGCAAATTTCGTTTTCGAGGTTTGTACCTCATTGGCTCCCGAGACCAACAAGGGCAACACGGTTTTTATTTTCATCTTGTTTGCTTTGGTGAAATAGGAGTCCGAAAATTCAGAAACTTATTTCACCAAAGCAAGACCTCTACCGATCGTCGATAAAATATCAGCGATCGGATAAAGGTGCCAATCAGTTGATCGATTGGCACACAATACATTGTTGGGATCAATTAAGACTAACTGACCCGATGATTTGTTTGACCCTCTCAGGTATAACGTCTTTAGGTCCTTGTGCCCAACGCCATACCATTTCCCAAGCTTTTTGGCCGTATGTATCAACAATCGCTTGGCGAATATTATTGATCATTTCATGCAAAAATAAACTTTCTTCGGATGCATGATTGTCCGTAAGAATTTTGTCTTCTCTCATTTCTTTTATCTCTTCATCAAGAGAATCAAAAATAAGAAAAGACATACTTTTTTCTCCCATTCCGTAGCCCCGGGTACGGAAAATTTTACCGAACGCGTAATCAGCGCTATTAAACGCTTCTCGATACGCCATACCCCAATCACTATTGTGATTCACACGTTTCCATCCACTGGAAACGCAAAGCATGTGATACACAGTTTCAGACACAAGATCGTCCGACTGCGAGATTGCTCCGCCAAAACGACGAAAACAAATCTTTTTTATCGCAAGCTTTGCCGCTTTGACAATAAGCGGCGCATTTTGCATTGCCCAATTGCTTGGCTGGGCTACCAACTTCCTGCCTGGACGCTTTGTCTGAAGCGTCAGGTTGCCTTTCTTGCGAGAGGCATCAAACTTTTGATACCAAGGGCGAAAGTAACCTTGTTTCAAATTTCTCCACACAACACCCTTGTGGAGTTTATATTTTTTTGCCGTGCTTGTGGGCCCAGCAACCATGTCTTCTTCAGTGAAATAGACATAGGGGGCCGAATTGGTGTCACGGCTCTCTTCTACCCGATTGTTTGGGTAAAGAGCTTGGGCTTTTTCAACCAGATTTTTCTTTTTCATATTTTTGAGATTTAATTCACTCAATCTCCGAATTTCAGATGCTGGGTGAATTAAATCTCTATGCACCCCGCGAATTTCTTCACGGAGCATATCCAAAAACCACCCTTCGAATTTCTCGGGGTCACTTTTGGAATCTGTCCCCCACAAACTTTTATATAAAAGTTTGTGGGGGAGCATGTTTAGTTATCAATGTTCTCATCTTTGCCACAGCGCAGGTCTCTCCTCCTTCGTCTGTGCTCCTCATAAGTGGTTCTCTCTCATCTTATAAAGCTCCTTCGCAAAGAAATCTCTGGGTACTAAGCTCTCTTTCTTTTTACCAAGTCGATTTCCCAACGAAACACTACCGAATGCGTATCCCTTATCTAGATATTATAGTATAGCATATCTATATACATTTGTCAATACCCAGTCATATGCCTCTCTTGCTTTAGAATACAAAGTTATTTTTGAATTGCCAAAGACTATAATATCCCCCAAGATATTCGACAATTTCTTAAACCTCTGGTATTCTGAGTTTATCGAATTTTAGTAAATTAGTTTGCTGGTTCGCCTAAAAAACCATTCGTTTGCCTCTCAAACCATTATGAAATTCAGGACTTCCCACCATTTGTACATCAATAATTCTGTCATTTTGATTCGAATCAATCGAGTTGTTCTATAGGCGACCAGCTGGTCGTATATGAGTATATTAGTAATATTGTTGATAGTAGCAGGTGCGCTTGCTCTAGGTATGGCAGGAGGATATTACCTCCGCAAAATCACTGCGCTCGGACAGCGTCGCTCGATTGAAATTGATATCAAGCAGATGCTCGTAGGTGCAAAGGAAGAAGCTTCTCGCGTTGTCGACGAAGCTAAAAAGAAAGCGGAAGAAGCTGAGTCTGACCTTCGCATGATGGAGCGTCAGAAGAATGAAGATTTTAAAAAGACGGAAGACCGCCTCATTAAAAAAGAGGAGCTTCTTGATGCCCGTCAAACTGAAATCGACAAGGAAGTTGAGGTCCAGAAAGGAAAGATAGAAGAGATAAAAAAGATAAAGGAACGCGCTGACGCGCTTCTTGCTGAGCGAGTTGGTACGCTTGAAAAAGTAGCAGGACTTACTCGCGAGGATGCGAAGAATGAACTCGTTCGTGAAATTGAAAAAGAGTCTGAAGAAGATCTCATGATTCGTATGCAGAAACTTGAGCAGAACGGGCAAGAACGTTTTGACAGTCGCGCAAAAGAAATTCTTGCAACTTCTATCCAGCGTCTTGCATCTTCAACTGCCGCTGAAATCATGACGACAAACGTCGCTATACCTTCTGACGAAATCAAAGGAAAAATCATTGGAAAGGAAGGGCGCAACATCCGCGCATTCGAGCGCGCAGCAGGTGTCGAACTTATCGTCGATGAAACTCCAGGAGTTATCATCATTTCTGCTTTTGATCCTGTACGCAGACAAATCGCCCGCGTAGCTCTTGAAAACCTTATTCTCGACGGACGTATTCAGCCCGCAAAAATCGAAGAAATGGTGGAGAAAGCTAAAGAAGATATCAATAAAATCATCAAAGAAAAAGGCGAGCAGGCAGTATATGAGTGTGGAATATTCAACTTTGACCCACGCCTCATTGCCATTATCGGTCGCCTATACTTCCGAACATCATTTGGACAAAACGTACTCCAGCACTCTATTGAAATGACGCACATCGCTGGAATGATTGCGGAAGAACTCGGTGCTGACGTCGCTATCGCAAAACAAGGTGCGCTCGTACACGATATCGGAAAAGCTCTCGACCATGAAGTACAAGGCACGCACATCGATATCGGTATTCGTATACTTCAGAAGTTTGGTGCTGACCCACGCGTTATCACTGCGATGAAATCGCACCATGATGACTGCCCTCACGAAACAATTGAAGCCGTTATCGTGCAGACTGCCGACAATATTTCAGGCGGACGCCCTGGAGCTCGTCGAGACTCAGTTGAAAATTACCTGAAACGTCTCCGCGAACTCGAAGCTCTCGTAAATGCATTCCCTGCAATCGAAAAGTCATACGCACTTTCAGCAGGTCGCGAAATCCGCATCTTCGTTACTCCAGAAAAAGTAACTGATGTAGAAGCAAAAGAAATGGCTCGCGAGATAGCAAAGAAAATAGAAGCCGAACTCAAGTATCCGGGCGAAATCAAAGTTACCATGATTCGCGAAACACGCATTACCGAATACGCAAGATAGTTACTCAAAAAGAAAAACCGCCAAATGGCGGTTTTTCTTTTTATACGAATTCTTGCTGATAACAGTCTACGCAATACACAACCTCTGGTCGGTCTGGTGAAAAAACTGTTTTTATTGATTTCTGACATTTATCACAAGTTCTTTCATAAAGCCCAAAAGGTTTACTCAACCTAGAAAATCTCCTTGCTTCGCGACACTTCGGACACTGGCGTGGGATCGGCATCCCCATCTTTTTTAACAATCCGTATTCAAATTCTACTACACGGTATTTCTTTGGACATGACGTGCACTGTATTGTTTCCTTAACTATTTCAGGGGGCACGTCAGTAATTTTGTCCGAAATATCCTGCGCTAGTATGGTTGCGTTTACAGTTTGAAGCTCTTCTTCCTGCCATTTATAACCAAGAGCTAACGCTTCTTCTTTTGTCTTAGGGAAAAACTTATGCGCATTTGATGTATTGTATGCAAACTTACTAAACTCGGGAGAGAAAAATTCTCCGTAAAAATACTCTTTGCCCGTTGAATCTATGTAAGGCCTTTCCTTCATGTCGGCAATAATTTCTTCTCTTAATTTTTCATACGTCTCTTTATCATATATTTTATTTAATATTGCATATTGTTTTCGTTTTAAATTTGCACATCCAAAATTATTCTTACCCGCAACATCCCAAAGACAATATTCCAGATTCAAACAATCTGGAAAACAGTAGTATGAGAACTTAACATTGCTACAATTATCCCCGATGTTCGCTGAGTCATATATAAGCTCAACTCCATTTCCCCATCCAGAATAGTCTACACAGTCACGTGCTGGCTTTACTGTTATAAACTGACAATTATGACAGTCCTCTGCGCCACTACACATAAACATGTCGCTTGAATTCTTTGACTCAAACACGTACTCCCCGCTTACATTTACATTCAATGTGTTGCCCGTATAAGCACGGTACGGAAATTCCTTCCAGAATTCCTGTGCGCTTTCTTTCACTTTCATTTGCCCAGAATACGTATCTAAATTAAACTCCTTCAACTTTTGAAAATAATCTTCTTTCGTATATTGCTCATTAAAAATCATATACGAACCGCCACGAATATTTACACAACCAAAACAATTGGTGCAACTGTAGCAATTTCTTGAAAACCACACGTCAGTACATGAGTCACACTCTTCACTATAAAAAACTCGATACCCCTTCATTTGTCCAATTGATTCATAACAAAGTTCTGAATCAATCATTCTCAAACTATCAATAGTATCTTTTGTCGAGGTTGTATAAGAAGAAAAATATACATTTTCGCAATAGTCACTCCATGTATCCATCATGCAATTTTTCCCATATGCAATTGCATTACAGTATTCGCAATCTTTAAGCGTAAGATATGTCGTCTCAAGTGCAACGTGTGGTGTCTTGTCATTGAGCTCCTTCACCTGCTCAAGAAATGGTCTAGTCGAATCATACTCCATACCATACTCAGTACCATCCCAGTCATCCGCCCACCAGCATGGCTGACAATACACAGTTACATCTGCTTCTGCTGGATACATTGAGAGAGTCCTTTTTTTACATTTGTCGCAGTCGCGATAAAAAAGCGACCAGCCATTTAGATTCGCTGTTCGACGTATAAATCGACACGATGGACACCAAGTCGGCTCCGGTACATTTATTTTTTTATAGAAGTTCTGGTCTCGCTCGTCGACAATAAAGTCATTCTTACAATTCTGACAGGATTTATTCATGTCCTTTAATTATCCCATACAACATAAAACCCACAAACATTCGTCTTATGTTACATAATAATTAATGAAGATCCTTATTGTTACTTGGATGCCCTGCTCTGTCCAAAATAAACACAAGCAACACACAACCAATCACAATTCCTAAACCTATTAGTATTTTCATATTTATATTATCTCATAGTATTTTATAAGTACAAAAAAACGATAACCGATAGTTACTGTTAGAATAAAAAATGACCTGCTAGGCAGGTCGGGTACTTTTTTTCTTTGAAGCCTGTACCGAAGACTTCTTTCCAGCCAAATAAATTTCTTTACGTCTTTGCTTGCGATTTTTTATCACGACGACTTCCTCATTTTGTTTTCGAATTATCTCTTTTTTTGTATATCTTTTTGCAAAAATATAAAGGGAAATAATAAGTGAAAGGCAAAAAATAGGGCCGAACAAAAATTCTAAAATCGTATAATCCTCGT
>JAGOPR010000027.1 GCA_017991895.1 Minisyncoccota bacterium | reverse complement strand
ATCAAAAAAATGTATTATACTCGCTCCGTTCAACAATAAATGCACGGGTGGCGAAACTGGTAGACGCACTACCTTGAGGTGGTAGCGCCCGCAAGGGCATGGAAGTTCAAGTCTTCTCTCGTGCACAAGTAAAAGGGTCTCGGCGGTTACGCTGAGGCCCTTTTTTGTGCACGAGAAGTAAGCCACTGGCTTACGCGAAGACTTGAAAGCTCGCGCGGGGACCCATTCAGCAGAATGGGGCGCGCGAGCAGGGCCGAGAAATTTTTTGAGCGACGGCGAGAAAAATGTTCTTGGCCAAGACAGACTTGAAAGACTTTTCGTTATGCGCTTACTGGCGCATCGAAAAGTACCCGTCCCCGTGGGGGACAAGACCAAAGACTTGAAAGCCGGAGCGCTACGGCGCGAGGCGGGGTCGAGAGATTTTTCAGCAGAAAAATACTCGTGACCAAGACCTTTCTCTCGTGCACAACGAAAAACACCCTTGCATTGCAAGGCTCTTTTTCTATGCAAAATTGAGGTTGGAACCTGATATACTTTTTAAACAGTTATCAAAATAGTTTTATGCTTTTCCATATCTCATTTCTTATTATCGGGTTACTACTCATTATTTTTGGGGCTGATTATTTCATTGCCGGAAGCTCCCTTATTGCAAAACGCTTTGGCATACCGAAGCTCATCATTGGTCTTACGGTAGTCGCGCTCGGCACTTCTACTCCTGAGCTAGGGATTAACATAATCGCCTCGATACAAGGTCATAGTGAGCTTGCACTCGGCAATATTCTTGGAAGCAACATCTCAAACATCCTGCTTGTTTTTGCAGGAGCAGTATTATTTGTAAAAAGCATCTCAATTTCAAAAGATAGTTTGACGCAAGTTTCCCTAACGGTCCTTGTCTCGTTTGTCGTACTCACCCTTAGTGTTTTTTTGTTTGGATCAAACGGGGGAGCAATTACGCAGATCGAGGGGCTCGCCCTACTTGTTCTCGGTTTTTTCTACTGGTTCTATTTATACAAGATCACAAAAACGGATACTGAGCGCTTGGAGGATGACAATATTTCAGATAATAAACTTGAGAAAGTTTCGTCTACTGTTTGGGTACTGATTATTACGCTTTCAAGCCTCATAGCTCTTTTATACGGAAGTAACCTCGTGACGAACGGCGCAGTTTTTATAGCACAGTCATTTGGTATCTCGGAGCTTGTCATTGCCGGAACGATTATAGCGATCGGCACATCACTCCCTGAGCTTGTCACATCCATACAAGCAGTGCGGCAGAAGCAGTTTGATCTTATGATAGGAACAATCGTCGGCTCAAATATTGTGAATACTCTGTTTATTTTAGGAGCAAGTGTGCTGATCCGCACTGTGCCTATTGGCAATGAGGCTATGCCGTACCTGTATATGAACAGTATTGCATCAGTACTTCTTCTTGTCGGATTTACTCTCTTTGCACCGAGAGTATTCAAGCGCTGGCAGGCCATTTTTTTACTCGCTCTTTATGGTATATTCTTAATATTCTCTTTGTATTAAATATATGATATTTCAAATCTTCATCACTGTTGTTGCACTTGTTCTCATTTTCATATTCAGCATCAACAAATTCAGCCGTCAGATTGAGCGCGTGAGCGACGGTAGGTTTAAGCTCTTGCTTAAACGTCTGACGAGTAACCCGATTCTTGGAACCATTACTGGCACAGCAGTGACCTCTGTATTACAGTCGAGTGCAGCAACCACCGTGATGACGGTGGGGCTTGTGAACGCTGGTGTTATTACATTTTATGAAAGTCTCGGCGTTATTTTTGGCGCAAATATCGGTACGACGATCACATCTCAGCTCATTGCGCTCAATGTTACCGCTGTCGCGCCATTCATTCTCATTCTCGGATTTCTCATTTTGAAGTTTGGAGGCAAATATAATTTTTATGGGAAGCCCGTTTTCTATTTTGGATTGGTATTCTTCTGCATATCTCTCGTCACCCAAGTAGTCGCACCACTTACAGGCAATCCGGAGATCCTGGGTGTGATAGCAAGGATAAACAATCTACCTGTAGCTATACTTGCGGGGATATTGATCACTACAATCTTTCAATCAAGTAGTGTAACTAGTGGTGTTATCCTTGCGCTTGCCGTTTCTGGCATTATTAATTTTGAGCAGGGTATAGGGTTGATGCTTGGAGCGAATGTTGGTAGCACTTCTACTGCACTCCTCGCTGCTATCCCGATGGAGATCGAGGCCAAGAAAGCTGCGCTCGCCCACTTTATTTTCAATGCGGCAGGTGTTGTCGCCGTGCTTCCATTTATCGGCATACTTACTAAGCTAGTTCATTCATTTGGGGGAACAACAGCCCAGCAGATTGCCAATATGCACCTGCTATTTAACGTGCTGGCGACTGTCGTGTTTTTGATATTCATACACCAATTCTCAGCCCTCATCGAATGGATTTCCAAGCGCAAGTTTCTCCATTTCGATACGAAACAGTGGGAACCAAAGATATAACTCAAATTGAGGAAAAGCTTGATTTATAAGGTAAACAAGCCTGCTTTTGTCCAAGTTTGTCAATAGTTACGGATAAAACTCTTATTTAAAGGGCTCGTTTTAAATATCGCTACTTATCGCTGACCTCATTATTGTGATCTTAGGTTGCATTCCATTCCTGTTCGACCCATACTTAAATTGAGCCTCAGAATTCCTGCCCTAAGTCAGATTGGCTCTCTATTATTGCATAATAACGCTCCTGTATTTAGACACGTCGCTAAAAAGTAAAAATCGACTCTTGTGGGTAGGCTCATTACGCACCCGCTAGAGCATCCTATACTCATTTTTGAGTTTTGATATTTTTCCAGACGGGAGCCTCTATTTAGTACTTATGATTACAGTCATCATTCCTACGCTAAACGAAGAAGAAACAGTCGGGTCGGTCGTCCGCTTTGCTTTGGCATGTCCGGGTGTTACTGAGGTTATAGTTGTCGACGACAAGTCCTCTGATAGGACGATTCCGATATCTCGTGAAAATGGAGCCCATGTCATTACTAGCACAAAGCTTGGCAAAGGGGCATCGATGAAAGATGCTATTTTGTGTGCCAAGAATGAAATTCTCGCATTCCTTGATGGAGACATAGACCCGTACCCTCCTCAAACGATAGAACTTTTGACCAGCCCGATCTTGAATGATAGGGCTGATTTCGTGAAGTCTACATTTAGCCGAAATGCGGGAAGAGTGACTGAACTTGTCGCTAAACCGCTTCTGAGCATCTTTTTTCCAGATTTGCTAAAATTTGGGCAACCACTCTCGGGCATGATTGCAGGGAAGAAGTCGTTATTCACATCTCTTGATTTCAGTGACGACTACGGAGTTGATATCGGTATATTGATTGATATGCATGTTCAGAATGCACGTATTGAGGAAGTGCAGATTGGATACATTGAAAATAAGAGCAAGCCGTGGCAGGAACTTGGCAAAATGAGCAAGGAAGTCGCTCACATGATAATTCGAAAGGCCTCAAATTCAGGTAATTTGCAGATTAACGTTGAAAATCTTGGGATAATAAACGAGATTAGATCGCAGATGGATTTCCCGATCACCGAGCAAACTAAAAAACTCAAGAAACTTATTGTATTTGATTTAGACAATACAATTCTTGTCGGTAGGTTCATCGATGAATGTGCGAAGAAATTCCGATTTAAAACAAAACTCGCCGAATTGCGTCAAAAAGAAAAGGACCCAGTCATTCTGACTAAGAATATTGCGCTTTTGCTTAAGGGGGCAAATTATGGCGAGTTGATAAGTGTCCTAGACGGAATCCCCTTAGTGAAAGGGACTGAGGATATAATGGCGGAACTCAAACACAGAGGGTATGTTATAGGGATAATATCAGACAGCTATGATTTTGTCGTAAATCATATCAAGAATAAACTCGGCATGGATTTTTCCGTGGGGAACGAACTTGAATTCTCAAAAAGCGTATGCACTGGCGAAGTAAAAATTCCGTCGCATATGATAAAAAACTTAAAAAGTGTTAACGACCTTCCTGTGTGCAAGACGAATGCACTTATGCATATTATTGAAAAGTACGACATTCGCATGAAGAACTGCATAGCAGTGGG
>JAGOPR010000017.1 GCA_017991895.1 Minisyncoccota bacterium | reverse complement strand
TTTTTCCTGCACAATTTCTTTTTGTCGCAGCGATGAATCCTTGCCCCTGCGGATACAAAGGATCAAAAACAAAAATATGCTCTTGTACGGCAAGTGACCTAGTGAGATATCGGAGAAAAATTTCTGGTCCGCTACTAGACCGAATCGACCTCGCACTGTATGTCGGAGAAATATCTTACAGCAAGCTAGCGCAAGGGGGTGGTGTCCCTCAATCTGAAAATATTAGAAAGATTGTATCAAAGACACGTGAGCGAGCATACATTCGCTCAGAAAAAGCTGGTCTACCTAAAAAAATAAACGGTGAGCTTAAAGGAAAAGATCTGCCAGTACTTGCACCACTATCAAAAGAATCTGAGAAAATACTAAACGAATCTGCCGAAAAACTTGGACTTTCAGCCCGTGCTTACCACCGGACACTAAAACTCGCACGAACAATTGCAGACCTCGCAGAAAGCGACAATATTTTACCCGAGCATATTCTTGAGGCGATTAGGTATCGCCCTCAAATGGAAGCGTTTAATTAAAAAACCATCAAGGTCGGACCTCGATGGTTTTTTAATTGCGTATCTTTAGTAAACTCTTTGACGCACAACGTATGGAGAATATCCAAATGGATTTGGTGCTCCACGAACTTCAAAGTGAACGTGTGGCCCAGTTGAACGTCCAGTACTACCAACCTTACCGATGACCTCGCTCTGAGAAACTTTTTGTCCAGGAACAACATCAATCTGCGACAAGTGTGCGTAAAGTGTCTGGTAACTCTTTCCATTAGAATTGTGTTGGATAACAATATACTTACCATATCCGTTCATCGTGCGATTAACTGTAATGAGGACCGTACCATCAGCGGCTGCAATCGTAGGAGTGCCAGTAGGTGCTCCAATATCTACAGATCTGCCACCAAAGTGAATGCGCTGAGTTAGAATTCCACCGTACACTGGACTTACAATAAGGCCCTTAACACTAAAACCGGCTGGTGCCTTAGGACTAACCGAAGTCGTTTTTTTAACTGGCGTAGCTTTCTTAGCAGGAGTTGAAATAGAAAATTCAGGGTCTGGAATTATAATTGTGCTACCAATTTCAAGGTCCTCATTTGAAAAAATATCATTATTGAAGGCAATATCACTCGCCGTGATAATTGTGCCATTTTTAGTAAACTTTTTAGCAATAGATTTAAGAGTATCCCCCTTCTTTACTGTGTATACCTGCCCATCGATCGGTAAAATGTATATAAGTGTCCCTGCAACAAGCGGTTTGCCTGTAGGGATATCGTTCGCAGCAAGAATTGTATCAACAGAAACATCAAACATGTCGGCGATTTTCTTTACAGTATCGCCTGAATGGACAGTATATACACTGATCTGATCTGCCTCAGAAATTTCTGATATGTCAGAAGCTGTTCCTGCTGGTCCCATTGAGGGCAAAAGCGCCATATCATCTTCGTTTGTATCTAAATCTATTATTTTTTCCTTATTTCCAGATAGAACTTGGGGGCCGACAGCTGACGGGGTAAGTGCAGTTTTATGAGAAGCGCCGAAAATTGAATCCTCGGCGACGGGGGTAGTATCAGCCTCTGCTGTCTGGGTAAATAAAGAAAAAACGCTCGCCGAAGCATTATTCGGTACAAGCGTTAGAACACAAAATAGCACAAAAGTGAATGCCCAAATGTGTTTTTGGGTTCCCTGGTTGCTATGTCCCTGCGCTCGGAAAGTAGTACTTTCACAAGACGTAGTTGCTATTTTACGTTGTTTTATAAGCCTAAAATAGATGCTGAGAACTTATATGCCATAAAACCTTTATATATAAGGGTTTTATAAGTTTCAGCGGTTACAATCATCTCTGTGGCCAATATATCCTTTAAAATAAGGCTATTTGGGGACTGTCAATCTGGACGTACGATACTATATATACAATAGATACCATACCTATAAATGCTAGCACGGAGGGGGTTTGAGTCAATGCCAAAGTGGATAAGTACTGGATAACCAATTTGGGCAAAAATAGGTTATAGTTGCACTACAAATGTCTGAAGTAAGCCACCTCGATCATCTTTCAAAATTAAACCCCGCCCAAAAGGAGGCGGTTTTACATACAAATGGTCCGCTATTAATCGTAGCGGGAGCGGGGGCAGGCAAAACAAAGACTCTTACCGAACGTATCGTACACATTATATTGAATGGAGTAGCACCAGAACGTATCTTGGCAGTAACTTTTACAAACAAGGCCTCCGGTGAAATGAGGGAGCGAGTCCTACTCGCAACACAAAAACATAAAATTGAGGGGTCCCCTACGGTTACAACGTTCCATAGACTAGGTGGATCAATCATCCGAGAAAATGCCGGATATTTTGGTCTCACGAAATATTTTAGTATCTTCGACGAAGAAGACACTCGCTCGCTTATTCGCGAAAGCATGCGAGAGCTTGGTATAGACCCAAAAATCCTCGACCCAAAGCGTGTGAAGCATATTATCTCAACAGCTAAAATGGCAGGGGACACTCCCGATACAATGACCGACAAAGTTGCGAGCCAAGCCGAAAGTGATGCTGTCCGAATTTGGAGGAAATATGAAGCCAAGCTATTAAGTTCAAAAGGAGTTGATTTCGACGACCTCATTGTCAAAGCTGTGCGACTTCTTGAAAAGGAGAAAAAGATTTTAGAGATGTACCAAAACCGATATCAGTATATTCATGTCGATGAATACCAAGATACAAATGAGATGGAATATCGAATGGTAAAAATGCTTGCCGGAGAAAAAAAGAATATTTGTGTTGTGGGAGATACAGACCAAAATATTTATAGTTGGCGTGGAGCAAAAATAAAAAACATGCTCCATTTCGAAAAAGATTTCCCCGGAGCCCACACGGTATTCCTCGAGCAAAACTATCGTTCGACTTCGCGTATACTTGATGCTGCAAATGCAATCATTACAAAAAATACTGTCCGACTTCCAAAAAATCTTTTTACCGAACTTGGAACCGGAGAAAAACTAACTCGTTACGAAAGTTTTAGCGAAACAGACGAAGCAATGTTTGTCGCTCGCGAATCAGCCAAGCTAATTGAAGAGGGGATCCAGCCAGAAGAAATTGCAGTTCTCTTTCGTGCGAACTTTCAATCGCGCGCACTTGAAGAAGCGTTCCTTTTTGCTAGCGTTCCATACCGAGTTATTGGAACACAATTCTTCGAACGCGCAGAAGTCAAAGATATTATTTCTTATATTCGTGCATCCGTAAATCGCGATTCGCTTGCTGATATCAAACGAACAATAAACAAACCAACTCGCGGTATTGGTGATGCGTCTGTCGCAAAGATTTTCTCAGGAATGAGAGATTTGTTAACACCAAAAACTAAAATATCTTTTTTAAATTATGAAAAAATTCTTGATGCCATTAAAATGGCGACAGAAACAGAATATCCATCTGCATTGGTCCGAAAAGTTCTTGAGTTGAGTGGACTGCGAGATGAATATGAAAGTGAAGGGGACCAAGGAATCGAACGCATAGAAAACGTAGGGGAACTCGCGACACTCGCTTCAATATATGACACACTTCCACTTGGTGAAGGTGTTATGAAATTTCTAGAAGACGCAGCACTTCGTAGCGACTCTGACGCACTCGCCGAATCGCCTGAAGGTGTTCGTTTACTTACTGTTCATGCATCAAAAGGATTGGAGTTTAGTATTGTATTTATCGTTGGGATGGAAGAAGGACTTTTCCCACATGAACGATCGGCGCGAGCCGTTCGAATTGAAGACCGCGAAGAAGAGCGTCGACTTTTCTACGTGGCGCTTACACGAGCAAAGAAAAAAATATATCTTACTCACGCTAGTTACCGCACGATTTTCGGACAAAGAAACATCGCCACTGCCTCAGAATTTCTGTATGATATTCCAAGTGAACTTATGGAATTACATTCTGATATTCCCGCTGAGCTACCAAGTATATTCTTAGAATGACACATCGCGCAAAAAAATCATTGGGTCAACATTTCCTGCGGAGCGCGGGCGCAATTCGCATGATTGTTTCTTCAGGGGATGTAACCGATAAAGATATCGTGCTTGAAATCGGTCCCGGAGAAGGAGTCTTAACCGAATCACTTTTAAATACTGGAGCAAAAGTTATCGCTGTTGAATTCGACCGTTCTCTTATCCCAATTCTCGAGGAACGTTTTGCTACTCAAATAAAATCAGGACAACTAAATCTCGTAGAGCAAGATATCTTAAAGTTTGACCCAGAAAGCTACAAGCTGAAAGCTGGAAACTATAAACTAGTTGCAAACATCCCGTACTATATAACTGGGGCTATTTTTGAGAAGTTCCTCACAGAAAAAACACCGCCTTCATGTTTGGTGGTCCTCATCCAAAAAGAGGTCGCGACACGTATCGTGGCGCGCGATAAAAAAGAAAGCATCCTGTCTATATCAGTAAAGGCCTTCGGTACGCCTAAAATCACAATGAAAGTCCCTGCGAGTGCTTTCCGCCCTGCACCTAAAGTAGACTCGGCAATTCTTGTTGTTAACAACGTTTCACAGGCTAATTTTAAAGGTTTAAATACAGACCACTTCTTTAAGGTAGTTAAGGCTGGATTTGCCCATAAAAGAAAACTCTTAGCGCGAAACTTAGAGACAGTAGCCGAAAAGGAGTCGATCCAAAAAGCCTTCATTGAGTCAGATGTTCATATAAATGCTCGTGCCGAAGATGTGCCACTCGAAACTTGGTTCCGTATATCTCGAGCACTCTAAGACAGGCCTCTTCCTGTGATACAATAATTTCATGAATCGTAACTCACTTATTAAGGTTGTTTTCCTTGCGAGCATCGTACTTTTTCTTCATCCGCAACATATAGGAGCTACAACTTTTACCCGAAATCTAACGCAGGGGACAAGAGGCGAGGATGTTCGCACTCTTCAGAAAGTTTTAAATTTGTTTCCTGAAACACGCATCGCAAATACAGGTGCAGGGTCACCAGGCAAGGAAACTACATTATTTGGAGCCGGAACAAAAAAGGCTCTAATCAAATTCCAAAACTTACACAAGAAAGACATCTTAGATCCGCTCGGACTTTCGAAAGCTCCGGGATATGCTGGGACATACACAATCCGAAAAATTGAAAGTTTTCTTCCTATGATCGGAATTTTACCGACACCACTTCCGTCTGAAATTGAAACACCTGTCGAAACAGTAGACCTCCGACCAGTCATAACATCACTTTCAGTGTCACCTCTTACTCCACTTCTTTCCGGCGAACCAACGAAAACAAATGACGGGGAATATGTTTTTGACAATACAAATACTGTAATACTAACTGGGAAAAATTTCACAAAAAATAATACAGTTTTTTTTACTCGAGAAAAACCGATGGAAAAACTAGTATCAGCTGATGGAACAACGCTAACTTTTACATTCAATTCGACAATCACAGCATCTCTCAAGGCAAGTTTTGGCGGAGCGTCTGAAAGCCATAAACTAGAAGCCATAAACGGAGTATCAAATTCTTTAGCTGAAAAATCTACGGACCCAAAACTCGTGAACGGAATTTTTATGAAGATGTCACTTTATGTTGAAAACGAAAATGGAATGAGCGCCCCAATCCCAATTGTTGTTAACCTAGCAAAAGGAATATAAAAATATGAACACATCGAAAAATAAAAGTATATACGGAAGCGCAATTATTCTTGTCTTAGTAGGAATATTTGTTGTAACGGGGAGCGCACAAGGAGCTGGAACTCAAGGGTTTGGTGGAACTGTTTCTATCCTCGGACCGGCAATAGAAATTACTACAAAAAAAGTTGCGTGCCAAGCAACGCAAGGTAGTGTGTTCCTTGATACATGGAGTTCCGTATGGAATGGTTCGACAGACCAAGGTAGTGACCAAACTTTCAATCTAATTCCTGATTACAGTCCAGCGCCACACCCAAATGCATATATCCTATACAGCAGTGTAATATCGAGTACTCCAGACAGTATTCAAACTGGGAAATGGATTCTAGGAAACTACAATCAAACTTTTACTCAAATCGGAAGTTGTCAGACTACTCACCTTATCGGGATTTGTCCGTACTGCACGAGTGTAACAATAAACATTCCATATTTTGAAAATTTAGGTAACGTAACGTTGTACGGAGTACACACAAACGTATAAATATGAACCAAAAAATAAAAAACATTTTGCCCTCAAAAAAATTTACTTTCCTAATTATTCTCGTAATTGCAGTAGTACTTTCAATACTTATTGGTTCAAGTTACTTCGGCTCAAAGAAAAATTTCCAGAGTAATAAAAATATGTCGGCGGTTGCAGATAATGGAAATACCATTGGTGATGTTATCCGACGTGACTCAAATGGAAACGGAATCCCAGACTGGGAAGAAACTCTGTGGGGTTTTGATCCAAAGGGAAATGGTAGCGCAAACAAAAAAGCAATTGAAGAAAAAAAACTGATTGCTGTTCCAAATGGGGCTCTCGCAGAAGCGCAATCATCACTTACTGAAAACGAAAAATTTTCTCAAGATTTGCTCACTACAGTTGTAGCACTTCAAACATCTGGGTCACTAACACCAGAAGTCCTATCGACTCTCGGACAGTCGCTTGAGATTGATTTGGATTCTCGAAAGACTCCCAAAAATGTTTATACAAAAGATGACATCTCGGTTTACACAAAAGATACTCGTGTAGAATACCAGACATACCGCGCGCAATTTAAAAGACTCGTCCTACGTTATGAAAACTCAGGTATGCAAAATGAATTCGACATAATTTCTGTTGGATTGGACGAAAATGCTCCGGCAGATTCGATGGAGGAGCTTCTCCCAATCGCTGAGGCATATATAAACTTTGGAAAAGAAATAATTGCACTTGATACACCTGTCGATGCAGTGCCTACCGCCCTTGCTCTTGCAAATGTCAGCGATCATGTTGGTAAATCTCTAATAAAATTAAGTAAACTATACACAGACTCAATGGCTGGAGTTGTGGGTCTGGATGAGTACATAAACGATATCGATCCGTTCAACCAAGCATCAGAAGACGTAATTTCGTATTTCGCTTCTCGAGACCTAGAGTTATAAACAAGTGCCGTCTGTATACCCGTACAATTACTTTTAAAAAAGTAATTGTACGGGTATACTTATAGTGCAATGAGAAAAAGGACCACTCTACCTCAACAACTTTTAGTTGTTCTCTGTATACTTTCAATGCTTGCTACTCCAATAGCACAAGTTAAAGCTCTGGACCTACCCGGTGTTGTTG
Organism: Minisyncoccota bacterium; assembly: GCA_017991895.1. Classification (GTDB taxonomy): domain Bacteria; phylum Patescibacteriota; class Minisyncoccia; order Phycocordibacterales; family UBA9973; genus CAITQP01. The sequence continues at coordinate 8,560 of JAGOPR010000017.1, read as the reverse complement.
GTGTAGCAAAAACATATGTTGGTGGGAACTTGGGTACGATCACTACTTCAATACTTAAATGTAAAAAAGTCCAAGGAGCAATAATGAAAGGACTCTCTTCAATCGCAGGATTTTTTGGTGGCGTGTTTACAGACATTGTGAACCCAGATGGAACAATAGACACAGCGTCAACTACAAATGCGATAACAGATGCCGGAACACGTAAAGGGGAAGAACTAGCCGCCGACACAAAACTTAACACAGCAGATGTTGGTAAAAGTGTTATGACAGTACCAGTTAACGACGCCGGATCAATCGCCACGATTAAAGAAGCGGCAAAATACGGCCGAACATATTCGAAGCAAGTTGAGGGGACAACAGAAAAAGTCGCAGCCGCAACTGGAGCAACTGCAAACAAACTTACATGCTGGCAAAGTATCGAGCGTGCTGCTGCACAAGTGATCTTGAAGAAAATTACAGAGGATACCGTTAAGTGGATAAATACTGGCGGATTTCCAAAAGGTTCTCCTCAATATATACAAGACCCACATGCAAGTCTGCAGTCTATCGCAGACGAATCTATCGGAAATTTCACCGGGACGATTGGTTGTGTCGGAAAAAAAGGACGAGAACTAGATGAATGCAAATCGACCTATCCTTTTGGAGATACTGTGGCGAAAGAACTTATTGCATATACACAAACATATTTTGAAAATGCTTCAAGATATAGTTTAAACGCAGCATTAAGTGCACAGTATGGAGGTTCTACTGATATTGATTTCCAAACAGATTTTGGAATGGGTGGCGTAGACGCTTTGCTTTCCATGGGATTACCGAACAATAATCCTTTCGGTTTCTCACTAGGGGCACGCAGCGAACTTTCATATAGAGTCAAAGATACATATTATTCTCCAGGACTTGACCTACGTGACCAACTCCAAAGGAATAAGGGGTTCCTAGACCAAAAAGTATGTCTTGACCCGACCACAGATCAAAACGGGGATAAAATGAACGGTAGCGACCCAAGATGCCGACGCTCTCAAGTGGTAACCCCAGGAAGCACAATCGCAACATCTCTAGACAAGGCTCTCGGCTCGCCGACTGACCAGCTCCTTGTAGGTTCTGATATAACAAGCGATATTGCAGCAATAATCGATGCACTCCTCAACCACTATATGAAAAAGGGGTTAGCTAATATGTAGACTAAATGAAAAAACTTATTACATCTTTCCTTGTTATAGCCACCCTAGTTGGAATACTCTCTCCACTTGGTCTTTCTTTATCAGGAAATGGAGCACTCGAAGTAAGGACGCAGACTGCATCTGCTCAAACTTCATCACGTGCATACGATTACACAAACCCTTATGACCAAATTGCAGGAAAATGCGGGATGGGGTTTGGAGAATTTAAAGTATGTCTCGAATATTTTTTCTACTACATCCCTTTCTGGATTGGAACTCAAGCATTATTTTGGGCGGGAAATTTATTTGATTCTTTTGCTGCAATGACGCTATCTAGCAATATGTACTCAAACTCAGAGTTCATAACGCAAGGCTGGCAAATTACTCGAGACTTTGCCAATATGTTCTTTATTTTGATTCTCATTTATATTGCAATCTCTCTGGTTCTAGATATCGAAATAGGCCATGCAAATCCAAAAAAAATGCTAGCCTCAGTAGTACTTGTAGCTGTGCTTATAAACTTCAGTCTATTCTTCACTCACGTAGTTATAGATATTTCAAATTCTCTAGCCCTTGTCTTTTACAACCAAATTGGAACAACTGCAAATGCTAATGCTGACCAGACTCAAATACAAGAACAGTCTCAAACTGTTCTTGGTGTAAAAATCCGGCCTATCAGCCATGCGCTGGTTCGAGCTTTTTCACCACAGTTTTTGTACAGTAAGGATTTTTACGACAACCTTAAAAAGCCTGTAATAAAAGAAATGACATGGAAGGGGACTCTCACCGGCACAGCCTCAGGTACATATCTGGGTAGCGTATTCCCAGTAATCGGGACCGCTGCTGGTATCACAACTGGATTTATTTTAGGTCTATCGCATGATTTGTATACTCGAGCCTCTCTTCCTGATGCCGCTGTTCCTGCAGAAATTATAATTTCGATATTCATCACAGTTGGAATAATGCTGTGTGTAGCAGCATATTGTTTATTTGTTGCAGCGTTTGCCTTCCTTGGAAGAATTATTGAATTGTGGATTGCAATAATTTTCGCTCCGATAGCTTTTTTGTCGTACATAATTCCGGGGACGCAAAATCTAGGAAGTTTTACGTGGAAAGAATGGTCTAGCAATCTTTTTTCCGCCGCTTTTGCAGCTCCAATCTTTTTCTTTTTCCTTCTACTTATTTCTCTCATGACAAAATCAAGTGTCATAAGTTACGAGGCACTTAAAACACAAAATAGTTTCGTCGTCCTCTTTACCCTCATGGTTCCATTTCTCATCCTTACAGCGATGCTTCTAAAGGCGGCAAAGTACGCAAAGAAGGCTTCAGGCAGTATTGGTTCTGCCCTTGCCGACGTGGGAATAAACGCAGCAAAAATGCTAGGAGGAGTCGCAATAGGCACAGCATCAGGCACGATCGCATGGGCAGGGAGATCAACTATCGGAGCATGGGGTAAGAGTCTTCGTACGGAAGACCGCAAAGATCTTGCTGCGGGAAACATCACAAGCAACCTTCGTAACTCTGCTGCTTTCCAAAAATTCCGAGACGCAGCCGGCAATGAAATGACAAATGCCCAGATCCTAAATGATGAGAGGTTTATAAAAATGCAGAAAGATGCTGAAAAAGTACTCAAGGGAAGCCAGAAGCTTTCTTCTTCGAGTTTCGATATGCGCCACACTGATACAGCCAACGCTATTACATCCGCTACGGGAATGAACTTTGGAAGTTTCGGTTTTGCTGCCGCTAAAAACACGGCAGGAGGAGTAGATGGCAGGCGCGCACGCGAAGCACAAAAAATGCGTGATTTTGCGGAGCTCCTTGGAGAAAATCATGACCAGAAAACTGCGATGAAAAATTCAGTTGATAACCAAAAAGATTTAGTCGCTATTCAAGAAAGAACACTCAAAGCAATTGAGGAAAATGTGAAAGTCGCAAAAGCAAACGCGGATCTTGCAAAGTCTCGGGATGTTTCTACGACCGTTGGAGGTGTAACTACAACAACTCGAGGAATAGTAGGTGCCCCTGGTCAAGACCAAGCATATTGGAATGCCCAGAAGGCAACGCTTGAAGCACAAAAAAGAGCAATCACAACCACTGTTATTGAGCCCCTCAAAAAAGGTCACCCAAATGCAATTCTCGGAACATTTTCTCAACATGAGGTTGGGCAAGTGGTACAAACAGACCTTACTGTTCCAGGTGGAGCCCCTCGTCTTGTAGTACAAGCAGATGTTGGAATGTTGAAAGACCCAACTATTGGCGTACAACTCCCACAAGTCGGTGGACATTACGCAGATGGTCAAGAAATCCGCCCAGAACATGTCGGACGTAGAATTGCTCCACAACATCTTGGTCTTGACCATATGGAGAAAAACCTAGAACAACTCGAGCAGGTTCGTACTCGTACATATATGCACATGAAAATGCTCGATACAGGATATGCTGTACACGGGCAACAATACAACAAATTTGGCAATATGACCGAATCAGGTCACATCGATACATCACATAGAGGAGTTGAACAATTTAGAAGAGTATTCAGAGAAGCGTTTGGTGCAGGTCTTGTTGGGGCAACTCTTGGTGCTGCAATTGCGGGCCCAGTAGGAGCAGCAGTTGGACTAAAACTTGCTGGAGTTCATGCTTCGCTTGATGCAATCCGTGAACTTCTTGGAAATATAAACCACAAAGCAACCGATATATTCGGACGCACGGGGCAAGCAGAAGCTGTTACAGAGGCAGCCGATCTACACCACCATCTTCACGCATTTACATCAACATACCGCACGCCTTCGTCAGGTTTGTTCGACTTTTTAAAGCCTCTATCCAAAGCTTTCGCAGGTGGTAGCGGAGGAGGCGGAGGAGGCGGCCATAGTAGTGGAGGAGACGGAGGACATGGTGGGGGCGGACATGGAGGCGGGGGGCACAAAGGAGGCGGACATGGAGGACACTAAATAAATCGATGATTAACAATTAGTAATTGATCGGGGTATAATAAAACTATGGCAGACGAAACAAAAAAAATAAGTGTAGGAGAAATTGCAAAGGCTACCTCGGCACCGCAAATTCCCGGAGCTACTTCTGACTCTGTGGATTCTGAACTTTCAGAAATACAAAAAGAAATAGCTTCACGCTATGAGTTGCTTCCTGAAGAACTCCAGAAAATCATAGTAGGTGACGATTACCGCATGCAACTCTTTACTACAGCCAAAGAGCTGAAACTAACATATGAGGAACTCGGAACTTTAGAAATCGAAACAACAATGGTTCTTCTTGGAATGACACGTCCAGATGATTTCCGAAATGAACTTCAAATTGAACTCAAAAAAAATGACCAAGAAATAGACAACCTGGTAAAAATAGTAAATGAGCGCATTTTTGCTCCAGTAAAAATTCAACTTGAAAAAGTCTACGCCGCCAAGAAAAACCCAGAAGATTACCTAAAGGAGGATATTCTTGCCCGAGTAGAATCAGGTCAAGAAAGACAGCCGGTAGTAAGCAAAATCGAAAGCAGTATCACAAATCAGCCGATAGGGAACCTCACGGACAAGGAAAAAAACGTTCTCGAAAAAACTGGTGTTGTTTTATCTGACACGCCAAGTCCTATCAAATCTGCAACTCCGGCAAATCTTCCAAACAGAAATGATATTATCGCCGGCATTGAGAACCCTACAAAAACTCCACGACCAAATATTGTGGCAGACAAACTTTCTGGAATCGCACCTTTAGTACAAAACAAAGTCACTGATTACACAATCCCGAAAACAACTCCTCCTCTACCACCAGTGCCACCGAGTACTCCAAGTGCACCCAAAGTGGATCCATATCGGGAGAAAATTTAGTAACAGCGTATAGCTGTTAGCTTGAAGCGTATAGCCTGAGATGACGATATCCTCGCACAAAGACTTAATAGTCTGGCAAAAAGCAAAAAGAGTTGCAATTTTAGTTTATAGTTTGACAGACAAATTCCCGCATGAAGAGAAGTACGGTTTAACTTCGCAGATTCGTAGATCAGCTGTATCAGTAGTAGCAAATATTGCCGAGGGAAGAGGAAGAAACACGCGGAAAGATTTTGTTAATTTTTTGCATTTTTCTTTAGGTTCTTGCACTGAGCTAGAAACCGAACTTATCATAAGTAAAGAACTTTCCTTTGGTACGCTTGGTGAGTATACAGAAATAGAAGGACTTTTAATTGAAGTACAAAAAATGTTAAATGTTATGATTAAAAAGCTTAAAGCTATAAGCTAACAACTAAAACCTACCTTTATGAGATTCGATGTACCACAATTTATTGATGTAGAAGACAAAATTTTCGGACCGCTTACGTTCCGTCAATTTGTGTACGTTGTTGGAGGCGGAGGACTTTGCTATATAGTCATTAAGACATTGCCTACGTACGCATCTCTAATACTTGTCCCTGCTATTGGAGCACTTTCGGTTGTTCTCGCCTTCATTAAATTTAACGGGAAACCGTTCATAAATATTATAGAATCTGCTTTTACTTTCGGTGTACGTGACAAACTTTATATATGGAAGAAAAATAAAGTCAGCAAAGACATAAAAAAAACAGATGCTAACAATCAGAAAAATCTCCACGCCTATATCCCAACCATGACAGAATCAAAACTACATGACCTGTCTTGGGGACTAGACGTTCTGGATAGTAAAGGCCGTTAAAATAACAAATAAAGTTTAATCTTATCGTGCTCCAGTGATATAATCATTTCGTGCCAATATCTGCTCGACCAACACAAGATTTCGTCCCCATCAAAGAGGTGCGTGGGGGTACGATTGTGCTAAAAGACGGAGGTCTCCGAGCCATCGTAGCTGTTTCTTCGACCAACCTCGCTCTAAAATCGGCAGACGAACAGATGGCGACAATAAGTCAATTTCAATCTTTTTTAAATTCAATCAATTTTCCAATTCAAATCGTGGTCCAATCACGAAGACTAGATATCCGACCATATCTTTTGACGCTCGACGAACGAATGAAAGCTCAACACGAACCATTACTTAAAATCCAAACCGCTGGTTATATAAATTTCATTCGAGAATTTACCGAACAAGTTTCAATAATGCGAAAAACATTCTACGTAGTGGTCCCGTATGAGGAAGCGGCACTTTCATCGAAGAGCGGGTTTTTTAGTAACCTATTCGGCAGTAAAAAACCAAAAAACTTCAGCGGTAAATCTGCAGCTGAAATAAGTTTCGAAGAAAAACAGACGCAATTAGACGAGCGTGTAAGTGTTGTTGTTGGCGGACTTGAAAGTTGCGGGGCTCGAACCGAGCGTCTCAAGACAGAGGAGGTGATCGAACTATTTTATAGAACTTTCAACCCAGGAGATATCCAACCCGCTGTTAGATTTGAAAAAAGTATGAACACTCAATAAAACTATATGGGATTATTCGATTCATTGTTTGGTAATAAGAACAAAAAAGCAATCTCCGACACTCGGATTGAGGCAAATGCTATGCCTGTTCTTCCGGAGCAAATATATGAAGCAGCAACGCTTGAACTCCGAGACATTATCGCCCCGTCAGCGCTTGAGATACAATCAAAATCTATAAATCTCGGAGACAAAATCGCTAGAACATATTTTGTTATTTCATACCCGTCGACACTTACCGACAACTGGCTTTCTCCAATAATAAACCTCGACAAAGTTTTTGATATTTCGATTACGATTCACACTATTGATACGACTCAAATTCTTCGTGACTTCCAGAAAAAAGTGGCAGAAGTTCAAAGTCAGATAATGGCACGCGAAGCCAAAGGAGTCGTGCGCGACCCAGCACTTGATATGGCTTACAAAAATCTCGAAGACCTTCGAGATCGTCTTACTCAAGCTCAAGAAAAAATGTTTAATGTCGGGTTATACATCACAATTTACGCAGATGACGAAGCTGGGCTATATAAAATTGAAAATGAAATGAAGACAATGCTCGAGTCCAAGCTTATCTATCTTAAGCCAGCACTTTTCCAGCAAGATGACGGGTTTAAAAGTGTACTGCCGCTTGAAGATGACCACCTCCAAGTCTATCAAAAGCTTAATTCCGAGCCACTTTCAAGCTTTTTCCCTTTTGTGTCGTTCGATCTCACTAGCGACAAAGGAGTCCTATACGGCGTAAACCGCCACAACTCATCACTCATTATTTTCGACCGCTTTAGCCTCGACAACTACAACTCAATTATCTTTGCAACCTCTGGTGCCGGAAAATCATACGCAACAAAACTAGAAGTCATCCGAAGTCTGATGTTTGATACTGAAGTCATTGTCATCGACCCAGAACGTGAATACGAACGCCTTGCCGAAGCATTGGGGGGAAGGTACTTCAATATCTCACTAAACTCAGATAGTCATATCAATCCATTTGACCTTCCTATCCCTGGGTTAGGGGAAACAGGAGCGGATGTTCTCCGTGGAAATATAATTAATCTAGTCGGTCTTTTCCGAATCATGCTCGGGGGGCTCACGCCAGAAGAAGATGCGCTTATCGACCGCGCCATTTCGGAAACTTACGCAATCAAGGACATCACTCCGGAATCTGACTTTTCACAAATTGAACCACCACTATTGTCTGACTTTGAAATGGTCCTAGCTGGTATGGAGGGGACAGAGTCACTAGTCTCAAGACTTTCTAAATACACAAAAGGTTCATGGTCGGGGTTCCTAAACCAGCCGTCAAACGTAGACATCAACAAAAAATTTGTTGTCTTCTCTGTCCGCGATATGGAAGATGATTTGAAACCAACAGCAATGTACATAGTCACGCACTTTATATGGAATGAGGTTCGAAAAAATATTAAAAAACGACTTCTTGTGGTTGATGAGGCATGGTGGATGATGAAATCAGATGACACTGCATCTTTCCTATTCTCAATCGCCAAGCGTGGGCGAAAATACTTCCTCGGTCTTGCCACGATTACCCAAGACGTGGGCGACTTTATGAAAAGCCCATACGGAGTGCCTATAGTTACAAACTCGTCACTTCAGCTCCTTCTTAAACAATCACCTTCAACCGTAGACACCCTTCAAAAAACGTTCAATCTTACAGATGAGGAAAAATATCTCCTCCTAGAATGTAATAAAGGTGAGGGAATATTCTTCGCGGGCCTAAAACACGTAGCTATAAAAATTATTGCCTCATACACAGAAGACCAACTCATAACGAGTGACCCTTCCCAGATTCTTTCAATCCAAAAAGCAAAGAACGAACTCTCTAGGGCGGTAAGCTAACAAAACACACGGATAAACTTTGGTTGCCCGTGTATTTTGCGTGGTATACTATTTTAAGCATGGTACAAAGATTTTTTCTTGTCCTACTTACAGTTTTCGTATTTTACCCGATGGCGGGTAGCGTTTCTGCGCAAATTACTGACGAGGTAGACCTAGATAGTGCCTCCG
>JAGOPR010000016.1:13091-16012 GCA_017991895.1 Minisyncoccota bacterium | reverse complement strand
ATGCTCTTGTTGGAGCAAAATTGCCTAAAGGACTTATCTTAAAATTTTAATTTCACGGCCGGACTTTTTCAAAAAAAGTACCGGCCATTAAACTGTCAGCACGAGAGTTTCAAGAATCATTTTCGAAGACGCTCCAGACATTTGTAAGTATTTTTTATATTCAAAAATTAATCCGATACTTTTCATATTTTTTTTAGCATCCTTCGACAGAATTTGCTCCAAACCATTTAACAACGAAAGCGTTTTCTGTCTTATCTCTGCTCCGGCATCGTCACTGTCACTTTTTTCGAGGAACTCGGATAAAAATTCCATTCTTTCCGCGACTGTGAACTTAACAAATTTACTTGCTAGGGCATTTGTCGACTCAGATTTTGACTCTATGACTCGAACGCGCGATAGCAAAGTCGGCAGTAATACCTCGTGCGAAGGAACAGATAAAATTATATGTGTTCCGGCAACTGGCTCTTCAAAGGTTTTTAAAAGCGCATTTTCTGCCTCTCGCGTAATAAAATCGGTATAAATTACGAAAACTTTTTTGCTTCCGAGAGCAGGAACAAGACTCTGCCATGCCTTTAGTTCTCGCGCATCATCTATTGAAAAAGTCACGCGTTCAATTTCGAGATAGTCAGAACTATTTTTTTTAATCACGCCGTGTGGTTCAAGAAGATTACGAATAACATCTCGCGTATCCTCTCGATTGCCACTTACTATATGTGCGTGAAATAGATTGGTCATAAGTATATTAGAACATAGTATATTAGAATATAGACTCGTACCAGCTTGTATTTGTCTATCTACTATATTCTAAACTACTAATATACTACTTACGTTTACTGAGTATCGTTTTCTTATACGTATCTAGGTGATCAAGTGCTACACCAGTACCTTTCACAACACAAAATAGTGCGTCGTCGGCCAATTTTGCCTTTACGCCCGTACGACGGTAAATAAGTTCTGGGAACCCACGAAGCTGACTTGTTCCACCGGTCATAATAATACCTTGTTCAATAATATCAGCGGCGAGTTCTGGTGGCGTTTCTTGGAGTACATCCTTAATCGCTTTTACAACCTGCCGTAACTCTGGATCAATCGCTCTTACAATTTCATTTGTAGAGACTTGTGCCGTACGTGGAAGTCCCTGAACAAAGTCACGTCCTTTAATAGTCATTGTAAGCTCTTCCTCGAGCGGAACCGCGGCACCAATATGGATTTTGATATTTTCGGCGGTCTTATCTCCAATAGCAAGATTGAAAGTTTTCTTTATATAGTCTGTTATTGCTTGGTCGATTTTATTTCCTGCGCATTTAACTGATGTTGAAGCTACGATTCCTCCAAGTGCGATGACGGCAACGTCTGTCGTTCCTCCACCTATGTCTACAATCATATGACCATTTGATTCGTGAATTGGAATCCCAGCGCCGATCGCAGCGAGAATTGGTTCTTTTACAACGTAAGCGCTTTTTGCTCCCGCACGTAACGCAGCTTCTACCACTGCACGTCGTTCGGTACTCGTTATTCCCGCTGGAACAGAAACCATTACTTCAGGTTTAAAGAAACTCCATTTTCCAAGCGCCTTTCCAATAAAATATCGAAGCATTGCCTCAGTCACTCTATAGTCTGCGATCACGCCGTCCTTCATTGGCCTGTAAGCAATAATAGACTCAGGTGTCTTTCCTATCATGTCTTTAGCTTCCGTACCTATGGCTAAAATCGAATTATCCTGTTCGGACACAGCAACGACAGAGGGCTCATTCAATATGATGCCTTTACCCGGAACATATACGAGGGTGTTTGCTGTACCCAAGTCGATACCGATTTTTTTACCAAACATAGTGTGCGGATTATATGCTAAATATGATTATATTAAAAGGACCAAACAATTTATAATGTCGGGTCCCTTTTTGTACATTTGCCATAAAATTTGACTGCGATTTTTTGAAAGTATAGAAAAAATGAACTCATAACCAACGCCAGAATGATTAATTCTGCAAACAGTGTTAAGCATTCATGTTCACGCATGACAGAACTTAAAAAAATTCCAGCAATAGTGTTAATAATCAAAATTGTAAAGAGCGTAAGCATGCACGACACAATAAATGGCAAAAGAAATTCAACGAGTACTCTCCGCACGGTATCCATAAAATCTTTTTTTAATTATATTAAGCGTACTCCTCTCGTTTCAAAGGTCAAGAGATATATTTTCATAATTTTTTATTCTTGTGGTTTAATGACCTCATGTGGATCATCGAAGTAATCCCTATCAAGCGTGGACTACCAAAAGACTCGCTTACGTACTTCTCAGCCGAGCCTGTAAAAGACGGATCGGTTGTTTCTGTGCCGATCCGCTCGAAAAGCATCGATGCAATCGTTGTCGGGTCGCGTGATGCCCGCGACGAAAAATCGGCAATCAAGTCTGGCTCTTTTTCATTAAAAAAAATATTAAAAATAAAGGATGGCTCACCTGTCCCGCCATCACTTTTTGAAACCGCCCGTCTTGCATCGCAGTACTATCGCACTACTCGTGGAACAATACTAAATCTACTGATCCCAGATTATTCATTTTATGGAATTTTTTCTCATGACGAAAAAACTTCCGACAACAAAACATCCGACATTCCAGCACTTCCTGAACGTTTACTTTTTCAAGCCCCACTTGATGACCGAATAAGTTTTTATCGCACGTTTGTCAGAGAAGCTTTCGCAAAAAAAGAATCGATTACTCTAGTTTGTCCTACAATTGCTGACTGCGAACTTTTTTCTGAATCACTTTCTCGTGGTATCGCAGACTTCGTTGTGACACTTCATAGCGAGCTACCGAAGAAAAAGCTTGCAACCGTGCTTAAAAAATTGCGTGACGAAGTCCATTCATTTCTCATAATTTGTACTCCTACGTATGCGTCGCTTTTGCGCAATGATTCAAC
>JAGOPR010000016.1:0-12991 GCA_017991895.1 Minisyncoccota bacterium | reverse complement strand
TGACACTTCATAGCGAGCTACCGAAGAAAAAGCTTGCAACCGTGCTTAAAAAATTGCGTGACGAAGTCCATTCATTTCTCATAATTTGTACTCCTACGTATGCGTCGCTTTTGCGCAATGATTCAACTACGATAATTCTTGAACACGAAAGCTCTACCGCGTACAACACTCCGTCGTTTCCATCCTTTGACTTTCGAGTTTTGATCGAAATTTTTGCACGCACGTCCGGCAAAAAATATATCGTAAGCGACAGCCTCCTCCGCGTAGAGACACTTGGCCGCTATGAATCTCATGAGTTCGGAACAGTCGCCCCGATTACATTTCGCGCGCTTGCTCCGATTATGCTCGAAATTATTCCGCACGGGATTCCTGACGAATTGCCTATTCGTGCGCGTGGAGAACAAATACCCGCACTTTCAAACGAAATGAGGACACGGCTGTCAACGGTTGCGAGCTCAAAATCAAAAATTTTCGCATTTGCGCTACGCACGGGACTTGCTACCGTTACTAAATGTAGAGATTGTCGAACAATACTTTCTTGCGAATACTGTACTGCGCCACTCGTACTTTATTCTGGCGGAGAGCACCGCGTATTTATATGCAATAAGTGTAAGCGCCACACACCGTCCGAGCAAAAATGTGTAAAATGTAATAGTTGGAATCTTACTCCTCTTGGGACCGGTACAGAGCATGTTGAAAATGAAATCCGAAGACTCTATCCGGATATACCAACATTCCGAATCGACCGCGAGGCTACTCCATCAAAATCGGAAGCACGTAAAGTCGCCGCACAATTTCGTAGTGCAACTTCTGGGATTCTTGTCGGCACCGAAATGGCACTATTCTATGTCAGCGAAGATATAACGGATTCGATTATTGTTTCTTTCGATACTTTATTTAATATTCCAAGTTATCGAACAAACGAGCGTATTATCGAACTCTTTTTGTCCATCGCCGAACGTACGCGTGGCAAACTTTATGTTCAAACAAAAAATCCTGACGAGCCGATACTCGAGCTTGTAAAATCAAACAATTATTCTACATGGTATCGAAATGAATTACGCGACCGCGAAGAATATCACTATCCACCGTTTGCCTCGATAGTAAAAATATCGTGGCGTGGAAAGGAATCTGAAAAAAACGCGGCACGTGATTATTTAAATGAAATCCTTTCTCCATTTTCTCCTGACATTTTTGAAAGTCTAGTCGTTACAAAAGGCAAACGCGAAACTGCGGTGCACGCAGTAATTCGACCAAATTCAAATGAGTGGTCTATTCATTCCTTATTAGACGGAAAAGGACTGTCGGAAACAATACGCGAAGCACTGGCAAAACTTCCTGATGATACCGTTGTATCAATTAATCCCGACAATTTACTGTAGTAAAAATGCAAAGCGGTGGGAATATTCCCACCGCTCGGCTTTTGTTAAGCCATTTGTTCATCTCGTTTTCGAAATTCTTCCAATATATATGGAAGCTTTGTTGCCACATTTTCCATCAGCATGAATGGCACGTTGTTTCCCGAGGCCACATACTTATGTTCTTCTTTCGACGACACAAGCAAGAAATTTTGCGGGTATCCCATTTCAACGAACCACTCGCGAAGCTCTGTACCAAACTCGTTATTCAACTCGTACGCTGATGCAACGAGAAAATATTTGTTGCGTTCGTAGTTAAGTTTTGCATCGTGAACAGATGTGAAAACCACAGTGCTGTATCCAGATACAATAAAAAATGCTGATATTTTTTTTGCTTCAGCATCATCTTTCCCGATAATCATAACTTTGCTACTCATAAAGTTGTGTTTTTGAGGTTTTAAATTTGTTTGAGTTTGATTTAACGTTATTTATACACAATTTTTTGACAAAAGTCAAACTTGTGTTCTTCTACTGACTATGGACAAGTATTCTATCTTGTATTCTTTCGAGTGTTATGCTAAACTCCCCTTCACATAAGTCCCGTAAGAAATTACAAAGTTAATCGAAAAACGGGAGTTTTAATAAGCAAAATCAAAGACACATTAATTATAAGTAACAAATCCTAATGAATAGTAAAACAACAATCGAAGTAAAGAAGGCATCAAACGAGAGCAACATGACTCTTATCCGACGATTTAGTCGCCGTGTTCAAGAATCTGGTATCGTTCGTACAGTAAAAGGTCAGCGCTACAACGAACGCGCTCCATCAAAACTCGATAGAAAGACTTCTGCTCTAAACCGTCTTAAGCGCGGAAAAGAAGTAGAACGTCTTAAAAAGCTTGGAAAATGGGTAGAGAAAGCAAAAGGTGGACCTCGAAGATAAATTTTTAATGAGAAGCCAGATAACAAACATGACAAACGGCAAGCCACCACGCTTGCCGTTTGATCGTTTAAAGAATGAAATACTCGGTAGCGAGTACGATCTTTCTGTTGCGCTTGTAACTCCAAAAGAATCACATAGACTAAATCTTACTTATCGGCAGAAAGATAAACCGACAAATGTGCTCTCGTTTCCATTGAGCAAAAATTCTGGCGAACTTGTACTCGATTTAAAAACTTCACGCGCTGATGCTCCAAATTTTTCGATGAGTTCATCAAAATTCCTACTTTTCCTCGTTATCCACGGAATGTTACATTTGAAAGGATACGACCACGGTAGTACAATGGAGAAGCAGGAGAAAAAATTTCTTAAAATTTTTTCCTAGCGCTTATTTTTTGTGGCAAGATCTACCATCACAGTTGGAATCGATTTAGGAACAATGGTCACACGGACCGTGGTTCTTTCTTGGCCTAAAGATGCAAGTACTCCTGACGTTATTACTTCCGTTGCAACTCCGACAAAAGGTGTCCGGCATGGTTACATCGTAAATCTACCTGATGCAGTATCTTCAATCCGTCGTTCTGTAGAGCTTGCAGAAAAAGAAAGTGGCATCACAATCAAGCGTGCTATTTTTTCTATCGGTGGCACAAGTCTTTCTGCCGAGAATTCAAATGGTAGTGCAATCATTTCAAAATCCGACGGAGAAGTTTCAAACTTTGATATAAAAACTGCTCTCACCCAAGCTGAGGAAGCAATTGAACTTAAAAATAGAAAAATTATTTTCAGCTCGCCTGTGTCTTGGAAACTAGATGGCAAAGACGTCCCCGGAAAACCTGAAGGAATGCACGGTGTAAAGCTTGAAGTAAAAATACTCTCTATAACATGCCTTGCTCAACATCTCGACGACCTACTTTCTGCCGCCGCTGAGGCTGGAGTGGAAGTGGTAGACGTTGTGCCGTCTTCTGTCGCAGCTAGTGAAATAGCACTTACTGATAGACAACGTGCTGTCGGAGTAATGCTCGTAAACATCGGTGCGGAAACAGTATCGATCGCAATATTTGAAAATGGAGTTTTAATCGGATTTTCAGTATTCCCTATTGGTTCGACGGATATCACAAACGACATCGCGCTTGGTTTTCGTATCACACTTGAAGAAGCCGAAAGTATCAAAACTGGAAGCATTATGGCAACGAGCTATCCAAAGCGAAAAGTGGACGACATTATCGAGGCACGTTTGTCTGATATTTTCGAACTAATCGACGGATATTTGAAAAAGATAAAACGTAGTGGACTTCTTCCGGCTGGTGTTGTTATTACAGGTGGTGGTGCCGGACACGCTCTTGTCGAAGGACTCGCAAAAGATATGCTTCGCCTGCCATCACGCGTAGGAGCACAAGAGCTTCTATCAAACATGAAAGGTCCTGTACGAGACTCATCATGGTTTGTTTCGTATGGTCTCGCTATTCTTGGAAAAGAAAACGGTGAATCACCTCGAGGAAAAGGCGGTGGCGGAAGTGCAAAAGGAATATTCAAAGAATTCTTGAGACAGTTTCTTCCATAATTTTGGGTAAAAAAGTACCCCGCTCATCGAGCGGGGCTTTTTTAAAAAAAAATACTTAATTAAAACTTGATTTGGCCATTATGCAAAAAGTAGGCCAGTGTTGCGCCGGCAGCGAGAACAAGAAATACAATAAACAGCACGGTGCCCACGTTACTTTTTTTGACATGCGTCTTTTGTACTGGTTCATCCGGAAATTGAATTGCCGGATTATCGAGGTAGTGTTGCTCGAGTGACTGAGCAAACATAAAATTTCCCAACGGAGTTGGGTACGGCTCCTTATTTCTTTTTAAAGACATAACATTGTATTTTTAAAGTTCAAGTGAAATGTATTTCTACTTTTACTGTACGCCGATACTGCACTATGTCAAGCAAAATACACACATTTGCTTTTTCCAAATATCTGCTAGAATGACGAAAGTTCATTAATCACCTTTAGCACTTTACCGGTATCCGAGCGCGAGCTCTGGAAACCCCTTATTTCATATGGCAAAAGTAAATCCTGATATAGAAACATTCGCACGCATCAAAGTCATCGGCGTTGGCGGTTCCGGAAAGAACGCGGTCAACCACATGATCAATGCAAAGGTTCGTGGTGTTGAGTTCATCGTAATGAACACTGATACACAAGACCTTCACAATTCTCTTGCTGACAAAAAAATCCACATCGGAAAAAATCTTACACGCGGACTTGGTGCTGGAATGAATCCGAATATCGGAAAGCAAGCTGCAGAAGAAACCAAAGCTGAAATTCAGGATGTCATCAAAGGTTCAGACATGGTATTTATCGCTTGCGGAATGGGAGGCGGAACAGGAACAGGTGCAGCACCTATCGTTGCACGTAGCGCAAAAGAACAAGGTATCCTTACTGTTGCCGTAGTTACAAAACCATTCTTCTTCGAAGGTAACCAGCGCGGACGTATTGCCAACGAAGGTCTCGCCGAACTCGAAAAGGAAGTGGACGCTATCATCGTAATTCCAAACGACAAGCTTCTTCAGATTGCAGGAAAAGAGATGGGATTCCGTGATGCATTTGCACTCTGTGACTCAGTTCTTCAGCAGGCCGTAGAAGGTATCTCCGACCTCATCACAACTCCGGGTGTCATCAACGTAGACTTCGCCGACATTAAGGCAATAATGGCAGACACAGGAAGCGCTCTCATGGGTATTGGTCTAGGTTCTGGCGAAGGACGTGCAGCAAAGGCAGCAACAGAAGCTATCAATTCCCCACTTCTCGAGCTTTCAATCAACGGTGCAAAAGGTGTACTCTTTGCAATAAGTGGTGGCGACGACCTCACAATCCACGAAATTCAGGAAGCTGCGAAAGTTATCACTGAATCTATCGACAAGGAAGCAAAAGTTATCTTCGGAACCATCCGTGACGAACGTCTAAAGAAAGGTGAAGTAAAAGTTACTGTTATTGCAACAGGCTTCCCTACAGATGCTCCAAAACGTTCTCTCTTTCAGCCATCATTCCAAAGTGCGCCAGTTGCCGTAGAAAAAAAGGAGCCGGTAAAGGAATCTCCTGCATCAGTTCAAGCTACAGCTCCTATGACAAGCGACTTCGTTAAACGTGCAGAAAAAGTTGAAAAGGATGAAGTTCCTTCATTTGGAGAAGAAGACGATTGGAGTGCCGTACCAGCATTTCTCCGACGACCTAAAAAATAGGTTCTAGTATATTAGTAATTAGTATATTAGAATATAGACCATGTATTTGCGCATCGGGCTTGTTTTCTCTAGCTTACTAACATACTAATTTCTAAAATACTTTACTTATGTTTGATCTCGTAATCATCGGTGGTGGTCCAGCTGCAACAGCCGCAGCCGTTTATGCCGCTCGAAAACAACTTAAAACTATTCTTATCGCTGGCGAGTTCGGCGGACAATCAAACGTGTCTACTGATATCCAGAACTGGATTGGCACTCCCCATATAAGTGGTGCGGACTTGGCGAAGAGTTTTAAAACTCACGTCATGGAGTATGCCGGCGACATTCTTACTGTAAAAGAAGGTGTTCTTGCGAATGGAATCGAAGGAAAGGCCGGAGCTTTTTCTGTATCAACTAGTACCGGAGAAAAAATAGAATCTCGCTCTGTCCTCGTCGCAACAGGTTCAAAGCGTCGCGCCCTTGAAATTGCAGGAGCAAAAGAGTATGAGAACAAAGGACTCACCTACTGTGCATCGTGCGATGGTCCAATGTTTTCTGGCGAAGATGTAATAGTGATTGGTGGTGGAAATGCCGCATTTGAGACAGCCGCTCAACTTCTTGCATACTGTAAAAGTGTTACTCTCATAAATCGTAGTGCGACTCTACGTGCCGACGAAATCACTGTCGCTCAAACAAAAAAGGATTCAAAGTTTAAACTCATCACTGAAGTTGACCTTGTAAATGTATACGGCGGGGATTTTGTAGAAGGAATGACTATAAAATACGCTGACGGAAAAGAAGAAAAAATCGGAGCAAAAGGTATTTTCGTTGAGATAGGACAGCTTCCAAATTCTGACTTCGCACGCAATCTAGTTGAAGTTACAATGGGCGGACAAATAAAAATCGACCCAAAAACTCAAAAAACTTCTGTTGAAGGCATTTGGTCTGCAGGAGATGTTACTGACGTGCTCTACCACCAAAACAACATCGCCGCTGGCGATGCAGTACGTGCACTGGAAGACATCTATTTGTGGCTCCATAGAACGAAGTAGTTTACAGGTTACTGCGCATGAGCCCGAATTTACCTTTGGTAAATTCGGGCTCATGCATTTGCATTTAAACTGACAACTGAAACCTATAAGCTGGAAACTGCTTCAAGGTCTTCTTTTGAATTCGTCCCAAGTGCTTCCCTTGCCTCTATTTTCAAAGTCGAGATTTTTTGCTTCTCGCTCACCGCAATTTTAACCAAATCAGTTAAGTAGTATTCTCCTTGCGCATTTTTATTATCAATTTTCGAAAGCGATTCTTCTAGCCATTTTTTTTCAAAGCAAAAATACGCAGGATTTACTTCCTGTATTTTTTTCTCGTCCTCTGTCGCGTCTTTTGCCTCAACGATTCCCACGACTTCCCCATTTTCATTTCTTTTAATTCTTCCAAAGCTTTGAAACACGTTATACCATCCTGAAAAATCTGGCAGTTGTACAGTAGCGATGACAAGAGTTGCGTCCTCATTTTTTCTGAGTTTAGAAAGCTTTTTAATTGTTTCGCTAGTTACATAAGGATGATCAGCATACAAAACGAGTACAGATTCGCATTCGTCCTTTACATAAGACATCGCCGACATCACCGCGTGCCCAGTTCCAAGCTGTTCTTCTTGTACTGCAAATCTATATCCATCTCCGAGAGCTTTCATGAGCTCGTCTCTTTTCTGGCCTACTACAATTATCGGGTTTTCTGATATACCAGAGCCTTTTACAGCCCCTATTACATGCTCTATAAGCGCTTTACCGCCTAAAGTTACGAGAGCCTTAGGCAAATCGCTCTGCATGCGTTTTCCATAGCCTCCTGCGAGTATTATTACGTCTGTCTTTTGCATTTGTAGAGTATACCCGCCAGCCTACTTTTTTCCAAAAATAGGCGGGCGAAACCCCAAATTACCCTTTTGACACAATATCTTTTTTAATGTAGAGTGCGAATAAATAAAATCAAAAATAATCAACTCAGCATATACATCCAACAATTTTTGAACAATTTTAAAAACCAAATATCGAAAAATGAAAAGTCTAATCAACTACAACGTTGGACCAACAGAGCCCAACAGTTTTTATGACGAGATAGCTAAACAAGCAATCACGGACAAAGTTTCAGCGATGGAGCATCGTAGTAAAGAATTTCAAAACCTGTATGAACAAACTTCCTGTTTCTTACATGAAATACTTGATATTCCGGACACGCACCGCATCTATTTTGTAGGAAGCGGCACAGAAGCAATGCACCTATCGATACTAAATCTCGCTGATAAGTTTAGCGGTCATATAGTACAGGGAGCATTCAGCAAAAGATGGTACGAAGTAAGTGGTGACCAATGGCGCGAAGCAGAGCCATACGTTGTTAAGGACGGTACATCACCCAATTTGCATGAGGTGTCATTCAAAAACAATCCTGACCTTCTTGCACTTACTTATAACGAGACGAGTATGGGAACTTCGACAATGCAGGACATTAGCATACTAAAAAGGCGTTTCCCGAACGCGCTAATATGCGTAGACACGGTTTCCGAATCTCCGCTTATCAAGCGTAATCTTGCTGATGCAGATTACAGCTTCACTTCGTTACAAAAAGCATATTGCCTCGACCCTGGTGCCGCTTACATTATTGTGAGCGAAGACGCGTACGAACGTGCTGTAGCAATGGAAAAAATTAGGCCAATACAAGGCTACCATTGCATCACACGTCTGGAAAAGTTTCGCAGAAAATGGCAAACTCCCGA
Source organism: Minisyncoccota bacterium (assembly GCA_017991895.1). Taxonomy (GTDB): domain Bacteria; phylum Patescibacteriota; class Minisyncoccia; order Phycocordibacterales; family UBA9973; genus CAITQP01. The sequence goes on along the minus strand of JAGOPR010000016.1, from coordinate 4,718 downwards.
AACTCCGGCCGTTCGCCAGATCTGGATGTTAAACAAAACGCTAAAATATTATTTAAGCGTTGGCAAGGATGTATTATTTAATACCACCCTAGCAAAATCGAAATTCCTCTACAGTTATTTTGACAACCACAGTGTTTACAGGCCATTCGTTGAAGACCCTACACATCGCTCTCAAACAACCTTGTGCATAGATGCTCAAGGAGTAGATGGTGGCGGAAAAAGAGTTTACTCCGAGCTACTTACGCGTGGACGCATATCGGGCAAAGGGTATGACTATCTTGGTGATACACACTTTCGCATCGCAAACTTTTGGAGCCAAACTCTTGAGCACCAAAGTGCACTTATCACCGACTTATCGGAAATTGCAGAAGAATTCAAGAAGAAATAAATATCATTTCATCACTTAAACGGGAGGCGCTATTGCGCCTCCTTTCAATTTTTGACTGAGCATAAAAAAGTGGTAATATGAAGAAAATTACTCAAAACGGCGAAGCACCACTTTAGGAGCTCGCTTTTATTGCTTTTAGGCAACAAAAGCGAGCTCCGATATTGGATGCCGTTACTCGCGCTATATAAATCATACACCTTATGAAATAGCTGGGTAATAACCTTTGAAAATTAAATCTGAGGATATGCAAAAACCAATTAAGTATTTCGTTATCGACAAGACCGCAGCAAACTTAGAAAAAATGCTCGGCGTAAACTATGTTCTTGCAGAAAAACTTGAAGATGCTGAAATTGTTTTTATAAGAACAAAAACATCATTCAAGACTGATGAAGATTTTGCACGAATACCCTCATGCAAAATTATTGCACTACTCGCAACAAATCCTAAAAAGATTTCGGTTGCTGAGGCTACAAAAAGAGGCATACTGGTTTTTTACGCAAAAGGTGCAAACGCACTTTCTGTGGCACGAACCGCTATGATGTACATTGAGTCAGTATTGCACAATATCTTTAGTGCAAGAAAAGCTACGCAGGAATGTGAAATTACGGAAGAAACGCAAAATGAGCTGGAAGTAAGGAAAAACGAGTTTATAGGTGATGTTTTCCACGAGGGTCAAACGATACTCATTATCGGATTTGGTGATATTGGCAAACTTGTTGCCGAAATCGCGCTATTCTGCGGTATGAAAGTATATGTAAATGACTTGGACAGTCAACTTGATTCGCTTACCGACAACAGAGTTACACCTGTATATGATGACCAAATTAAACACATCATACACGAATGTGACTTTATCACTTCGCACACTTCTGGAGAGGAGGTAAAATGCACACATGAAATTATTGCCCGCGCAAAACATGGCTCAATCTGGGCTGATCTAGCACGTGGAGATAGTTTTGACCTTTCAGCAATGTGTACTTTTATTCCCGACCGCAATTTACGGTTTATCACAGACTTCTGTAGTGTGCCCGCATTGATTATGCAGAAAGCTATGCCTGAAAGCGTATACTGCTTTCCGCACCTTGGCGCAACAACACTGTACGCAAACTTTAAGTGTGCGGACATGATCACAAAAGCAATTCTTAGCTTTCGTGGAACTAATACTCTTGGGCCATTTTGCCTAAACCCACAAGCTGTAGAAATGACTTCGACTTAACTTAACCGTATTAATTAACCCAAAACCCGTGGCACACAATGCCACGGGTTAAACTTTGCCTAAAAATGCTAAACGGCTCATCTACCGGTAGATGAGCCGTTTAGCTACGAAGGTGTATTCCCGTTCTCCTTAGCTAGCTTACGTCTACGTATAATCAAAAATATGCTAAATAGTGCGTTTACCACTACCCAAGTTACAGGATACAAAAGTGTCAAAATGTTAAATCTTTCAAGCGCAATGATACCCAGCCCATGCCTAAACGCCGTAAGCTCCCAAGTAAACAAATTTTCCTGATGGGGTTTGCTCCATGATTTTCGAATGGTTGGCCCAAATCCAAGCACATCAGTCGCAACGAGTAGCACCATCGACCACACGGGCTGTTCTGCTACAAGCCAAAGTGCGAGAGCGATTAAAGAAAATACTAAAAATAAAATATCTAGTTTTGTAATATCCTTTTCACCGTATTTAAGTTACAGAAAAAATATAAAGATACAGATAGCTGAAACAACAAAAGTAATCCATGCTCCCACACCTGCGCCTCCATGTACTTGCAGAGCCCATGTTGTCGAGCTCGCAATACTCCAAATCAAAAAAGTAAAAGCATGCGGAACGGTTTTTCTCCGAACAATGTCGCGTATGTAAATCCCATATCCGAGAAACGACAGCGCGACCGCGACGATACTAATGATGACCTTATAATCCATATTCTAAGTGTAACATTTTAAATATACTTGAAGCGAAATACTATATTAAGTTTTACCTAAATTGACTTCAAGCATCTAATATGGTATAATTTCAATCTTAAGTTCATTTAAAAAGAGTTTGTTTGGTGACCAGAAGTTCTCAATCTGGGCATTTGTGGTCACCAAATCAAACACGCATACAATGAAAAAGACAATTACACAGATATTCCTTGTCATGCTAATGGCAACAAATATCGTTTCGGCACAAGAAAACCCGCCAGCAGATTTTGCAAAAGCGGTTCGTCACGCGAACAGCGGTTGCGTCCCCACTGGAGACCGAATCGCCTTTCTCGCGACTTTGCATAACAACAATGAGTTCAGTAATGAATACGCAAAGGAAGTTATTGCAGACGCAAAGAAGGACGGCATTATTCTTACCTATGTAAATTATGGAAACTTTATCCATTTCAAAAGCCGAAACCTTTGGCCACTCGGATTTACCTGTGCACTATTCCTAGTTCCACAGCAAGGAGCAGGTGTCGTTAAAGTAAACTACGTTTACAAAGCGCGGGAGATTTATATCGACGACTGGCTATACCTTCCTCCATTTTTAAATAAGGATGTAAAAAGTCAGGAGATAATGACAAGCACCAAAATCAAAGACTCTCTGGATGTTTTTTGCCACTACTCCGAAATCTGCGCTTTAATGGTAAAAAATGACTTGGTAATCCCAGATGTTTTCTACGCACGGCTTTCTACAAATTTCTTCAACGACTCCACGTATTTGATGGAATTCCGTGCCGCGTTTAGTGATGCTGGTCTTGTAGTGAAAAAAATACCGAATGAAATGTTCACGGTCAGCGATGGTAAGCGTACATTTACGTTCAATGAAAAGTTAAACGGTAAATGGCCACTCCCCTACACAAAGAGCGAAAAATGGTAATTGAATTTGAAGTAATCGCATTAAGCTACCTAGTCCACAATTTGGTCTGGGTAGTTTTTTTATAAGTAGCAAGAACGGTTCTTGGTATTTTATTGCTAAACCTTTCTTGAATTATTTTAAATTGATTTTCAATACTTACTTCTTTATTCTCTCTAGTAAGACTATCAGATAGTATATTTAATTCCTCGTCTTTAATTTTTTTAATAATATATCCATATATTATATTGTGTTTATTTTTTATGCCTAGAAATAACTCTCTTCATATCTTCCACGGTCATTCCGCTATCGTGCGACTTAAAGAGACTGTCTGCCTCCTTGAATACTTCACCATCTTTAAGATGAAGAAAGGTATTTTTTAGCTGAAGTATTATTTTATTTCTTAAATCTTGAACAATGTGAAAGTTGTCGATAGAGTAGTGATATCCAGACTGTTTATGGAAGTCAAAATCAAGTCTATATACATCGACAGTATCTAATAAGCCAGCGTAGCCACTATGAGTATATGTAGACATAATCTTATAGCCACTACTAAGCATTTCCTTTATGGGCTGTTCTTCGTTTCCAAATGTTTCTGCCAGTTCTTTATTTAAGTGCTCGTGTTGAAACTCGCGCGCGTCAACATTTCCGATTATTTTCCCCTTAAACCATTTTTCTAATAGGGGCTTATTCTTGTCTTCCAAGAAAAGCATAAGTAAATCAAGCGCTTCTTTGCCAGACCTTGATAACTCCATTGCTTCCATGTTTTTACCGTTCCTGCAAACTAGAAGAGCTGTTTGCAGGTTGCTATATGCTCTCCCGAAGAGTAAGTATACTGCGGCAACTTTGGTTTGTTCCGTTATCGAGCTTATATGATTTTTGATTTTTTTAATTAGTCTTTCTATGTTTGGTAAGTCGGCTTCAATCTCGTCACATAGTAGATTTATTTTTTGCACATTCCTTGATTTTTCTATGTCTGTAAACTCTGGGTGAACTTGAACATAGTTAAATCCCTTATTCTGATTTATATCAGCCAACCGATTTTCCACGTATTCTTCAGGTGTTTCATCTTTATTAAAATCTTCTGGTAATTGATATTCAGACATAACGTTCATTTTACCATTTTGAAACCTAAAAAACTTCTAGTTGTCTACTAAATAGATCTTTGCAAAAATGTTTTATATAAACTTCTCGTGCTAGCACGAAATGGTGATCCCACAGAGAAGCGAGTACGCTGATCGGCTACCACGTAGCCAGGTACTTTTCTCGTTTTGTAAACAGAACATGGAAAAGTCTTTCGATTCTCTGTCGCGAGCAAAGAAGTTTGCTCGCTTGGGCTCACCGCACAAAAAAGGCGCTCTTTACGAGCGCTCAGTTTTGTAGCGGTGATCCCACAGAGAATCGAACTCTGATTACAGCCTTGAAAAGGCCGTGTCCTAACCGTTAGACGATGGGACCATATTAAAACGTAAACAAATTTAACAACTAAGCACAATTAACTTATCGGCCTTT
>JAGOPR010000002.1:27521-63580 GCA_017991895.1 Minisyncoccota bacterium | reverse complement strand
CTCTAGCTGAAAAATGGAGAAGCTTTAATTGGCATGTTATCGAAGTAGATGGACATGATTTTCGTGCCATAGACACTGCTGTCGAGCAAGCAAAAACTATTTTTGAAAAGCCAATAGTAATTCTCGCTCACACAATCCCTGGAAAAGGTGTCTCATACATGGAGCATGCATATAAATGGCATGGTAATCCACCAAATGCTGAGCAGGCCGAACAAGCTTTGAAAGAGTTGATAGAAGCTAAGTCAAAAATTTAAACAACACATAATAAATATGAAAAAAATATTTGGAGGTATAGTTATAGTAATAGGCATCCTTTGCTTAGGGTGGGTTGCGATTCAACTTTTCTTTCTTTTCATATTTATGGCCGGCTTTGGAATAGGGCAGGGTATTGACGTGCCTCGGCTTATTTTTGTCATGGGTTTACCTCTTATCATTGGTATATTTATGCTTTATGAAGGAAATAAGTTTATTTCTGAGGAAAGTAAAACTCTCACAAACTAATAATAAATAATTCACAAGTTATGATAAATCCAAAGTTAAAACTTAATCCAAAAATTTGGAACGATGATGTTGAACAACTACCAATACGTAAAGGTTTTGGTGAAGGGCTTTTAAAAGCCGGTGAAGCCGATAAAAATATAATTGGTATTTGTGCTGACCTTACCGAAAGTACTCAGATGCATCTTTTTGCAAATAAATTTCCAGAGCGTTTTGTTCAAGTTGGTGTTGCTGAGCAAGACCTCGTCACCGTTGCTTCCGGAATGGCGGCAATGGGTAAGTATCCATTTGTTTCTTCGTATGCGATGTTTTCTCCGGGGCGTAACTGGGAACAGATTCGTACTACTATTTGTTATAACGATCAGCCGGTTGTCGTCGTCGGAAGTCACGCCGGCGTTTCTGTCGGACCCGACGGAGGAACACACCAAGCTCTTGAAGATATCGCTCTTATGAGAGTCCTTCCACGAATGGTAGTACTCACGCCTTGCGATTCTATCGAGGCAAGAAAGGCTACACTCGCTCTTGCAAAGGCACGTATTCCTGCGTATCTACGTCTTGCTCGTGAGAAAAGTCCGATAATAACAACTGACGAGACTCCTTTTGAAATAGGCAAAGCACAAGTATTTTTTGAAACTGATGGAATTGCTCATGTTGGGGTGATCGTGTGCGGAGCGCTTGTACATAATGCTATGAAGGCTGCGCACAAGCTTGAAAAAGAGGGTATCCGCGTAAAGGTGCTTAACATGGGAACTATAAAGCCACTTGATACGGAAGCGATTATTGCACTCGCAAAAGAAACTCGAACGCTTGTAACAGTAGAGGAACATCAAATCCATGGAGGTCTTGGAAGTGCTGTTGCAGAATGTTTGGCTGCGACTATTCCCACGCCGATAGAATTTTTAGGTATGAATGATAAATATGGAGAGTCGGGAACACCGGCCGAACTTATTGAACACTTCGGAATGGGCGTAAGTCACATAATGGAAGCAATCAAGCGAGCTGTCGATAGAAAAGGTAAATAATTTTTATGGATAAAAAAGGAAGAATAATTGAGACCGGAGGGTGGTTTGGGTCTGGTGCGATACTACTTTGTTTTTTTCTGGTAAGTTTTGGATATCTTTCGCCTCGTTCTATTTCATATCTTGTTTTAAATGGGTTTGGTGCATTTTGTCTTGGTTGCGAAACTCTTTACGACAAAGCGTATCCTTCTGCCACTCTAAATTTGGTTTATTTCCTAATCGCGATAGTTGCAATTATAAAATATTTTATCTAACTCTATTAAAAATCCCGAGCAATTGCTCGGGATTTTTAAGGAACTTTCATAGACAGATGCAGTTCGAGACGCGAGTGAAGCTTGTGACCAAAACGTACTTGAACGTACGTTGCGGGAACAAGTGAGCGAAGCAACAATGAAATGCGCTGTATCTGAAAGTTCCGCTATATTTTTTTCGGTTTATAGTCTGCCGGTGCCTTATCTAAGTACTTTTTAATTTCTTCCTGAGTAAGTAGTCCTTTTTGCGCTCCAATTTCCTGTGTGACAGACATTGCATTTATCGGCGCCCAAAGGAGCGCTTCTTCTACAGATTTCCCAAGAGAAATTGCAGAGGTGAAAGTAGAAGAAAATGAATCGCCGGCGCCGGTACGCTCCACTGGGGTGTGAGGATACACTGGCATAAACCAATTTGTCCCATCTTCGTCGCGTACATACGCACCTTTGATACCGTCTGTTATTACTACTATTTTAGGACCGAGCTCGTGGATCGAATTCATTTGTTTTACGAAGCTTGTTTCTTTGTTGCCAAGAATTCTTTGGGCCTCTTCAAAGTTGCAGAAAAATATATTTGCACGCGCGTAAATATCTTTTAGTTTTTCTTTGCCGAGCTTCATTTGAAAAGTTCCGGGCTGGAATGCGAGCTTTGTTTCTGGGTGCGCATTAAGCCACTCTGCAATCTCGTGATGGAACGCCTCAGTATTTTCCCCGAGTGATGTGAGGTAAATCCATTTAGGTGCAGGCATGTCCTTTGGAAGATGTCGTTCGAACGGAGCATGCTTTACAAGAATTGTACGTTCAGGACCATACCAGAGCACGTAGTGGTAGTTTGTTGGAAGCTTTGGGTCGGTTTCGATGTACTCTGTGCTAACGTTGTCAGCTTTTTGAGCATCTAGGCATTTTTTACCGTATTCATCATCACCCACAACTGCAGAGTGTGCAGATTTTAATCCTAGACGAGATGCAGAGACTGCTGCGTTGCCACTATTTCCAACTGCGTACAGTACCTCGTGAAAGGCAAAGGGAACCTTGTCGCCAAAACGAAGACAAATCTTACAATGCTCTTGATCAAGATCACAATATGCTTCGGCGTCCTCGAGACGAATAAAATCGTCGACAACGATGTCACCGATAGCTAAAAAATCATAGTTTTGCATGGATTCATTTTACCACAGCATGATATACTTTTGTAAGGTATTTAATAGATTCTTAATTATTTATGGACATACTTCAAAATTTAAAGACATTTTTTAAAGGCGATTTGGATAATTCTATCGAGGCTATACAGAAACATAGTCGCGACGCGAGTCTTTTTGAAATAAAACCTACAGTTGTTGCTTATCCTAAAGACGCAAATGATGTTTCGGCGCTTGTGTCGTATGTATCTCAAAATAAAAAAGACAATCCTGAGCTTTCTATTACTCCGCGCTCCGCAGGTACTTGTATGGCAGGTGGTTCACTCAACAATTCGATAAGTCTCGATTGTATGCGCTACTTAAATACGATAAAGGAAGTTCGTGCAGTCGAAGACTATACATATTTACCTCATTTTTATGGAGCAAGTCCTGTTGTGATTTCAGGAGAAGCAAGAATTCAACCAGGGATTTTTTATCGTGACTTTGAACCGAAAACACTTGAAAAAGATTTACTCCTGCCATGTTTTACTGCTTCGAAGACTATAAATGCACTTGGTGGAATGATGGGGAACAATTCAGGAGGGGAACTTTCACTCAAATATGGAAAGATGCAAGACTATGTTAAGGAGCTTGAAGTCGTACTTTCTGACGGATCAAAGGAAGTTTTTTCAGAGATGACACGTGAACAAGCAGATGAAAAAGCTAAGGCGAATAATTTTGCAGGTGTTATTTACCGCGAGATGCTGAAAGTTCTTGATTCAAATAAAGAACTAATTGAAAGCAAGCGTCCACATATTTCTAAAAATTCTGCTGGATACAACGTCTGGAATATCGTACGTAAAGATGAAAAAACTGGGAAAGACATGATAGATATGACTCAGCTTTTTGTCGGAGCTCAAGGAACACTTGGCGTTGTTACGGGAGCAACACTTCGACTTGTAAAAGTTAAAAAAGAATCTGCTCTTCTTGTAATATTTCTTTCAGATTTAAACAATCTTGCACAAGTTGTGCTTGAAGCACTTGAGGTAAAACCAGAAACTGTTGAGGCTTATGATGATAAAACTATAATGCTCGCAGTACGATTTTGGACGGGCTTTATTAAAAAACTTGGAATCTTTGGTGCGCTTAAACTTGGACTACAATTTGTACCAGAATTTAAAATGATGCTCGGTGGAATGCCTAAGCTCGTACTTCTTGTTGAATGCGCAGGTGATAGTAGGGAAGAAGTAATGGGACGTATTTCTACGCTACAATCAAATCTAAAAAAGTTTGATAAGGTTAAGACTCGCGTGGTTAAAAACCGAGCTTCTGCAGAAAAGTATTGGACTATTCGTCGAGATTCTTTCGCACTTTTGCGGGAGCATTACCAAGGCAAACGTACAGCGCCTTTTATTGATGATGTAGTTGTTCCACCTGCAAAGCTTCCAGAATTTATTCCTGCAATTCAAAAAATTCTAGAAAAACATAAGCTCACTTACAATATTCACGGTCATGCAGCAAATGGAAATTTTCATATTATTCCGCTTATTGATGCCGACGCTAGACTTTCAAATCAAATGATTTTAGATGTGTCAGAAGAAGTGTACGCGCTTGTGATAAAACTCGGAGGCTCGATTACGGCAGAGCATAATGATGGAATAATTCGTACCCCGTACCTTACAGATATGTTTGGAAAAGAAATGACAGATATTTTCGCGCATGTTAAAAAAATATTTGATCCACAAAATATATTTAATCCTGGGAAAAAAGTAGGACTCACTAAAGCCGATATCGGTAAGTATTTGATTTCAGGAAAATAAGGGTCACTTTACACTTTCATTCATAGGTCGTATACTTCTTTGCATATATGACAGACCGAATGTTATTTCATGGGACTCACGACTTGGTCCTCGCAGAAAAAGTCGCTTCTATTATTGGATGTGAACTCGGTCGCTTAGAAATTACTTCGTTCAAAGACACGGAACAGCGCGTGCGTGTTCTTGATGACGTAGGAGACAAGGTGGTTTTCGTACTCCTTACTGTCGCGACTCCCGTGAATGACCGCATCATCGAGCTTTGCCTTATTGCTGATGCTCTTCGTGGGGCTGATGCTAAAAAAATAATTGCTGTACTTCCATATCTCGGTTATATGCGACAGGATAAAGCTCACCGTGAAGGCGAGGCAGTTTCTGCTCGTGTGATTGCACGTATTATTGAGAGCGCAGGATATGACAAAGTAATAACACTCGATATGCACAGTGATGCATCAGCGGGATTTTTCAATATTCCAGTAAATCACTTGTTCTCATTCAATCTTTTTGCCGATGTTATAGCTAAAGAGCATCGTGAGCCGGTTATTGTTGCACCTGATGCAGGTGGAACAAAGCGCGCACAGCGATTTGCCACTCTTCTTAATGCACCAATGATTCTTCTTGAAAAAACTCGAAGTCTTGAAAAGGTGCATGTTGTTGAACACATGAAGCTTATCGGTAGTTCTGATAAAAAGGAGGCCGTAATTATCGATGACTTGGTGACAAGTGGGCAAACGCTCGCAAAAGCTGCGAAGGCTCTTAAAGAAGAAGGTGCTCCAAGAGTCGTTGCTTGCGTGACTCACCCCGTATTTATTGATGGAACAAAAGCGAACCTTGCGGATAGTGATCTTGACGCTATTTACGTAACAGACACAATACCTATTCCAGATGCATATATGTTCCCTAAACTGCACGTTGTTTCGGTTGCATCTCTTCTTGCAGAAGCGATCAAAAAAACTCGTTAACCTCTAAATATCCATAACCCACAAGGTTTTTTGACTTATGACAAAAAACCTGTATACTACCAACCTATGACTATCACACTTACGGCACAAGAAAGAAAGGCGGGAGTTGGCCTCGACGAACTTCGAGCTTCTGGAAGCGTTCCAGCAGTAGTATATGGAGCAGGACGCGAGACTACATCTATCTCAGTACAATCACGTGAGTTTCAGAACGTATTTAAAGAAGCAGGTGAATCTGGCATTATTACTCTTGAAATGCCGTCTGGAAAGGCGAGCGTGCTTGTTCACGACATGACAAGCGACCCTGTTCGTGGAACTCCAGAACACATTGATTTCCTTGCTATTGATATATCAAAACCTATCCAAGTAAAAATTCCTTTGGAATTTACAGGAGTTTCTCCTGCAATCAAGGGAGGTCTTGGAGTACTCGTTAAAGTTATCCATGAAATCGAAGTTAAGGGTCTACCTAGTGCAATTCCCCACACTCTCATTGTTGATATTTCCGGACTCGATGTACTTGATAGTAATATAAAGGTTTCTGAGCTCGCTCTTCCAGCAGGAGTTGAGGCTATAGCTAAAGATAGCGATATAGTTGTATCGATCTCCGCCTTTAAGGAAGAAAAAGAAGATGCTCCAACAGTAATTGACTTTGCTTCTATCGAAGTTGAAAAGAAAGGAAAGAAAGAAGAGGAAGGAGAGGCAGGTGCAGAGAAAAAATAAAAACTTCAAGCTCAAAATATCAAGATTTAGAAAAAATTCCGCCTCAGGCGGAATTTTTTCTAAATTGGGTATACATAGCGTTTTAACTTCGGTGCCTTTTCACTGTGCTATAATTAAAGTATGTCACATCCTTTAATTCCAAGGTATATTTTGAGCGCCGTTTTGGTACTCGGGGCATTTTTTCTAGTTTACCCAGCAATACCCACACTAGGAGCTGATGATCCTGCTGTTGCTGATTGTAAAAATTTCATTTCAAGTGCATCCCAGTCAGAGTTTGATAACCCGAATAGTAAGGCATCACAGTGCCGTACACTTATAACGCTATTCGCCGAGCTAGACGTACAGCAAAAGCAGTTAGAGGCACAGCAAGGGGTGTCAGGAACTTTGACGGGCGATATAAAGGTTATATCATCACAAATTTCAGTAAAAAAGACACAAGTTAAAGCAAAGATTGCACATATTGGACAGCTCACAAATTCAATTGGAGAAAAAAAAGTAGTCATTGAGACACTCACCGAGAAGATCGATCGTGAAAAACGTACACTTGCTAAACTATTAAGAAAGACAAATGAGTCCGACCGATCAGGCCTCGTTGATTTTTTATCGTCTTCTGAAACTTTGTCAGATTTTTCCTCAGATATTGTCCGTTTTGATACGTTAAAAGAAAGTGTACGAAATTCTGTACAGACAGTAAAAACAATCAAGGGCGTAACTGAAAAAACTAAAGCAGAATTAGAAAAGCAACAAGATAAAGCATATGACGAAAAGCAGTCGCTAATTCAAGTTCAAAATGATCTTGCGAAAAAGGAATCAACGCAAAAAACCCTCCTGTCTTTAAGTAAGGATAAGGAAGCTCAATACAAGAAATTAATTGCCCAACAGCAAGCAAAGGTGGCTGAAATCAAGTCCAAACTTTTTAGTCTGGCGGGTGGGTCTCAAGCGATTCGCTTTGACGTTGCTCTGGGTTATGCAAATGAGGCGGCAAAGGTTACGGGAGTTGATCCTGCATTCTTGCTTGCAGAACTTAAGCAAGAATCAAACCTTGGCTCAAATGTGGGTAAATGTTATCTAACAAATATAAACACTGGCGCTGGAATTAACGTAAATGGAAAGACGACATATAAAAATGTAATGAAGCCAACTCGTGATGTTCAGCCATTTATCGATATTACAACTGGTTTAGGTTTCAATTATTTGAAGACAGCAGTCTCGTGTCCAATTGCAGGGGTTGCTGGTTGGGGGGGAGCTATGGGCCCTGCTCAGTTTATTGCTTCGACGTGGAAAATTGTTGCCAAACAAGCACCTACAAAATATGGAGTAACTATTACAAATCCTTGGTCAGCACATGATGCGTTTATGGCTTCTGCTATGTACTTGGCTGATCTCGGTGGTGTGGGAAAGAGTGCAAGTGCCCAGCTACGCGCTGCGTGTAAATATTATGGTTCTGGCGGATCAACTTGTGCATATGGACGAAGTGTACAGAAAATTAAAGCTTCAATTCAAAGTGATATAGACTATCTTCAGCAGTATGGGGTTACTAAAAACGGCAACTAACGCTAAAGCGAGATAAAAAAGTAAAGAGAAAAATTAAAAGAAGAATACTTGTGTTTTGGGTTGATTCGCTACATTTTTCTCTTTGATCTCTTATCTCTTTTTGCATACTTTTTAATTATGTGTTAGTATCAAAAAAGTATGCAAAAAGAAATCCACCCATCATATAATCCAAGCGCAAAGGCTGCCTGCGTGTGCGGAGCTAGTTTTTCAGTTGGTTCTACAAAGAACGAATTGAATGTTGAAATCTGTTCTGCTTGCCACCCTTTCTATACAGGTAAGGAAAACATTCTTGACACAGCAGGTCGCCTAGATCGTTTCAACAAGCGCCGAGCAGCAGCTACTCCTAAGAAGTCAAAATAACGACTTTATAAAGCACAAAATCGCCCCACGGGCGATTTTGTGCTTTGTTTTGTATAATAAACAACATGAGTATTATCGATAAGCTTTCAGAACTTAAAAAAGATCACAAGACCTCGTATTTTGCTGAAACGTACGAGAAGCTTTTGCGTGAAGAGGAGCAAGTGCGTGAACTGCTTGCAGGAGACAGCTCGCTACATGAAATGGCGGTAAAGGAGCTAGAACAAATTGAAGTTCAGAAGCATGGTATTGAAGAACAACTTAAAGCAATAGAGGAATCAGAAAAGGAGGAAGAGCAATTTCCAAATGAAATTATTCTTGAAATTAGAGCTGGTGCAGGCGGGGACGAAGCATCACTTTTTGCTGCCGAACTAGTGGGTGCGTATCAAAAATATGCTGAAACCCAAAAATGGAGTTGGAAGAAACTCGAAGGCTCTCCATCAGATGTGGGAGGATATAAAGAAGCCTCTTTTGAGGTTCGTGGCAAGGATGTATACAAAAAGATGAGATTTGAGACGGGGACACATCGCGTGCAACGCATCCCAGATACTGAAAAAAACGGACGTATTCATACCTCTACAATTACTGTGGCGGTACTACCAATGCGTAAAAAAGTAAACTTCGTTATTAATCCCGGAGATCTTGATATGGAGTATTCACGTGCTGGAGGAAAGGGCGGACAAAATGTAAATAAAGTTGAGACGGCCGTGCGCTTGATTCATAAACCAACAGGACTAGATGTGCGATGTACTAGTGAGCGTAGTCAGCTTGCAAACCGTGAACGAGCTATGGAAATTTTGACTGCAAAAATTCAGATGCTTAAAGAGCAAGAAGAGGCAGCAAAGTATTCTGCTGAACGAAAAAGTCAGGTTGGAACGGCAGACAGAAGCGAAAAAATACGAACATACAACTATCCGCAAGACAGAGTAACTGATCATCGAATAAAGCAGTCGTGGTCAAATATTCCGGGGATTATGCTTGGAAAATTGGATAAAATTATCTCAGCTCTTGAAGAAGGTGAGCTTGGGGAGGGGACCCAAGCGCAAGACCTTGAGCAGTGGTAATCCAATGCGAAAGGTGTACAGTCCCTGTAAGGGAAGAAAGGTGATGCTGACGAGGAATAGTCCTTGCCCCTTTTGGGGCCAAGTGCTATTCTTAATACAGTAGTTTTGTTTCTCCATATCGGTGCAAACGTTCTACGCGGAGACCATCGAGGTTTCTGATTAATAGGTTTCGCGAGTGCGACGCAATTTTCGCACAGACAATAGTATGGCAAAGAAGCTTTACGTTGGAGGAGTACCTTACTCTTCTACAGATGCAGACCTCAAAGCTCATTTTGAGCAGATTGGTCAAGTTGATTCAGCAGTCATTATCATGGATAAGATGACAGGTCGCTCAAAAGGTTTCGGTTTTGTCGAAATGACAAACGATGCTGATGCGATGACTGCAGTCGACAAGTTCAACAATCAGGACTTTCAAGGACGCAAACTTACTGTTTCAGAGGCTCGTCCTCAGGAACCACGCCGATTCTAATATTGGCTAGTATCAAAAAACCCACAGGATAGCCTGTGGGTTTTTTGATTTATACAGGGATAGGAATCGAATCCCACAAGGGGACGCCGTTTTCTAGGAATCGATTACGATTCAAGAAAATGTCAGCCTACGACATCTGTCTTATAAATGGCAACGAGTTTCTAAGTAAATAAGCCATACCGTTCTGTGTGTGCCCGGTAGGAATCGAACCTACGACCTCTGTCTTATCAGGACAGCGTTCTACCACTGAACTACGAGCACACACAGAAAACTATTGGGGCTTATTTATTTGAAACGAGCGAACCATTTATATGTACTCATATCAGGGACTCGTTCTACCACTGAACTACGAGCACAAATGTATCGAAATACAACGGATAAAACTATACCAGAATGCATCATTTTTTCAAAGTTTTCCAGATTTGTATTTAATAAATGATTACAGTATAATTGAACCGTAATTATGGGGGGCCAAACTAAGGTTTGACCATTTTTGCATAAATATATGGCAGCTATAGAGAAACAAGTATGGCGACAAGCACTTCTGGTCTTTGGACGAATGTCCGGTTGGGTGGCTACACCTATTCTCCTAGCCGTATTTCTTGGTCGCTGGATGGATGCAAAGAGGGGTACAGAAAATTTATGGTTTTTTATTTTTGTCGGGGTTGGATTCTTTATTTCTTCTTATGGCATATTTAAGGAAGCAAAGAAATACCAAATATCAATGGAGGTGGATGACCTAAAGGCCAAACAATCAAATGGAGATACAGAAAACAAATAATACTGAACAAGCAAATGAGGAAACATCTCACGATGTGGCGTTGACTGCTGTTCCGCACGAAGTGGCGAGTGACGGTCACGACCTCAAGCATGAGCAGACGCTTTATGCAGAGCCCGTTTTTCATATCGGAAGTTTTGGTGTTACAAACGCTCTAGTTACAAGTTGGGCAGCTGTTTTAATAATAATAGTAATTGCTGTTGCTCTTCGCTTGTCCATAAAGAAAATTCCTGGAAAACTTCAGCACATATTTGAAATATTCATTGAAGGAGCCCTTTCTGTCGGAGACCAGATCACAAATGATAGAAAAATTACAGAAAAAGTCCTTCCAATAGCATCATGTGTTTTCTTTTTCATACTCATAAATAATTGGCTCGGTATCATGCCATTTATGGCTTTCGGTGTAGTTGAGCATGGAAATACTTTTATTCCTTTTCTTCGTTCGGGAACAGCAGATTTAAATACGAATATTGCAATCGCTGTAATTGCGGTACTTGGTTCAAATATTTTTGGAATATTTATCATTGGTGGTTGGAAAATGTTGAATAAATACATTAACCTTAAGGCTCTCGGAGGTATTTTTACAAAAATTAGAAAAGACCCTGCAATTATTCTTGTCGCGCCGATTACATTCGCAGTTGGTCTTATTGAAATTGTAGGAGAAATGGCAAAAGTTGCATCGCTCTCTCTTCGTCTTTTTGGAAACGTTTTTGCTGGAGAGGTTCTCCTTGCTTCGATGGGAGCAATGGTCGCATATTTTGTTCCGATTCCATTTCTTCTCCTTGAGGTTGGGGTAGGTCTAATTCAAGCATTTATTTTCGCTGTTCTAACAACAGTGTACTTCACTATTGCGGCGCAGGATCATGATCATGAAGAAGGTGATGGCCATGGCTCGCACTCAGAAGAACATGGATCCCACGTTCTTGATGAAGTGCCAGGCGAGGACAAAGAAATACCAAAAACGACACCGGTATGATTTGAACTGTGTCTTATGGTATTCTGCTCTAGGATGCCAAAAGGTAAAGGTCAAATGATTATAAGTTAATTAGTATAAGTACATGGAAACAACCTCACATATTCCAGAAATCGCGAAAGCTATTGCTATCGGTTTCGGAGCAATGGGCCCAGGTCTTGCAATCGGATGGATTGGTTCAAAGGCGATGGAAGCTATTGGACGCAACCCAGACGCAGCGGGAAAAATTTTCGTCCCGATGCTCATCGCAGCAGCCTTTGCTGAAGCGATCGCGATTTACACACTCGTTGTTGCGCTTTCAATCAAGTAAGCAGTTAGAAGATTTAAGCAAAGCTTAAATCTTCTCTACTGCATGCTTGCAGTATCGTATTTCCTACTAATTACTAACTACTAATTACTAACTATCCTCATGGATTCACTAATTTCAACATTTCATTTAGATTGGAAACTCATGGTCGCGCAAGCGGTTAACTTTGCAATTGTTATGGCCGTACTCTACTTCTTTGCTATGAAGCCACTCAAGAAGCTCATGGAAGAACGTTCGAAGACAATTCAAGGAGGTCTTGATAACGCAGACAAGCAGAAGGAATTGCTCGCTGTTTCAAAGACAGAGTATGATGCCGTCTTGTCAAAAGCTAGGAAAGAAGCGAATGAAATGCTTCAGAACGTCCGTAAGGAGGGTGAGGAATTGCGTAGTGAAATGTTGGAGAAGAGTAAGTCTGAATCAAATAAAGTCCTTTCAGCCGGAATAGCAAAGTTTGAGGAGGAAAAGAAGCGCATGCTTACAGAAGCTAAAAATGAAATTGTATCAATCGTAATGAGTGCGACTGAAAGTGTTCTTGGAAAAGCTGTTGACCAAAAAGTAGAGGCAAAACTAGTCGAAGAAAGTCTTACTGAGCTCAAGAAATAGTTATGATGAAATCGTCCGACATTAAAATACTGGCTGGAGCGCTGTTTGCACTTACTGAGGAAGCTACAGATGAAGAAGCACGCAGAGCAACTCATGAATTTGCAGAGTACCTGAGGAAGAAAGGCATGCTCTCTTATGAGGAAGCGATAATCAATGAATACCATAAGCTCTATAATGAAAAATATAAAATTATTGAGGCTACCGTTACTCTATCTGCCAGACTTCCTGAAAGAACAAAGACTCACTTGAGCGAAGCTTTAAAAGAAAAATATGGTGCGAGTGAAGTTCATTTGGTCGAAAAAGTTGACGAACGTCTAATTGGCGGAATGCGTATTAAGGTCGGAGACGAGATACTCGATAGTTCAATTAAACACGTTCTCGAGGATCTTGAGGAGAAGCTAACTTCGGGAGCGAGTTATTAGTATCATAAGTAAAAAAATACAGATATGGCAACAAAAAACATTATCATCGAGAATCTCAAGCAAGAGATATCGAAATTTAAGAAAGAAATAAAAATTGAGCACGTAGGAACAGTGCTTGAGGTTTTTGACGGTATCGTACGTGTCTCGGGACTATCTGATATCAAAAGTTCAGAAATGGTGACTTTCTCTTCTGGCGTTACTGGAGTAGCGCTTAACCTAGAAGAGGACACTGTGGGTATTATTGTCCTCGGTGACTTTTCGAAGATCAAAGAAGGCGATGAAGTAAAGGCAACAGGACGAATTCTTGAAATCGGTGTAGGTGACGCAATGATCGGCCGTACGGTTGACGTGCTCGGAAATCCTATCGATGGAGCTGGTAAGATTGCAACGACAAAAATGTATCCAATCGAGCGTGTTGCGTCAGGTGTTATTACACGTCAGTCAGTGGATCAGGCGATGCAGACCGGTATCAAAGCTATCGATGCACTTGTGCCAATCGGACGTGGACAACGTGAGCTCATTATCGGAGACCGTCAGACTGGAAAGACTGCTGTTGCGATTGACGCAATTTTGAACCAGAAGGGTCAGAATATGAAATGCGTGTATGTTTCTATAGGACAGAAAGATTCGAAGCTCCGCAAACTCGAAACTCGTCTTCGCGAAGGGGGAGCTATGGAATATACAGTCATCGTTTCAGCTGGTGCGTCAGATCCTGCAGCACTCGCATACATTGCTCCGTATGCTGGAGTTTCTATTGCAGAATATTTTATGGACAAAGGTGAAGATGTTTTGATTGTGTATGATGATCTTTCAAAACACGCCGTTGCATACCGCGAAATCTCACTTCTTCTCCGCCGTCCTCCAGGCCGTGAAGCATATCCGGGAGACGTTTTCTATCTTCACTCACGACTTCTTGAGCGTGCGTGTCGCCGAAACAAGGACTACGGTGGTGGATCTATCACAGCACTTCCAATCATCGAAACTCAGGCGGGAGACATCTCTGCGTACATTCCGACAAACGTGATCTCAATCACTGACGGACAAATCTTTTTGGAAACTGATCTTTTTTACAAGGGTATCCGTCCAGCTATCAACGTGGGTAACTCAGTGTCTCGCGTGGGAGGATCGGCGCAGATCAAGGCCATGAAGAAAGTGGCTGGAACTCTTAAATTAGACCTCGCTCAATTCCGTGAACTTGAAGCATTCTCACAGTTCGGCTCTGACCTCGACGAATCTACCAAGAGCCAGCTCGAACGCGGTAAGCGCGCAGTTGAACTTTTGAAACAGCCACAGTACAGTCCTGTACTAGTTGAGCACCAAGTTGTATCGCTATACGCACTTGTAAAGGGCTACACGGATTCGATTCCAGTTGCAGACATTCAGCGATTTCAAACAGAACTTGTTAGGTACGTTGAGCTAAATGCAAAAAACTTCCTAAGACAGGTACGTGAGAAAAAAATGTGGGAAGACGACGGCGAAGCAGAACTCAAGCAGGTAATCGAAGACTTTAAAAAGACGTTTGCGTAATTTCAACTGAATATTAGCTATCATGGCCGGAACAAAAGAAATCAAACGCCGAATAAAATCGGTAAAGAACACAAAGAAGATCACTAAGGCGATGGAACTCGTCTCGGCTTCTAAAATGAAACGCGCAATCGGAAGTGCGCTAGGTTCTCGTGCCTATGCGAACTATTCTTGGGAGGTTCTTGAATCTCTTTCTCAATACGTAACAAATACAGCTAATCCACTTCTTTTGAAACGCGAAGAAGGGAAGACTCTCATCATTTTTATAAGTTCAAATCGTGGACTCTGTGGTGGGTATAATTCACAAATAACTCGAAAAGTAATTTCAACTCTCCGTGAAAATACAACAACAGAAATTGATTTTATTTCTGTTGGTAAAAAAGGTGAAGGCTCGCTTCGTCGAGTTGGTCAGAATATTGTTGCCTCATTCAATGAGCTTCCTGACGCGCCAAAGCTTTCAGATATTTATCCGATTGCAAATCTAGCCATCGATATGTATAAACAGGGCGTGTACAACAAGATTTGTGTTGCTTATACAGACTTCGTGTCGGCACTATCTCAGGTGCCTCATGTAAGTACTGTTTTGCCGATATCGAAAAAAGCTATAGACGAGGGAATAGCCGAAGCAAAGACAACGGCTGTCCGTGTCGGAACTGACTATACTTTTGAACCAGACTACGAAACGCTCATGAGTATAATCGTTGAAAAGATTGCTCGAATGCGAGTGTATCAGATGATACTAGAGTCTTCAGCTTCTGAGCATTCAGCGCGCATGATGGCAATGAAGAATGCGTCGGACGCCGCTGGAGAAATGATTGACGATTTGACATTAGCCTTTAACAAAGCTCGACAGGCAAACATTACCCAAGAAATTTCGGAAATTTCCGCAGGTATGGCGAGTGTAAGTTAAATTTTTATAAGATTATTAAATTAGTAGCCAATTAGCTCCAAGAGTGATTTTGGGAAATCATATGAAAGGAAAAATAAAAACAATTATCGGGCCAGTCGTCGACATTGAATTTGCGGAAAATATTCCTGCAATCTACAACGCCCTTGAAGTTAATCTAGAAGGCGGGAAGAAGCTTGTCCTCGAAGTTGCTTACAACCTCGGAGGAAATGCCGTACGTGCCATTGCCATGGATACGACCGACGGTCTTGCTCGTGGAATGGAAGTCACTGATACTGGCGCGCCAATCTCAGTGCCAGTAGGCGCTCCAACACTCGGACGCATCTTCAATGTTCTTGGAGAGGCTATCGACGGAAAGGAAGCTCCGAATGTAAAAAAGAATCTTCCGATTCACCGCAAGGCGCCAGAATTTACTGCACAGGCGACAAAAGTTGAAATTCTTGAAACAGGTATCAAAGTTATCGACCTCATCTGTCCAGTTCTTAAGGGAGGAAAGGTGGGACTCTTCGGAGGTGCCGGTGTGGGAAAGACGGTGGTCATCCAAGAGCTCATCCACAACATTGCATCAAATCACGGTGGCTACTCCGTGTTTGCTGGAGTGGGAGAGCGTACTCGCGAAGGAAACGACCTCTATCATGAAATGAAAGAATCAGGAGTGCTCGATAAGGTGGCGATGGTGTTCGGACAAATGAATGAACCGCCAGGTGCTCGTGCTCGCGTTGCACTTTCTGGTCTTACAATGGCCGAATATTTCCGTGACGAAGAAAACAAAGACGTGCTTCTTTTCATCGACAACATCTTCCGCTTCACTCAGGCAGGTTCTGAAGTGTCTGCGCTTCTTGGACGTATTCCATCAGCGGTGGGATATCAGCCAACGCTCGCGTCAGAAATGGGAAATATGCAAGAGCGTATTACCTCAACCGACAAAGGTTCAGTAACCTCAGTACAAGCTGTGTATGTGCCAGCCGATGACCTTACAGACCCAGCTCCAGCAACAACATTTGCTCACCTTGACTCAACAGTGGTGCTTAACCGCTCACTTTCTGAAATCGGTATTTACCCAGCCGTTGATCCACTCGACTCAACTTCGACAATTCTTGACCCGCACATTGTAGGAAAAGAGCACTATGATGTTGCTCGTGAAGTTCAGCGTGTGCTTCAGCGCTACAAAGACCTTCAGGACATCATTGCTATTCTTGGTATGGAAGAACTTTCTGAAGAAGACAAACAGCTCGTGTCTCGCGCTCGTAAGATCCAGCGCTTCCTCTCTCAGCCGTTTTTCGTGGCAGAACAATTTACAGGTGCACCTGGTGCGTATGTTCCGCTCGCAGAGACTATTCGTTCATTCCGCGAAATTCTAGATGGTAAACACGATGATAAAAACGAGAAGGAATTCTATATGAAGGGTGCATTATAAAAAATGGCTAATCAGATCAAACTAAAAATCATAACGCCTGAAAAGACCGTACTCGAGGAGATGGTTGATTCAGTTACAATTCCTACTACTCTTGGAGAGATAGGAATATTCCCGAATCATATTCCGCTCGTTGCCGCTCTCTCGTCTGGAGATATTGTAGGAAAGAAGAATGGCGAAGATATTCCGATGGCAGTTTCCGGTGGATTTATCGAGGTTAAGAATAATGAAGTAGCTATTCTTGCTGACTTTGCAGAACTCGTGTCAGATATTTCTGATGAGGCTGTTGAAAAAGCAAAGGCACGTGCAGAAGAATTAATAAAAATGAAAAACGATGCATCAATTGTTGACTTTGAGCATTTTGAGGCAGAGCTTGCCAGATCACTAACTCGTGTAAAAATCGCTGATAAATGGAGAAACAAAAAATATCGAGCTTAGTTTAATATTTTCCACACTTATTTATTGTAGCGCATTGCAAAGATACAAATACAAAGTTATAATATACGCATAAGTGGTCGAAACAGTGTATATACACAGAAGTTCCGCGTTGCCTATCAACGCGGACTTTTGCTATTTACCCGCACACCAATTTGTATGACGCAGTGTACTGTGCGCCAGAGGCGCCTCATACAATTTGGTGTTCGGGTTTATGCCTATGGTAGAATAGTGATATGGAAATCCTAAAAACTGACGGAACAAAAGAGCCATTTAGTCCAGCAAAATTTTGTCTTTCACTCCGGAAATCTGGCGCACCTCGAGATGTTGCTGATTCTGTTTGTCGTTCCGTTCAAAATAAGATAACCCCAAACGATTCTACGAATACCATCTTTCGAAAAGCACTTAAGTATTTAGTAAAAGAAAATATGGAGGTCGCAGCGCGCTACTCACTTTCTCGCGGACTCGCCGCACTCGGGCCAGCAGGGTTTATTTTTGAACAATATTTTGAAACGGTACTACAATCGTATGGTTTTAAAACTAAACGTGACGTTATACTTGCTGGTAAATGTGTACCGCATGAGATTGATGTAATAGCTTCAGTTGGAACAAAGCGTTTTTTGGTGGAAGCAAAGTATCATAATGATATGGGGATTAAAACTCATGTTGATGTAATAATGTACGCCGATGCGAGACTTCTTGATGTTGTGCGAAATGAATCAGAAAATAATCAAAAAAAGTACGAGTATGCAATGTGGGTAGTAACTAATACCAAGTTTACTGATGCAGCTATACGATACGCAAAGTGTCGAGGAATCAGACTTACTGGATGGAATTATCCACGAGGTGCCAGTCTAGAAGATATTATTGCTGATAAAAAATTGTATCCGGTAACAGTATTACCTTCAATCCCGAAGTCGCTTCTTCCTACTTTGGCAAGTCGCAATATTATACTTGCACAGGATTTGCTTACATATGAAGCAAATGATCTTGTGCGAAATTTTGGGATATCGAAGGTTCTCGCAGAGCAAATTGCGAAGGAAGTTTCAGGTTTGTTGGGTAATATTTAAAATGAATAAACAGAATTCTAAGCAACCGGTAGTACACAAGGGCACCGCGACTTCAACAGGCGGAGTGCCGTCTAAGAAGTCGGTTGCTGTCTTCGATATCGATGGAACAATTTTTCGTTCTAGTCTTTTGATCAAGCTCGTAGAGGAATTAATTTCACGTGGCGACTTTCCTGAAAGTGCTCGTTTGGTTTACCAAAAATATGAGGAGGCATGGGTAGATCGAAAAGGCTCGTACGAAGACTATATTCAAAAAGTAATTGATACATTTACGGGACATATAAAAGGATTACCCTATGAATCCTTGCACGAAGCCTCGCTTGCTGTGTCTAAGAGACAAAAAGATGTTAGATACAATTACACAAGTCGTCTTATATCTAAGCTAAAAAAAGAAGGGTATTATTTACTAGCCGTGTCTCAGTCTCCGTGGGCAGTACTAGAGAATTTCTGTAAATCACTCGGTTTTGATAAGGTATATGGGCGATTTTACGAATTGGGCCCTAACGAGCGTCTTACAGGAGAAGTACGCGGAGAAGGGCTTATAAGCGACAAAGCAGCGGTTTTACGACGGGCTGTGAATAAATACGGCCTTACACTTAAGGGCTCGGTTGGGGTAGGAGATACTGAGGGGGATATACCAATGCTCTCACTTGTCGAGAATCCTGTGTGTTTCAATCCAAATGCAAAGTTGGCCAAAGTTGCGAGATCTAATGGATGGAATATCGTTGTTGAACGAAAAGATGTAATCTATGAATGGTCAGGAAAGGATGGGGCAACAAAAATAATCTAAACATGAAAACAACAAACAAAGAAGAAAAACTAGGAATCGGAACACTATATGTAGTGGCCACTCCAATCGGCAACCTTGAAGATATAACTCTTCGAGCACTTCGTGTTCTAAAAGAGGTGTCACTAGTTCTTTGTGAGGACACACGACACACAAGAATTCTTTTTAATAAATATGATATTAAAACTAGAACTGAAAGCTATCATGTACACTCAAACGATGCAAAGCTTAGATCAGTGGCAGAAAAATTAAATGAAGGAATGGATATCGCGCTTGTATCTGACGCAGGCACCCCGCTTATTTCTGATCCGGGGTCTCCACTTATTTCTTACCTCAAAAGAATATTTGGAGCAGATCTTCGTGTAGTTGCGGTACCCGGACCAAGTGCACTCACCGCAGCACTCTCTATTATTCCTGTACCAAGTGGAAGATTTACATTTCTAGGTTTTCTCCCGCACAAAAAGGGGCGTCATACAGTGATAATGAATATGAAGGATAGTGGTGAAGCTTTTGTTTTTTATGAATCATCACATAGAATTGTTAAGTTGCTCGGCGAACTCGATAAAGATTATCCAGAAGCTAAGGTCTCAATCGGACGGGAGCTTACTAAACAATTTGAAGAAGTAATCGAAGGGAATCCTTCGCAATTGATGAATCTATTAGAAACTAGACCTGAAAAACAAAAAGGGGAGTTTGTTGTAGTAGTTGAAAAAGGAGTATAATCAAAAACATGAATCCAGTAGTAGAAAATGGTATTGCGGAAAAGAAGGGATTCGAGTATTGATGGGTTGTTCGAGATTACTAAAATAATTAGAGATGGTATTTATATCGCCGCAAGGCCATGCCATTTTTCACTACGGGATGAAACTTATACAAGAAAAAATTATTATTGCATGCGGAGTCTTACTGATTGTTTTGCCGTTTAGTGGATTTCCAAGAAACTGGAAGACTGTTATCTCGTTTATCATCGGCGTTTTAATCGTATATTTAGGTTCGTTAGTTTTTAAAAAAAATTCTCAAAAAAATACTGAACAGGTAGCGGAAATTAAAAGGACTACTTTTACAGAAATTGTATAAATGCAACCAGTAAGCTCTAAGCCAATTTTGTATCTGATATTAATATTTCTTGGCTTAACAGCTGTTGCTATAAATTCTGCACCAGCTATTCAAAATATAGTTGAAGCAGAAGTATTTGTTCCCAATATTGTTGAGGAGAAGCCTGTCTTTTTACAACAGGAACCTAAGATAACACATATTTCAACGCCCGAACCGCTCTACGGGATGTACATGACGAGCTGGGTCGCAGGTACTCCAAGCATAATGAATAAGGTTTTAGATACAGCACTCGAACGTAAGGTTAATGCAATTGTCTTTGATATAAAGGATTATACTGGGAAAATCGCTTATCCGGTAAAAGATCTAGAACTAGCGAAAGAAAACTCTAGTGAAAAAAAAATAAAAAACCTTGAAGAATTTACTAGGCTACTTCACAGCAAAAATTTGTACGTTATAGGCAGAGTTGCAGTATTTCAGGATCCACATTTTGTCCGAAAATACCCTGAGTTTGCTGTCAAAACTAGTACAGATACTACAAAGATCTGGTTAGATAGAAAGGGTATAAGCTGGTTAGATGCAGGCGAAGAAAAAGTCTGGAAATATATAGTTGCTATTGCAAAGGATGCTCACGCGCAAGGTGTAGACGAGATTCAGTTTGATTACATACGTTTTCCATCAGATGGAAACATGAAGGACATTTACTATCCTGTAAGTAACGGAATTTCAAAATCACTCGTGATTTCGAAATTTTTCAAATACATTAATACTGAATTATTTGGCACGGGTATAGTAACATCTGCAGATCTTTTTGGAATGACAACCGTGGTCAAAGAAGATATGGGCATAGGTCAAATTCTAGAAGATGCACTTATAAATTTTGACTATGTTTCTCCGATGGTATATCCGTCACACTTTTATACTGGATGGGAAGGTATTTCCGACCCTCAGTCTGAGCCATACAAAGTAATTAAAATATCTATGACTCGAGCAGGGGAGCGTGCAGATACGCTTGGAATACCTAGAACTAAATTGCGTCCGTGGCTTCAAGAGTTTGGCCTATACGGAATGAAATATGGTAGAGCCGAAATACTCGCGCAAATTCAAGGCACTTACGATTCGGGTCTTACTAGTTGGCTATTATGGGACCCTTCAAACCGGTACGCTTCGGACTTGACTGAATCGGAAAATTCTCTGACGGAAATAATTGATTGACCCGCGCACCCACATTTGCGATACTATACTACGTGAATTTAAAACGAAAAATTGTATTTATTGCGGGTTCAGTAATTTTGATTGCTGGGTTTTTTGTACTGGGAGTATATATAGGGTACGAACACCGTCCTTCTGTATCAAAGATAGGCGGGATTTCTAATAAGGAAAATCCTAAAGTAGATGCCGACTTCGAACCATTTTGGAAAGTATGGAATTTGATAGATGAAAAATACGCTGATTCAGAATCTATAAGTGCTGAGGATCGAGTACATGGTGCAATAAAAGGACTTGTAGATTCATTGAATGATCCGTATTCAGTATACTTTCCCCCTGAGGAGTCAAAAGAATTTGACGAAACTATTAAAGGAAGTTTCGAAGGTATTGGAATGGAAGTGGGAATGAAGGACAAAATATTAACAATCATTTCTCCGCTTAAAAATACTCCTGCTGATAATGCCGGATTGCGTGCTGGCGATAAGATTTTAGGTATAAACGAAACATCGACAAGTGATATTTCTGTCGATAAGGCTGTGAGCCTAATTCGTGGTGAAAAGGGAACTCCTGTTAAACTTACGATATATCGTGAGGGGGAGAAAAAAGCAAGAGAAATATCTGTTGTTCGTGATGTAATTAAGATACCCACTCTTAAAACTGAGGCACGAAAAGACGGTGTATTTGTTGTTGAACTATATAATTTTAGTCAATCATCAGCGAATTTGTTTGGGAATGCCCTGATAGATTTTAAGAATAGTGGTCTATCAAATCTTGTTATAGATCTTCGTGGCAATCCGGGAGGATTTCTTGAAGCTTCTGTTGACATCGCGAGTATGTTTTTGCCAACAGGCGATTTAATTGTCTCTGAAGGCAACGAGAACGAAGATGCAAAGTCTGAAGTTTTTAGAAGTAGGGGTTATGGAATAATCGATCCGTCTAAGTACAAGATTGTGATCCTTATCGACAGAGGCTCTGCGTCTGCTTCCGAGATTGTCGCAGGTGCGCTCCGCGAGCATAATGTTGCTAAACTTATTGGCGAGACAACATACGGGAAAGGATCAGTCCAAGAGCTTATTGATATAACAAAAGACACGACACTTAAAATAACTGTTGCTAAGTGGTATACGCCAAATGGTGTATCGATTTCGACGACGGGTATCGAGCCAGATATAAAGATTAAACCAACAGAAAAGGATATCGAGGCAAAACGTGATCCTGCGATGGAGCGAGCTATCTTGTATTTTAATACTGGGAAGTAACGCACTCATTCAGTGTGTCGTCTCTGACTTGATCTGCGATCTAGATTCCTATAGAGTGGGTATATGAAAGTAATATTTATTAAAAAGGTTCCAAAGGTAGGTAATATTGGAGAAGTTAAGGATCAGCCAGATGGTTATGTTCGAAATTTTCTGCTACCTAAAGGACTTGCCATAGTTGCTACACCTCAAGAAATCAAAAAACTTGAGCAATCAAGAAACGAGATTCGGGTTGAAAAGGAAATACAAGGCGACCTTTTTAAGAAAAATTTGATGGCAATTAAGGGGGTTGATATTACTATTCCTGTTAAAACAAATGATAAGGGGAGCCTTTTTAAGGCAATTCATGAAAGCGATATTGCCCTCGCGCTTAAGAAACAATGTCATATTACTATTTCACCAGAATTTATTAAACTTCCTGCTCCAATAAAGCAAAACGGTACATTCAATATTAAGATTGAAGCACTAGGTATGTCAGAGGTGATTACAGTACAGATCATAAAGGCATAGGTATATTAAAACAAAAGCCCGCGTAGTGCGGGCTTTTGTTTTAATGATCTAGTGATTGAATGTTCTTGTGTCTACCTCCTTAGTCTACGTGAACTACTTTTTTTGTTGTCTTTGTTCCATCGTAGTTTACTTTGCGCTTGTTTGAGAATGATACTGTGCCTTCCTTAAGTGCAAAGAGAGTATGATCAGTCGCTACTTTAACGTTTCGGCCAGCCATGATAACAGTACCACGTTGACGGATGATTATAGAGCCCGTCTTTGCCTTTTCACCAGCATAGAGTTTTGTTCCGAGATATTTGGGATTTGAGTCCGTTAGGTTCCGGGCGGTTCCGCCCGCTTTTCGATGTGCCATAGATAAATTTTGGTTACAGGTTAGAGCTTTCAGGTTTGAGATAGCCCAAATACCTATACAGCCAGTCCTTAAATATTATATAATAAAGCCATACCAGTATACATACTTTAAGCTAAAAAATCAAGAGCATAAAATATGCTGTAAGAAAATGCGCAAAACACTCAAAAAAGCACTAAATTGGATATTTTACGCCTTTGTACTTCTCACGATAGTTTACCTGCTCAGAGATGGAAATATATTCTCCTCTGCGAGGAGTAATATTACAGAGGCTCTGAATATAATCTCTCAATTACTCAAAGGTAAAACCGACGCAGTATACTTATCATCATCCGATGAAAGCATCGTTGATACATCAATATCTATACCAAGTATTAAACCGGACTTTTACGAAAAAACTGGCAAGGATGGAATAACCAGATCATGCCAAATACCAAATTATGCAATGCGTGAGGTTATTGAAGAACAACAATCTAAGCTTCTTCATATGGCGGATGTTATTAAAGAACTTGAAGCTGAGATAAAGAAGGGTAGAGATGGGTACAATACGATGAATAAGGTAGTAGACATCTACAATAAAGACGTGAAATTATATCAAAGTAAATTTGTGCAGGTTGAAGATTTGAGACGTGCATTCAACGAGCAGGTTGATAAATATATTGCCTGCCTTAACTCTTAAATAGTTACCCATCGGGGACAGACACGATACCAGACATCCGTCAAGGATGCCTATAGGGGGAATAATATGTTGGAGAATATGGTAACGTCGCACAATATATCTTTTCCGACGCTTAGCTCGAAGAGCAAAAGCGTCGGAAAAGATTGGGATTATTTTTCAACGTACATCAGAGCATGAACGTCGAAAGAATAATCCCTCCGCCTTCGTTCGGGTTTTACTTATCTTCGATATTGTTCTCGTTGACCCTCTCGATGAACGAACTAATATTTTTTTAATTCTTTACGAAGCGCGCTCCAGTTTGGTATTTGGGATTCTACAAGGCTCCAGAATGCCCTAGAATGATTTAGATGCACTAAGTGGCATAGTTCGTGAACTATGACGTAGTCTAGTACCTCTTTTGGCAGATATATGACCTTATAGTTGAAGTTTAGGTTACCTTTTTTAGAGCAACTTCCCCAACGGCTTTTTTGATTTCCAATACGGATAGTACCGATGCTGTATCTATTGTCCTTGTTCCAGTAGTTTATGCGGTCGTGGACCAGAGCTCTTGAGCGCTCCTTGTTTTCTATATAATCTTTTTTTGATTTTCCTGATAGTAATGGAATCGGACGCTTTTTAAATCTTTTTAGGTTTTTATCAATCCATTCTTTGTGTTGGTCGATAAACCTAACGACAAGTGCATTGGGTGTTAAATATGGCTTTGTAACTATTATTTCGCCTGTATGTTTTATGATGAGTCGAATTTTTCGTCCTCGTTTGGTTTCTTGTATTTTATATTCGAATTTTTCCACGACTTAAGAATACCATATAGGCTTTGTTTGACACGTACCTTAAAATATGGTATCATTTTAGGAAGTAAGGTTTTTAAGTGACTTAAGTCCCCTACTTTAGTAGAAGATTTTAGTCACTTAAAAATCGACGATGAAAACATCAATTTTGTTCCTTACGGCTGTAATATTTATGGCCTCATGTTACTCACCCAAGAAGTCAGGTATTTATATCAAGGGTGATACTCATTATTCTGGTAAGGGTCTTGCAGATCCTGAAGGAAAAAAACGACGTCATTAGACGTTATATATTAATCGCACTGAGCTCATAAGCTCAGTGCGTATTTTTTTGGTATGGTAGAATATACGACATGAAAACATTTTTTCTCCAGCGATTAAGCCCGATAGTATCCTCGGTCATAATAATCGGCTCGGTTGCAATTTCAGGCTTCGCTCTCAGTATATATTCATATACCAAAAAGATATCTTATCTTGAATTTGAGGTTAAAGAACTCACGAGCGAATTAGAAAATTCGAGAAGAGAAACAGAAAAGCGACTTCAGTCGCTCGCACAAGTTTCAGATAATTTAAAGGTTAAATCTGGAATAATGGAAGAGATTATAATTGCTCAACAAACTGCAGGCGGTACTGTTTTTGATAAGCTTGGACAAATTTCGCATGCAGTAGAAGAGCTTAAGAAAGTAAGTTCAACTGATGGCGAGCTTCTTAAGAAATATTCAAAAATTTACTTTTTGAACGAACATTATGTACCGCTTTCGCTCTCAAATATTGATCCGAAATACATGATTGCAAATAGTAAACCTATGCAAATTCATGCCAACGTTTACCCGCGACTGGTAGCTCTTCTCGAGGCCTCAAATGAGTCTGGACTCTCACTTCGAGTAGAATCAGCTTTTCGCTCTTTTAGTACACAAGCCCAATTAAAATCCGCTTATAAAGTAATTTATGGTGCTGGTACCGCCAATCAATTTTCTGCTGATCAAGGATACTCCGAGCATCAACTTGGAACGACTGTAGACTTTACATCAGGAACAAAAGGAGGACTTTCAGGGTTTGAAACAAAACCTGAGTACACTTGGCTTAAAAATAATGCTCACAAATATGGATTTATTTTGTCATATCCACCAAATAATTCGTACTACAAATTTGAGCCATGGCACTGGCGTTATGTGGGATTGGATCTCGCGACTAAATTAGCGCAAGATAATATGTATTTTTATAATATGGACCAACGAGTTATTGATTCTTATATTTCAAAATTCTTTGATTAGTTTCCGAAAAACCTTTGCCAAAAGTTTTTTCTTGTTACACGCGGGACTTTTTGACAGATAGAATCGATCTCGTCGATATATTTTGAAAGATTAAGATTCGGGTACATTTCTCCGTAGTACAGAACGCTTTTTGAAAGATCATCTATGAGGCGCTTGCATCCATCGTTAAGACATCCTAGGTTGTGTATTGCGTCTTTGATTTTTTGCGATTCTCTATGAACAACTACGGGTAAATACTGAGTTGCGATTTTGCTCATTTCATCAAAGTAGTTTTTAGGTGGCATTGACTCCCCTGAAATTTTTGCGAGTTTTTCAATTTCGGATTCTGATTCAATAAAACGATCAATCGTGATAAATAGTTTTGAGCTTGCTGACTTTCCGTATATTCGGGCATCTTCTAATAGATCTTCAATATGAGCAATGAGGTCAAAAAAACGCGCGCGGTTGTTCGCGTGTTCCGTGTCGATTTCTTTATCTTGGTAATCTAAGCTCATATATACAATTTTATCTTATTTACTATAAACAAACAAAAATACCGCCTAGGCGGTATTTTAATGATTACTCTTCTTTAAGTTCTATTGTAGCTTCAAGCGTTACTTCCTCGCTTACAGATAGACCTCCTGCTTCTAGCACTGCGTTCCAGCTTACACCGAAGTCTGTGCGTTTAATGATACCGGAAACGTC
The DNA here is from genome assembly GCA_017991895.1 of Minisyncoccota bacterium. GTDB lineage: Bacteria > Patescibacteriota > Minisyncoccia > Phycocordibacterales > UBA9973 > CAITQP01. The sequence goes on along the minus strand of JAGOPR010000002.1, from coordinate 36,744 downwards.
AAAAGACAAAACTCTTTTACCGTAAGCATCATTTATCGCACCATTAAATATCGCGTCGACGGTAATGGGCTTTGTAACACCTCGCATTGTAAGATCTCCTTCTACTTTATATTTATTTTCCCCATCTTTACTAAATGATTTTGATACAAAGGAAATATTTGGATTGTTTACTGAGTCAAAAAAATCTGGAGACTGGAGATGAGCATCTCGGGCAGAATTGTTGGTTGTGATACTAGATGCAAGCGCGGTGAATGATAATTTTGCATTGTTGAATGACTCATCTTCTGCGACTAGCTCTCCTTCAAAAACCCCGAATCGTCCGCGCACTGTTGAAATTAGCAAATGCTTTACTGTGAATCCTACCTCTGAGTGTCCTGCGTCAATGTTCCATTTTTTCATAGTTTAATTATTACATTAGTATTAATGAAACTCATTTTACACGATTACTTTACAATGTAAAGCTTTACTTTACATTATACTGTGGTACGATATCGAATATGAAGAGTAATTCTAAAGAAACCTGTCCAGTTGCGCGTGTAGCCTCACTTCTATCTGACAAATGGACTATGCTTATTGTGCGTGACGTAATGAAAATGCCCCATAGGTATAAAGACTTATGCGATTCTCTAACTGGTATAAGTACTCGGACACTAACACTTAAGCTTGGTAAGCTCGTTGATAGTGGAGTTATCGTTAAAAAAGAACCGTACTATCAAATTACCGAAAAAGGAAAAAAACTCGGAGATATTTACTCCGAAATGACAAAATACGGCAAGAAATATTTAGATTAAGGCTTACTTGTCCAAATCCAGAGTCTCATCTATCCGAATCTGTTTTACAAATTCTGGCACGTGCGAGACAAGAATCATTGCACCTTGATACTCATCGAGAGCTTTCGCTATGATAGGCAAATGGCGGAAGTTTATGTGGTTTGTTGGCTCGTCTAATATAAGTAGACCCGGCTTTTCAAGTACAAGGCTCGCGAATGCAACAAGCCCTTTTTGCCCTTCAGATAGAGCGCCGATTTTAACTTCCATTAGTTCACTTGTAAGCAGGAAGCCTGCAGCCACTCTGCGTAAATATTCCACGTCTAATCGTCCAGTAACTTTAGTAAGGACATCAGATAGGCATTTATAAACAGTGTCTTCGAAATTGAGTGTTGAAAAATCTTGTCGGTAATATCCAACTTTTACCCCAGACTGAATCGTGACTCCTTTTGCCGTAGCTCGGGCGATACTTTCTAGGAGGGTTGTCTTCCCTATCCCGTTTGGTCCTTTGAGTAGAAGATGCTGGTTGCGTTTTAGCGAAGCTTTAATCTTTCTTTCGACCACTTTATGGTTCTTCATAAGTGATAGCGAAGAAATTGAAATTATTTCTCCAATTAATTCAGGTTGATGTTGTATTTGGAATGGTCGAATAGTCTTGTCTTCCTTTCGAACATCAACCATCTCATCCTCGAGATCTTCGGCAAGTTCACGCATTCTCTTGGCAACTAAACGAAGTCGGCCTCCTTTGTGAGCAAATTCGTTCGACTTGTCTTTTTTGGCTTGGATTTGTTTTGCAAGCTGAGCGTTCTTCATGTTTTCCTTTTCTACACGTGCTGTAATATCCTTGAGCACGTTGTTGTAGTTGCCCATGTAGTATTCAATTTTTCTCGTGTAGATATCAAGGTAAAGGACTCCATCAGTAAACGCGTTTAGGAAGTGAGCATCGTGGGAAATTACAATTACAGTTTTTTTGTATTCCATCAAAAACTTTGTCAGGTGCTCGATTCCTGCCTTGTCTAGGTTGTTTGTTGGTTCGTCAAGTAGGAGTAGGTCGGGATCGGTAATGAGCGCAGAAGCTAGAAGCAAGCGAGCCTGTTGTCCACCAGAAAATGTATTAATAATTCGGTCGTGAACTTTCTCGTGACCTTTAAGATTTACGACTTCTAGCACCTCATCAATCTTAGGGTCGATGTCGTAAACTTTTTTCGTAAAACTTTTTTGAAAAAAATCTCGGACGGAAAGGTTGAGCTCACTGCGTGGGATTACTTGTCTTGAGGTGGCGATTGTTATTCCGTGAACAATGTTAATATTCCCCGATTCTGGGACGTGGATACCATTAATCAAACCGAAGATAGTGCTCTTGCCAGCCCCATTTTGCCCCATTAGAGCGATTTTAGCGCCAGCACGTATGCCGAAGCTTACCGTATCTAAGATAGGCTTGTTGTGGCCATATTCAAATGACACTTCTTCGAATCGAAGTATTGCTTCGTTTTTTGACATTGCGGGAACAATATTACTCTAAAAACCCTAAAAATCAAAGGTTTTTTGCTTCAATTGCCAGAAATATAGGTATTTCTTTTCTGGCGGTATCCTCGGCTTTTTGTCTAGGCCCTTTCTCGCTCTTCTTGTGCGAAATCCATTCTTCAAATTTGGTTACCGCGAATCCTGATTTACCGAGAGCTTTAAAGAAGTCTTGAAGTGAGCGATGGTACGAAACTGTTTGAGTACTATCTTTCTTGCTTGGGTGCATAGAAATTTTTGTTTTACTCTGCGATAGATATGAATCTACTCGTCTATACTGTGTACCAGAGGCAGGATCAAAGCCCCACGATGATTCTTTTGGAATTCTAAAAGCAGGATGGTTAACAACAAGAACAAGTCGTCCCGTCTTTTTCATCACACGTGACACCTCATTAAATACCTCCTGCATATTTTCAATGTTCTGAATCGCAAGGATTATTGTTACAGCGTCAACTGTGTTGTTTTTTATGAATGGTAATTTGTGAGCAGGCGAAATATTGTAGGAAATATTCTCTGAATGTTTTTTTGCAACAGTGATGAGTTCGCGGGATATATCAACTCCTGTAACATTTGCACCTTGTGCGGAAAATTTTCTTGAAAAAAAACCTTGACCACATGCTAGGTCTAGAAGTACGTCCCCTTTTTTTATATTAAGTATTCTTAGGATGTTTGGAGCTATTACTTTTTCTTGATAGCTATCTTTATCCGTTTCGAGGTAGTTGTCGTACCATTCTGAAACTCCACCCCACGAAGTTAAGTTATTTTTTTTGTCCATATGAATATTATATAGGAAAAATATCTGATAATTCTGTTGATCGATAAAAGATACTACCAAGCCTACCATATGTATAATTCTCGCCTCCTAGCGTTATTGTCGATCCACCGACAACCGGAGTACTATTTGGCTCTGAAGATTTGAATCCAAGGTTGAATAGAGTAACGACCACTTCAGGACTTTGCGAGATGTCGTAGCCGTGTTTCGCCCATTGCGCGCTTATTTCCTTGATGAATATAGCAGTATAGAGGTACTGGTAATAGTGGTCATTTTTATCAGTCAGTCTGTTATAAAGTGCTGTGTCATGATCCTCATTGTCGCTGTATGAGATTAGCTCGGAAATACCATCTCCGGGGTAAAATTCACTCTCAGGAGATCTTGCGTACCTTTCGATCAAATCAGCTGTTTCTTGTTTTATGCCAGATATTCCAAGCGAAAATTTTGAAAGTGATGAGAGTATTTTTAATGGTTCGAATATTTTCTTGAACGATTCTCTTTCTGCTGTAAAATATCGAATTTGTTCTGGAACAACTACCGAGGCAATCATTCTTGAAGATACGCCAGTTTGCTTGCTAACGAGTAAAATTTTTTCAGCATCTTTTGTTAGACCACTTTTTACTACACCCCACTCAGATGTAGAATTCCATTCACATGCATGATATCTAGTAGGTGTGCATAGGAGTGTTTGCGCGCCAGTATCCTTATCATTCGTAAAAAATTTGTTTCGGTCTTTGATTGACCCACGTACTTTTAGGATATCAAATTGCATACCAACAAAGACAAACGAAAAAAGCACACCGATTAATGCGAAAAACCCGACGAGTCCGAAGGTAAATTTCTTAAAATATTCTTTAAGCATTGTTCTTTTTAAAAATGCGCTTTCTGAAAAGCACTAGTATTACTATGGCGATGAGTAATATGAATAGGAGAGAATTACTAATTAGGTTGCTTATTATTCCCCAATTATCCCCTACCATGTATCCGATACTACAATATATAAATACTTGAGCAAACTCCCCGAGGGTATCGAATAATAGATAGGTTCTATACGGGACACGGCTAAGGCCAGATAGTAGATTTACGCATAAGTTTGATAAAACCTCAAAGCGACTTACAAATATGATTAAAGCGGGACGCTTTAACATTTTTGCTTCAAGATTTGCGTACTGTTTTCCGTTTATGAATCTTTTGAATCCAATCTTCGAGAGTACTTCTTTACCATATTTTCTTGCTAGGAAGTAACCGACATTATCTCCAAGGATATTTCCAAGACTGCCGAATAGAACTATAAACCAAAAGTTAAGATAGCCCTGACTGGCAAACGCAGATGATGCCATGAGAAGGGTGCCTGGAGGTATCGGGAAAGCAAGCGCGGCTATAAATGTAATGAAAAAAATAGCGTAATACTTGTATATCAGTAAGTAAGGCAGAATTATTTCAACAAGGAAGTTCATTGGGTTGGTTTCGCTCGGTACTTTGCTATTTCTTCGGAGACCTTAGTTATGAAATCATTTTTTGAAAGATTGTTCCTACGTGCATATCTGCCGATTGGAAAATTCTCATACTTTGTACCAGAAATCATAAATGCATCTTGCAAATATCTTTCCGGAAGCATGAAAGCAAAATTTAGGTAGTCGAAGGTCATCCAAGGCTCGATTTCCTCCAGTGAGATTACACGTTTCTCTGCTTTGTTGAGAGTCTCAGTATATTTTCTCTCGATGTGCAAAGTAAAAATATTATTTATCAGAAAGCCAAGTACTAGAAATGAGACAGCTATTAAAACCAATATGAAATTTCTCTCAGTTTTTGACAAGGAATCTATATTCATTTTTCGAAAAAATGGATTTTTTACTTTCATTAGCTATTTTGCCAAGGTATCGATTGCTTTACCTATTCGAGACAGTGTCTCCTCTTTGCCGATAATACTCGAAATAATAAATGGATCAGGAGATTGGTCGAGACCAGATAGAGAGAAGCGAAGTGGGTGAAGTGCAGGCCCACGTTTTGGTAGAGTATCTGCGTACTCCATTATTTTTTGTTTTATGCTATCGATTTCCCAGTTTTCAACTGCATTAAGACTAGATAAAATTGAACTTAAGTGGTGTATAGTTTCCTTTTTATCGATGTCCTTTAAAGAGATTTTATTTACGTCGAGTTTTGGTTTCGTGAAGAAGAAATCCAACTCTTTGTTCTCGAACATCGAAGTAACATCTGAAAACTTTTCGATTCGCTCCATTATTACAGGTACAAGTTTGTGAATGAGCTCATTTGTACAAGTACTTTGCTGTTTTATATGTGCCGGTATATAACTGTCGATAAATTCTTCCTGCTCTTCATATGAAAGTTTTTTCATATGCTCGCGATTTATCCAGACGAGCTTCTTGTCGTCAAATTGAGCACCGGATTTTTGGATTCGAGTAATATCAAATTTTTCAATGATTTCGTCGATAGTAAAAATTTCAGCATCACCGCCCGGATTCCATCCAAGAAGTGCTAAGAAATTTACTATTGCTGACGGAAGATAGCCCTCGTTTCGATACTCGAGTATGTCTTTTGCGCCATCGCGCTTTGATAGTTTTTTGTTGCCAGATGGTCCAAGTATCGGAGGCATTGTGACAAAAATCGGCGGTGTAAGTTCAAGCGCTTCGTATATTGCGAGGAACTTGGGTGTGGAAGAAATGAATTCCTCACCGCGCATGACATGAGTCACCTGCATTTCGATATCATCGACAATGTGAGCAAAGTTGTATGTAGGATATCCGTCGCTCTTTATGAGGATGAAGTCGTCCACAGCTTCAACTCCAGCGCTAAGATCGCCTCGGACTACATCATTCCATGAATACTGTTTAATCGGCGTTTTAAAGCGAAGAGGTTTTGTGCCATCCCAAGGAGGCATAATAGATGGACGATGATCTCTAAAAAGAAATGGTCTCTTTTCCTCATCAGCTTTCGTTCGGAATGCGTCTAGTTCTTCTTGCGTATACGGGTCTGCATATGCAAAACCTTTTTCGATCAATATATCAGCATATTTTCTATACAAAGGTAGACGTAGAGATTGAATGTATGGCTCATATGGACCGCCTACATTTGGACCTTGGTCGAAGTTGACGCCAAGCCATGTTAGCGATTCAATGATGTGTTCCATTGACCCTGCGACTTCCCTCTCCTTGTCGGTGTCTTCGATGCGTAAGATAAAAGAACCCTTGTTTTTCTTAGCCCAAAGCCATGCATAAAGCGCCGTTCGTACTCCGCCTACATGAAGCCATCCTGTGGGGCTAGGCGCAAATCTTGTGACTACGCTGTGCGAGTGATTCATTCAAAAAGTCTATCAAAAACAAGGCCTTTTGGCGAGTTTAAACTAAATTAACAAACCCCGAGTTTGTCTCGGGGTTTGTTAATTATTATGCGGTCGTAGTTAGTGTTGGTTCTTCAGCGGGCTTTTGTAGCTCAACGTTATTCCAGTCCTTTGTGGCAAATAATACGATTCCAAGGATAACTACACTTGTAAGGATTCTTCCTGAGAAACCAAGCGGCACGGCGACGAGTTCTATAACGAGTAGTGGTGATATGGCGCGTAGGCCTATTCGATATGATTGCTTGTAAGTATATGGAAGTTTTCGTACTTTAAATACAATAAAAATAACAGCCCCTACAAGAAGTAGCCATAGCATGTGAACAAAGACAAAAACCATAGCGACAATAATGAGTATTGGAATAGCTGAGAATACTGTCACTTTAAGTAACAAACGAGCGAGCATATCTACATCCCCGAGCGATGATTCCTTTGTGAGGACTGTATCTCCAAAATTTTCGTAGCCAATAATGCGTGTCTCATTTTCCTTTTCGCCAACAAGTCCGTCGCTCGCTAGTACAATGAGGGCGTCGTACTTATCGTTTAGATCAACACTAGCTTTTTCGTTTGACGCAATTGCGATGACATTTTTACGGTCGTTGTCACCAAGCTCGCCTTCAGTAGATGCAATGACGATAGGTTCTGTTGTATTTGTTGTAAGCGTGCCGTCTGAAAATGTCATCACAAGATCTGTCGGATAATACATGTCGACAAAATTGCGCGCTTCGCTTCTTACTGTAGGCCAAGTTCCGAGAACAAAGATAATTGCTACTATTCCACCGAAAATTCCAACGAGGAGTGATGTTTTAAGGTTGAAAATAAGACCATTTGATGTGGACTCACTTGATGCTTGTTTATAGTAGTCGCTAGAGCCTAACGCTTTTAATAAGTCATTGAAGTATTTTTTCATAGAATTAAATAGTACCACCCCTTAGGCGGTAGTCAAACTACCTAGTTCTCATGCCGAAGTGACATGTCTACAAGTAGACGTGCGATTCGTTCTGCAGCGTCAGGAGATGCAAATGACTTTGCCGACGCGCGCATTTTCTCATTGCGCTCTTTGTCGGAAAGACAGCGCTTTATTTCTGTGAGAAGTATTGCCGGTGAAAGGTTTCCCTCTTGAATAACCTCTGCAGCGCCATGGCTCGCATAGTTGTAGGCATTTTTTCTTTGATGATCGTCGTATGATGTTGTGATTGGAATAATTATAGAAGGTATTCCCCATGAAGCTATTTCAAAAATTGTAGATCCTGCACGAGACACTACTAATGACGCTGCTCCAGCGGCCATTTTCATTGCAAGTGGATTTAAAAAAGGAAATGCAAGGTATCTTCCCTCGTATGATGTTCCACGAGTGAGGAATTCGGCACGAGCTTTTACATCCTTGAAATTGTTGATACCGGTCTGGTGAATGATTTGGTAGTTTGGAAGTAATTGCATCAAAGAATCGATAACGATATTGTTGATAGCCTCAGCGCCGAGTGAGCCGCCTAGAATAAGAATTGTCGGGATTGTCGAGTCGAGTTTTAGATATTCAAATGCACCTTCAGGCTTCTTCTCCTTTATAATTTCTCGGATAGGCTGACCAGTGTGCACCACTTTGTCTTTTGGAAAATACTGAACCGTTTCGTCATAAGAAACAGCAATGTGCTTGGCAAATTTGCCAGCCCACTTGTTTACACGCCCCGGTACTGTATCAGATTCGTGTACGACTACCGGTATGCGTAATATTCTAGCGGCAAGTACTACTGGAAAACTTCCATAACCTCCTTTGCAAAATACTACGTCTGGGTAAAGAAAAAAAAGTGAGACCAGTGCCTGAAAAGCACCAACCAGAGTCTTGAACATATCAATAATGTTCAAGGTTGACCGATAAATTCTTAATTTTCCTGCTGGAATGTAAGTATATTTAATTCCAGTTTCAAAAAGAGACTCCTTATCATAAGGGCTGTCGGAATAGTAGTACAATTTTGTGTCCAAAATTTTTTCCTTATCGGCAATATTTCGGACAGATTCTGCCACGGCAATTATTGGATAAAAATGCCCGCCTGATCCCCCGCCTGTAAATACAATTCGCATATTAGTTAGTAGGTAGTAGCTAGTAATTAGTAGTAGAAATTAATACGACATTTTGTTTAACATACGTAGGACCTCATTAAGTAAATTTTCAATTTTTGTGAAATCATTTTCCTTTGAAAAAGGCAATCGTTTTAATATTTCAATCTGAGTTTCGAGTTCAGATGCAGAACCGAATGCCATTCGACAGAAGTGTTGCTTTTCTTTTTTACTTAATTTTCTCGAACCCTCGGCAAGGTTTGATGGAATCGATACGGCTGCTCTTTGTATTTGCGAGCAAATCCCGTATTGCTCATTTTTAGGTAGAATTGATGAAAGTTCATAAATTTGAACAACTAGTTCAATCGATTTTTGCCAAACAATAAGTTTTTTGTATCCTTGTTCCATCTACTATCTACTAATTACTAACTACTTTCTAGCTCTAGATATTCCTAAAACGATTCCGACAGATGCAAGCGAAACAAGTAGCGAAGTTCCTCCCTGACTCATGAATACAAGTGGTACACCCGTAAGCGGGAAAAGCCCAGTAATCGAGGCAATGTTCATCAGCGACTGAAGTGTAATAAGTATAACAAGACCGGAAGCGAGAAGTCCACTGAACTGGTCTGGAGCTCTACGTGCAATCCATAATCCTCGCATTGAAAACAGTAAATATAAAATAAGTGTTACGACACTTCCTATAAATCCAAACTCTTCGCCAATTACTGCAAAAATAGAATCTCCTTGTGGCTC
>JAGOPR010000002.1:0-27421 GCA_017991895.1 Minisyncoccota bacterium | reverse complement strand
CTGGAGCTCTACGTGCAATCCATAATCCTCGCATTGAAAACAGTAAATATAAAATAAGTGTTACGACACTTCCTATAAATCCAAACTCTTCGCCAATTACTGCAAAAATAGAATCTCCTTGTGGCTCCGGAAGATAACTAAATTTTTGAATACTTTGACCAAATCCCCTACCAGAAATTTTTCCAGACCCGATAGCTATCAGAGATTGCTGTAATTGGTATGAAGATCCTGACGGGTCGCTATTTGGGTTTATAAAGGTCGTGACACGATCCATTAGATATGGCGTTCGAAGTGCAAGTATTATAAATACGGCAACTACGACCCCACCCAGACCTAATAAATGTTTGACTGGAGTTCCTGACAAAAAAAGCATACCGAAACCGGTCCCTGTAATAAGTATCAGGCTCTTGGTGTCAGGCTGGAATAATAAAATCCCAGCAATTATTCCAAGTATTATGATAAGTGGGATTATTCCAAATAGAGGATTTTCTACTTTCTTCTTGGCCCATGATAACCATGCTGCAAAATACATCACGAACGCAATTTTTAGAAATTCAACAGGCTGAAAATTGAACCCAAAAATAGAAATCCATCTTTTTGCTCCACCGTGCGAGGCGCCGATATAAGGTAGAAAAACAAATGCTGTCAGGATAAGCGATGCGATGAGCAATAGGCTCGCGTGCTTTCTCCAGAACTTGTGAGGGATACGAATTCCAGCATAGAGCGCACAGAGCCCACACGCCAAACCGAGTACCAGCTGGCTGATGATTATAGAATTAAATTTATCCGTACTTTTTGCAAGCACTCCGAGTGACGCTGAAAAGAAAACAAATAAGCCCGCTACAACAAGTATGCCTGTTACAATCAAAAAAATATAATCGATGGAGTGTTTCGATTTCTGCATTTAGACTTATATTTTAACACATTTTGCTCGAGAATTTACGGTAATTATGAAACAAGCGAGATTACTATTCCGAGGACTGCGCAAAGAGCGCTAAAAATCCAGTACCTCATCGTGACTTTATACGGAGGCCATCCCTTCTTTATAAAATGATTGTGTAGAGGTGCAACTAAGAAAACCTTCTTTCCGTTTCTGTATTTTTTTGAGGCTAATTGTATAAGTGATGATGCAGTTGTTAGTGCAAGAGGCATAGCTATCACGATAAGTACGATAACTTCACCTGTAAGGAACGCAATAACAGTAAGAGTCGTCGTAAGTGCCATTGTCCCCGTTTCCGACAAGAAAAATCTTGCAGGTGGGATATTGAACCAAAGAAAAACAAGAAGACTCCCCACTATCATCATCGAAAAGGCCGCAATATCTATCTGGTTGTGCGAATAAGCGATAATACCGTAGGCTGTATACATAAGCACAAACACTCCCCCTGCAAGCCCGTCTACTCCATCAATTATGCCCCCAGAATACATCGCTATCATCGTTATTATAAAAACAGGTATAAAAACTAGACCAAGACTAACCTCGCCATTGAAAGGGATATGGATACTAGTTACGCCAAGTTTGAAGTAAAACCACGATGCGCCGAGCATTCCGAGTAAAGTAATAAACATGAGTCTGTGACGGATGGATATTCCCCCTCCTTTGTCAGACGAGCCTGTATCATGCACAACGTGCCAGTCGTCGAGAAATCCGAAAAGAGCACCAAGAAAAAGTGTAAATGCTAAAAGCCACGTTTGGTTACGACTCAAAAAGTTTAATTTTTCGAAGGCTTCGCTATTTGTAACATCTGCAAGGAATGCAATTATTCCAATCGTTAACATGGATGCAAAAAAAACAATCAGTCCACCCATACGTGGAACTTTCCGCGCTTCATCATTGTGTATTGATTGAGATATTGTCGCAGTATGCCCGTCTGTAGTTTTGGGTACACTAGTCTTTTTCCAAAGTTTCCACTCATACATGTAGTGAGTAACGAGTGGAGTAATAGCCATTCCGATAACGAATGACATGAGTGCCGGTGTAAATATTTTTACTGCATCGCTAATTATTGTATATTGCATATTTTTTTGTCAGCTCACGGACAATCGTTCTTTCATCCCAAGGAATTGTTCCGTTTTTTGTGACCATGACTTGCTCGCCTCCCTTTCCTGTAATAAGCACTATATCATTTGGCCTAGCTAAAGATAAGGCTTTTTCGATTGCTTGCCTTCTGTCTGGGATTTCAAATAGTGTAGAGCCAATTACTTTTCCGCATAGTGTTGCGGTCGGAATCAACGAGGCTACAAGTTTTTTAGGATCGTCGTCATACGCATCTTCAGTAGTTAAAACTAAAATATCAGACAATTTTGCTCCAACTTCAGTCATTGGTTTTCGTTCCCTTCCTCCACCTGTGGCTCCTGACAGTAGGATTATTCTACCGCCCTGTTTTTTTAAGGCAATAACTGAGTCTAGTAGCGCATTCATGCTAGCGGCTTCATGTGCGAAATCAATGATGACTGTGAATGGTTGATTTTCTTCGACTATCTCCATCCTCCCTGGTATAAGATTTAGATCTAGTATTCCCTTTTTTATTTTATCCTCTAATACAGAAAAGATTCTACCGACAATAATCGCAGGTAGTGCATTGTACACATTGAATTTTCCGGGAATTCCCAATATGTATTTCTCTCCATCAATATCAAACGATGTAGTTCTCTCATTTGAGGTGGTATTTTTTGCGACAATATTTCCGTTGCTTAATCCAAATGTATATTTTTTATCAGCCGGAAAATTTAAGTAGTATTCGTAATGTTCGTTGTCGGCATTTGCAATGATCGTCCTCGGTATTTTTATATTATTAAATATTCTCTCAGATTTCGAAATAGATTTAAAAAGTATAGATTTGGCCTTTTTATATGCATCAAAACTTCCATGAGAAGCTATGTGTTCAGGCGTTAAATTTGTAAATACGGCAACATCTACTGGAATTCCTGCATTACGGTACTGACGCATGCCTTCTGACGTCATTTCAATGACTGCGACCTCAATTCCTGCGTCCAACATCTCCTTGAGTTTGCGTTGAATAATAAATGCGCTTGGCATACTCATATGAAGTTTGTTTATTTCTTCATGTTTGCCAATACGGAAATTGGCAGTTGTCATCATTCCGGTTTTAAATCCACCTGCATTAAGCACGCTCCAAATGTAGTTTGATGTTGACGTCTTGCCTTTAGTGCCTGTGACACCGACTATAAACATTTTTTTAGCCGGAAAGCCGTATTTGTAGTTTGCAAAAAAAGCACACACGTAATGGAATGCATTAATCATGAAGCTAGGTACAATTTTCTTGAGAATTTTCTTCATAAAAAACTATACAGATTGAGTACTTGATTCCTCCTCAGTTGTCTCGGCGCCAATAGAAGATTTTGTTACCTCGGCGTGGATTCTTTCGTAGTCTTTAAGTGATTCCACATTTTCTACTCCCATTTGTGCAAGGAGTGCAACCGTAGGAACATACATAAATCGCTTACGGTCTCGCGGATATGGCTTACGTTCGATCATTCCCCGTACTAACAATGATCGTAAAATAAAGCTTGAGTTTACACCACGGATATAATCAATTTTCCCGCGTGTTATTTCATCGCCGTACATTATTATTGAAAGGGTTTCAATCGAGGCTTTAGACAATGGCTTTTCAAGTTCTTCTTTGTAAATTTTTTCGAGTACAGCATGTGCTTCGGGGTGTGTTCCTAGAGTAACGGAGTCATCTGCCCGAACGAGTGATATTCCACGACCCGAAAGGTTGGACTCGAGTTCCGATATTGCAGAGATTATTTCATCGTTTGAAGACCCGAGCGCTTTAATGAGCTCTAGGGTTGTCCATGGCTCAGCTCTTGAAAAAAGTAATGCCTCGATAAGTGATGATAGTTTCATAAAATTATTGTACTTGTTCTTCTAATTCTTTACCAATAGCAGAAAGTTCGATGTCCTCGAACTCGACATTTTGCAATGCGTCCATCATTCCTTGGCGTACGAGCTCAAGCATTGCAAGAAATGACACGATGACATTCCCTTTCATTGTATCCCTGTCTTCTCCTGGGATTGTCCTCTGCCATTCTTTGAATGAGAAACTAGCGGCGCTCGCTACTCTTTCAGTAAGTTTTGTAAGCATTTCATCGATACTGATAACTTTTCGTACTCTTACCTCGGGCAATACTGTTTCTTTTGGTATGCGCGAAAGAGAATCTTGGACCGCACCCAAAAGTATGTCTACTGAAAGCTTCGTGTCTGGTGCAAAAACTGTCATTGTCAGTTCACGTTCTGGGGCGAGCATGATTCTCGTTTTGCCGTATTTTTCAGTGAGTTCAGTGCTAATTTCACGAATTATCTGATACAGCGCGAGTCGGGACTCGAGGTCCTTGATCTCACTCTCTTCTTCTTTCGTTACCAAAAATCCCGGAAGTAATGAGCGAGATTTTATAAGAATGAGTGTCGCAGCGACTGAAAGAAAAGATGTGAGTTCAGACAGGTCATTTTTAGGCAAACTGCGTGTGTGTGCAAGAAAATCATCTGTAACTTGTGATAGAGATATTTCGTTGATAAATAGTTTTTTACCCTCAACAAGGTCGAGAAGTAGACCTAGCGGGCCCTCAAATGAAGCTGTTTTTACAGTATACGAACTCTGGAAGGCTGTTTCATCCATGGATGCAATAATACAGCATTTTGATGATTTTTGCATGAAAATTGCCGACCTTGTGGCCGGCAAAATTGCACATTAGTAGGTAGCTCTATATCTCTTTTAAAACTTCAGGTGGGATGAGAGCCAAGGTTTCAGTGGTAGACGAAAATGATGGCAGGTTTGCACTGTAGACTATTTTTTGCCGAGGGTGTTCCTTGTTGAACACAACGATAAATTCATCGCCTTCAGTAAGGAGCACGTCACGCTCTCCTGTATACATACAGGATTTATCTTTAAAACCTTCATGTACTTTATCTTCAAAAATTGGCCCAGCACTCCATGTATGAGTCTTTACGACTTCATATACTTTCATATCGTCTGTTTTACTGTCGAAATCGATGTCTGCTCTTTTCATGAGTTAAATATTGAGAATGTGAAATAATTAAATGTACTAGTACAACAGTACCAAACTCAAGCGAATAAGCAACGCTACTTATCCACAGTTTTGAATTTGTTGAATCAGTAGCTGTAGCTGATTAAATTAATCCCACAATATGAAAAATATAAAAACAAAAAAGGAAAAGCTTGTACTTGCTTATTCAGGCGGACTTGATACTTCAATTATTACCAAATGGTTAGTAGACAAAGGATACGACGTTATCTGTTGCTTAGTCGATATTGGGCAGAAAGTGGAAGATCTCGAAAAAATTAAGATTAAAGCAACTAAAATCTGTGGTGCGTCGAAAATATATGTAATCGACGCAAAGGAAGAATTCGTAAAAAACTACGTATTTACTGCTATGAAATGGAATGCACTCTACGAGGGAGAGTATTTCCTAGGTACTTCCCTAGCACGTCCTCTTGTAGCTAAAAAACAAATGGAGGTACTCATGAAGGAAAACGCCACGGTCGCTTCTCACGGAGCAACTGGAAAAGGCAATGACCAAGTGCGTTTTGAGATGGCCTACTATTCGATACTGCCATCAGTAAAAATACTTGCTCCATGGAAGGACGAAGAGTTTCTAAAGGAATTCCCTGGACGTAAAGAAATGATTGAGTTTGCAAAGAAAAATAATATTCCAATCAAGGCAACGACAAAAGCTCCATGGTCTACAGACGAAAATTTGATGCATATTTCATATGAGTCTGGAATACTTGAAGATCCTTGGCTCAAGCCCCCACTTGATATGTTTGAATACACAATCTCACCTCAAAATGCGCCAAATAAAACTACTGAAATTGAAATTGATTTTTTGAAAGGAATACCAGTGAAATTAAACGGCAAGTCGCTGTCGCCACTTAAAATGATGGAGGCACTAAATGATCTTGGTAGTAAAAATGGAATTGGAAGACTCGACATGGTTGAGAATCGCTTCGTTGGAATGAAATCACGAGGAGTGTACGAGACTCCCGGAGGAGCGATTTTATGGAAAGCACATCGTGCGATGGAGTCTTTAACCCTAGATCGAGATCTTGGCCATTTGCGAGATAAACTTATGCCCGAGTTTGCTGAAATGGTATATAACGGTTTTTGGAACTCTGACAAAATGAAAGCATTGAATACATTTGTGGACGTCACCCAAGAGTATGTTACTGGAACTGTACGGCTTGAACTGTACAAAGGTACTGTCTCTATTACAGGAAGAAAATCTCCACTTTCTCTATACGACATGAATATCGCAACTATGGATGCAGATGGAGGTGCATATACACAGAAAGATGCCATTGGTTTTATTAAGCTCATGGCATTACCACAAAGGTTGCAAAAAATTAAGAGAGCTAAACAGGATAAAAATGAAAAATAAAAAAATTTGGCAAAAAAAATCATTAGGCGAGCTAGATAGCTTGGTGGAAGATTACACTGTTGGTAATGATTATATTTTGGATAAGGAACTAATCCCCTATGATGCTCTTGCTTCGATTGCACACGCAAAAATGCTTGAATCAATCGGTATCCTTAAGAAAAGCGAGACACGCGATTTAGTTTTGCACTTAAATCAGATAATTAAATTATCGAATTCAGGTAAATTTAATATTGATAAAAATGAGGAGGACGGACATACGGCAATCGAGAATTATCTAACTAAAAAAAGCGGTGAGGCCGGAAAAAAAATTCACACTGGACGCTCACGTAATGATCAAGTTTTAGTCGCGATGAGATTGTTTATGAAGGCAAAATTGGAAACCTCAATACAGGAGATTTCTAATCTTTCAAATCAGTTTAAGGTTAAGGCGAATGCTCATAAAGGCATCGAAATGCCCGGATACACTCACATGCAACGTGCTATGCCGAGCTCTGTTTCGATGTGGCTAAACTCGTTTGCTGATTCGCTTGAAGATGATCTTGCTATCGTAAAGAGCGTGTATTCAATGATTGACCAGAACCCACTTGGCTCTGTAGTTGGGTATGGAGAGACGACTCTTGGACTAAACCGAAAGATGACAACAAAACTTCTTGGTTTTAAGAAAACGCAAGACAACCCGCTTTATTGTGCCTTGTCTAGGGGTAAGTTTGAACTTGCTGTACTCTCTTCACTTTCCTTAGTGATGCAAGATATTGGAAAATTTGCTACTGACATGATGTTGTTTACGACCAAGGAATTTGGTTTTGCATCATTGCCAGCACAATTTACTACTGGTTCGAGCGCCATGCCCCAGAAAAGAAACTACGATGTTTGTGAGCTCATACGCGCGAAGTGCAGTGTTTTTCCGAATGCCGTTGCCTCGATGGCTTCTGTTATTGATAAGTTACCTTCTGGTTATAACAGAGATTTTCAGATTACAAAGGAGCTGTTTTTCCAAGGTGTAAAATCTGCGATTGATACAATTTCCATTGCCGGAGTCGTTGTCAAAAATGTGAAAATAAATACGGAATCAATGAAGTTGGCATGCACTCCAGAGCTATACGCAACAGAAGAGGCATATAAACTGGTAAAGAATAAGGGAGTTCCCTTCCGTGAGGCCTACAAAATTGTGGCTGAAAAATACAATAAATAGATGAAACACTTAATTTCGCTAAAAGAGCAAACAAAAGATGACATTATTGAAATCCTTGATTTGGCCAAAAAACTCAAAGTAAAACCATCTGACTGCTCACAATTAAAGAATTCAAAGAATAATGCATTTTGTGGGAAAAAAATGCTTCTTCTTTTTGAAAAAAATTCTACAAGAACAAAACTTTCGTTTATTGCGGCGGCTGCAGACCTTGAAGGACACTACATGGTGCTAGATGCACAGTCTTCTCAAGCTGGAATTTCAAATATGCGCGACGAGATTCGAGCAATGATGTCATATTGTGATGTTTTGGTGTATCGAGCACTTGATGTTGAAAATGTCGAGCTCGCATCATCATTTAATATGGTGCCAGTTATTGATGCATGTAGTAATAAATACCATCCTGCTCAGGCTCTCGGTGATTTGCTTACGATGTCAGAAGTTTCAAACGGAATCGATAAAATCGGCAAAGTTGTGTGGCTTGGTATTGAGAATAATGTGCGAAATTCACTAGCGATTGTTTGTCATAAAATGGGTATTCATCTTTGGATTGCTTCTCCGTATGTTCACCAAGAAAGTATTGATGAAGATTTGGAGAAGATACTTTCTAGTAGCCCATACATACATAGAACAAAGAATATTGAAGAAGCACTTAAGGATGCGGATTTTATTCACACTGATACATGGATGGATATGGAGTATTTTAACGGTTCGGGTATCAAGCCTGAGTTTTTAAACGAATTCAAGCGTAGAAAGAAGCTTCTCTTGCCATACCAGTTGAGCGCCACACTTCTTGAGAAGCATGATTCTAATGCAAAAATTATGCATTGTATGCCTTGTCATGAAGGCTATGAAATTACTCGTGATGCTATTGACCATAAAAATTCAGTGATATTTAAACAAGCAGAAAATCGATTTCATATAGAAAAAGCAATGCTATCTTGGATTTTTAATGCAAAATAACAGATTTTTCTGTATTATGTATTTCCTATGGAGACGGCCAAGGTTACGAGCGACATACTCAAAATTGCATCATATTCAGGTCACGAAAGGAACCTAGCAGATTACCTTTTTACCGAGCTTCTTGTTATGGGACATAAGCCCCAAAAGCAGGACGGCAATGTTGTCGTTAGAATTGAGGGTAAGTCTAAAACTAAAGCCATTATTTTTAACGCACACATGGATACTGTTTCTCCTGGGGCGCTTTCACTTTGGAGATATCCACCGTATGGGAAGGAAGCTGGAATACAAGATAAGGGAAAGATTTACGGACTTGGAGCAAGTGATGCTAAGGGTAGTATTGCCTCGCTACTAATCCTATCCAAAGATTTATTTAAAAATCCACCAGAAATTGATACTTGGATTACTTTTGTTTGCAAGGAAGAAACTGGCGGAGACGGAACAAGATCATTTTTGTCGTGGTTTAGTGATAAGGAGTGGAATAAAAAATATACCGAAATTTCTGCTGTCATTTGTGGTCCAACAAAAATGGAGGAATTTCATATTGGACACAGAGGAAACTTGCACGCAGAAATTACTGTTTCTGGACAAGGAGGACATGGTGCAGAGCCTGACCAGATCAAACGTCATGCCATTCTGGAGGCTACAAAAATCATCGAAGAGTTAAAAAAACTTGAGAAAGTTTGGAGTAAAAAATATGCAGATGCTGTCATCGGTAAACCCTCTATTGGAATAACGTCAATTTCTGCAGGAGATCCCCTATCGCCCAATAAATTTCCTGATTCATGTTCCTTTACTATAGACGTACGCACTACGCCTTCACTGCATAAAATTGCGTTAGGGCTAATAGAGAAACTCGCTAGAAAATTTAACTCGGATGTAAAAACTGTCTATACGCCGTCTCCTCCGGGGCACACAGATAAAAATGCAAAAATTGTAGAATGTGCTAAAACCTTAGTTAAGAAAGTCAGCCTCGGAAAAGAATCTACTGACCTTTGTTTCTTTTCTGAGATAGGTATTTCTGGAATAATTCTTGGCGCTGGAAGTCACGACGTGAGCCATAAGCCGAATGAGTATTGTGAAATCTCGGAAATAGAACTAGCCATAAAAACATATAGAAAATTAATTTCCCTTCTATAATTAAAAAACTCCCTGACGGGAGTTTTTTAATAATACTTCGAGTATTAAGCAGTAGGTTCTACAGGTGTTTCTATCACTGGTGTTTCTGCCTCGGGAGTAACCGGAGGAGTTGTTGTTTCGTCTGACATATTTTACTTCATGTATTAGTTGCTAAGGTGCTAACCCTAGCATCTATGTGGCATATCCCCTAATTTCCACATATATTTATTACTTGCATTATCATTCAATAATGCTTAATCTGCTATCAAATGCATAAGTTGTAAAGACCATACCCAAGAATTGGAAAATTCGAGTTTTTGGGTGCGGTCTTTACTAAGCCGTATTACCTTAAAATGATGAATTATGGAAAATCAGAAAAACATAGCAATGATTCAAGCGGTAGACTTGTCCCGCATTGAGCAAAGTCTGGGAAACCAGTACAACCTAGATCAGATACGGGCCATCATAAACTGGTACCGGATGTTCCTCCATGTGGTACTTGCACTTGAAGGTATGGCAAACGAGTTGTACGCAAACTCGACCATTAACAAGGTGTGGCACATGCACGCCTACGGAAACCAATATTTACTCAGTCTCAACAATCCCAAATTGACCGACGAGTACATCAAGTTTTCTAACGAAGTGTATGGTTGCCTAATTACACCGCAGGAAATGTTTTTACAGCCAAGTCGTGCGAGAGTTAAAAAGACGGAATTGCTTATGAAGCTCAATTTCACCAATGAATTTGATTCTTTGGAAGAAGAAGTCGAAGCAAAGTCGCGGAACAACAACAAGATTATTCCACTATGAAAAATGGAGTGAGTAGCCGGAAACAGATTGATAATATCGATTATGTCCGGCTATATTTTTACCAAAATGAGCGTTTTCCCCAACTTTAGTTGACTAAAGTACTTTAGTTTGATAAAGTCGAGGAAATCGCAAATTTAGTATATGAACGAAGAAATAACTACGGCTGATAAGCCTAAAACAGATTTGGGAGTTCCGCAATTCCCTTTTGAATGTATATGGCCTTCGGCCCATTAACTAACCGTATATAGCCCGCAAAATTACGTCGGGCTGTATACATAAATTTACGATTTTTAATTAATTAGGACTTACTCAAACGGATGCAGTTCAAGGCGCGAGCGAGGCTTCCGACTAAAATGTACTTAGACGTACATTGCAAGAGAAAACGAGCGAGTAACGCAGAAATGCGCCGGTTGTGGATGTCATATAAATATGAAATTTGATTGGAATGCAAAACAAAATAAACAACTCGTCTCTGCCCTTCTTTCGGTTAAAAATGCCGATGAGGCAAAGCTTTTTCTGCGCGACCTTATGACAGAGGGAGAAATTGAAGAGTTCGGAAAGCGCCTTGAGGCCGCACGCCTTTTGTCCTGCGACACTCAATACACCACTATTATCGAAAATACTGGTCTTTCCTCTACTACCGTTGCTCGCATCCAAAAATGGCTGAAGGGTTCACTTGGCGGATATCGCCTAGTTCTCTCTCGCATCTCATCTAAGCATCATCATACTCATTCTCAAACTCCAGTTGGGAAAGGGTTGTCTTTGCATACGCGTTAAGACTAAACATATTTCGAAGCTAACCCCTTCCCAATTTGGGAGGGGGTTTTAGCATTGGCTAGACTCGAACAAGATTTTGTACCTTTAAATTGTCAAACATTGGAAGAGATAATTAAAAAAATCGATCAATTATTGGGTAACCCAAACTACGCGTTAACCCAGTACAACCTGTACGAAGGTGGCCGCTCGGTAGGAACATTTGATGCACACGATGCATTTTGGTGGGTTCGTCTAAATCAAATTCCGCAAGTTTGTGGTTTGCTGTCGCAATTACTCGATGCGCACTATGAGATTTTGTATGAGTCACAAAGTGACATTGATTCAGAGCCGATTGATGAATTCATTGATAGATTTCTCCTGTACCTTGAAGGAAGGGCTGACGTAATATCTTCAATTCGCAATGAAATACGCCGAATCAGTACTGAGGTTTGTACTTCGGCGGAAGAGCAAGATGACCAGACTCGGCGTGCGTATGATGTGAAATCGGCTGGATATGCTTCAAAACATCTGGGACTTACACCAGTAAAGCTTGCGCAAATGATTGGCATTACGCTTGAAAAGTTAAGTATCGAGCTAGTGATGATTGCTGGAATAGGTACGGGTGATTTTGCTCATTATTCCTTTCCAGCAAAACGCAACGTAATGGGAATAGACATTTCCACCGAGATGATAAAACGTTGCCTCTACAGGAATATTATGGCCGTCAAAGGCAACGTGAGTGACCCTTCTATGTTTATATCACTCGCAAAGATGAGTAAAGAAACATGCAGGATAGTGATTTTTGATTACTTTGGAGATATTACAGCAAAAATTGTTACAGCACTGCGTAATGCCGTTGAATTTTTACCTCCAAATGGAATTATCGTATTTACTATTTTGATTCCGATTGACCAGGTAGGCTTTGATTCAAGGAAGAACGACAATACCAGCAGAGTGAAATTGTGTGTTACTAACGATGAAATTATAGGTAACACAGGAAATCCATTTAGTGATCTTGTATTACTGAAAGATGTTTGCGCGAGATTGAGCCTTAAACTCAAGACATTCTCGATTACATCGTATTTTCAGTGGGACGCGGGACGTGACGTGGATGAACTTCCTCTTGAATTCCGACCCTCTGCAATTATGGTTTTTGAAAAAGTAGTTGATAACAGCCCAATTCATTAGTGTTTGTAAAAAGAAAATTATGAAGGTTTCGCATTGAAACCTTCATAGAATTCTCTTTATAAAAGAGAAAATTATGAAAACTCAAGAAAAAAGATACTGCATCGCAGTACAAAAAGATGGAAAGCTTAAGGACACATCACTTTTGCTATTAGAGAAAATGGGACTCAAGGTTCCAGCGGATTTGGGGCGCAAGCTTACCTATCGGTCGACTGACGTGCCTCTCGATATTATTTTCCTGCGCAACAGGGACATTCCGACGTTTGTTCATAATGGGTCGGTCGATTTTGCAATTGTAGGCGAAGATGTTCTATCTGAGGCTGAATGTGATGTAGATATCGTTGCAAAATGCAATTTTGGAGACTGTACGCTCTCAATTGCCGTGCCGAAGGACTCAGGTATTAAAAATGCAAAACAACTTGTAAATAAAAGAATAGCAACTTCATATCCGAATGCGCTGACTAAGTATCTTACTGAAAACAATATCGATGCGTCTGTAGTCACGCTTCGTGGAGGAAGCGAAGTTGCTCCATTTTGTGGATTTGCAGATGCCGTGTGTGAAATTGTGCAGACGGGAGAAACACTCGTTGCAAATGATCTAGAGGTTCTTGAGACAATTTTTTCTTCAACAGCGACATTGATAAAAAAGAAATCAATCAGTGATTCAGTTACAAGCGCCCTTTTTGGTCCAGTAATTAAATATTGCGCATTAAATATATGAAAATAAAAACATCCAAAAAAATAGAGCTATGCCCTGTCTCGGCGATACGCGAGATGAATATTCTTGCGCATAATACACCAAACTCGGTGTCTCTTGGACAAGGAGTACCTTCTGTTCCGACTCCGAAATATATTTGTGATGCGGTCATTTCTCTTCTACAGAATGAGAAAAAAATTGGTCTCTACGCTCCTCAGCCTGGAATGCCAGCACTTCGCGAAGGTATAGCAACCTGGCTCTCCGGTACTTACAAGAAAGCAAAGCTCGTAAGCGAAAATATCCTTGTAACAGTGGGTGGAATGGAAGGATTGTTTGCGACCTTTACAGCACTGCTCAATCCTGGAGACGAAGTACTACTCTTTGACCCAAACTACGCGTCACACATCGAACAAGTGATTCTTGCTGGAGGTAAACCCGTGTATATTCCCCTTTTGTTTAACGATAATTGGTCGTTCGACCCAAAAACTATTGTTAAAAAAATATGTAAGAAAACAAAAGCACTTGTGACATGCAATCCGAGCAATCCGACAGGAAAAGTGTTTACTAAGGCTGAAATTGACTCTCTTGTTGCTCTGGCAAAGAAATACAAATTTGTAATTATTGCCGACGAAACATATGCCTTCCTTACCTACGGAAAGAAAAACATCAGCTTACTCGAATACCCTGAAATATTTGACCAACTCATTGTGTGCACGAGTTTTTCAAAGCAATTTGCCATGACAGGCTGGCGAGTCGGATATGTAGCAAGTTCGGCAAAAACAATTGAATCAATTGCAAAGGTGCATGACGCAATGGTTATCTCTGCTCCGACACTCTCTCAGTATGCAGCGCTTGAAGCATTGAAAGATCCTGAGAACCCAGCAGTACTCGAAGTTGTATCAAAACTCAACGAGCAGAGAAAACTAATGATGAGCGAACTCGATACGGTTCCAGATTTGTTTGAATATATTGTTCCAGATGGCGCATATTACATGTTTGTTAAATTCAAAAAAACAAAACTTACCTCACGAAATTTTTGTTTGAAACTATTGAAAGAAGCTGGAGTTGTCGCCATTCCTGGAAGAGCCTTTGGACCTTCCGGTGAAGGATATGTAAGGCTTTCGTTCGCTGCACCAGGTGAAAATATCAAGGAAGCATTTAAGCGCATTAGAAAGTGGAACCAAATTATTAACTAAATATATAATATTATGAATACAGAAAATCGTTTGCCTATCGTAGAGTGGAGTGCGTTGCAAAAAGACCCAGAAAATTACAAGAGAATATTTAACCGCAACCAAAATGGGCTTGAGGGTTTCCTTCCTGTTGCGCGTGAAATATTTGAAAGTGTACGAAATGGTGGAAACCAAGCAATCATCGACCTTGAGTTGAAATACAATAAAAAACTTACGCCTAAAACATATAATGTTGGCAATCTTAAAATTTCTGATGCCGAAATTGCTGAGGCGTACAGGAAAGTTGGAGAAAAAGGACTGAAAACAATCCAAGAGTATGTACGTGGTGTGAAGAAAATCGGTGACGCACTAATGGAAAAAGAAAATCGAGACGTTACGGTGGAACGAGGACCGGGATTTACTGCAAGTTACATTGCTGTACCTCGTCAAAGCGTCGGATGTTATGTTCCTGCAGGACAAGTTCCGCTTCCGATTGTTTCAGGAATGCTTGTACAGTCTGCAAAATGCGCGGGAGTACCTCGCATAGTAGTCTTCTACCCTCCTACTGAGCTCGACCCAGAAATTATTGTTGCTGGTTGTGAGGCTGGTGCGACTGAGTTTTATCGCATTGGTGGAGCTCAAGCAATCGCCACAATGACGTACGGCTCAGAGACAATAAAACCGGTTGAAATGGCTGTCGGTCCTGGAAGCACTATTACACAAGCAGGAAAGATGATTGCTCGCGAAAAAGGACTCTTTACTGACGCAATCGGTGGACCTTCTGAGCAAGTAGTGCTTGTTGAAGATGGAGCCTCTCTTGAATCCATAATCATGGCATGTCGTGACATTCTCACAGAATGCGAACACGGAGAAACTTCAGCCGGACTCGTTGTTACTAACTCTCCGAAAATTGCCGAGCAAATGCAGGACATTATCTTCCAGTTTGTTGCGATTGAAGAACGCAGAGACGTCATCAACGAAGCGTTTCGCAGAGCAAGCGCAATTATTGTGGCTTCATCGCCTTCCGAAATGATTACGATTGCAAATACGTACGGCGGAGAACACGTTGGACTATACATGCGTAACCCAGGACAATATTCTCGTGTAGCAAACAGCCCGTCAGTTTCACTCAATGACATAAATACCGGCGCATCATATATGTCCACAGGACGAGCAAATTATGGTGGCACATACCACGCAACGCTTCCAACGGGTCCAAACGGCAAAATGCAGTCAGGAGGAACAACTCCAAAAATGTTTCTTAAAGAGGTAGAGGTTATGACAATTAAAAACGACAACGCAACAGATGGTCTCGACGTATGTATGGAGCTCGCGACTTGCGAACTTCTTCCATCTCACTACAACGCGATGCAGACAACTTCAATTCTTACCGGCAAGTCAGTTGCTGGTCAAAAGGAAAATACAGCACTTCGAGCAGTTGTCGATGCAATAAAAGCAAAATATAAGTAACTTATGAACGCACAAGAATTACACAAAAAGCTTCTTGCCTCCACTATTGGCGGAAGCACAAAAGACGAAAGACTCGGACTCGAGGCCGTAGAAGCTTTTACCTTGTATGTTCAAAACGCGTTCAATGACAAAGTAGAAGTTAAAAATCTTGAGCTTTTGTATTCAAAAGTATCGCTAAACTCAATTATTGCAAATGCAACTATGCAGTTTGATGGCTTTGATACTCCAGTTTTTTTAAAGATTCACATTGAAGCTAATACTAAAGGGCAAAGCGCGCTTGGTGACGACAAGGAATACGGGAATGCAAAATTGCTCGAAGAATGTGGGTGGCCGATACTTGCTCCGCTTACAAAAAATACAAATCCTGAGTATCCCCTTCTTGTATATCCAAGAATTGATGCCCCGACACTCTTTAATTTAATTGAAGAATCGTACGGTGAAAAAAATAATATAACAAACGATATTTTGGATTCATTTACTGCTTCTCAGAAAGTAATTGGGCGGGCTACTGTTCTTACACTTAAAGAGTGTGCCGTTCAAACAGTAATAAATGCTCCCGTACAGACATTGTTTCTTGAGCGTTTCAAGATAGGAGGCAGGTTGGACCAATGGTATACCGATTCAACAGTATTTGCCCTACCGGGTTTGAGTAAGCCAACCGCATGGAGCATACTCAAAAATGCAAAGTGGAATATTAACGGTGAGTTGTATTCAAAAACACTAGCTGAGATCATCGAATCAGCGAGAAAATCCCTCTCGTTTTCGGGTGAAAATTCTGCGCTGTGTGCGACTTCACACGGAGATGACCACTCAGGCAATGTGTTTATTGAGCTAAGTAAAAACCAAGCGATATTGTTTGATCCTGCATTTGCTGGCGAGAATCCGTTTACCCTCTGTGATACAAAGGCCCTTGCTCACATTGGCTACATGATGATGGGAGGAATGTATTTTGACCCAAAGCTGAAAAATCCGCTGTATCGGTTTGATGAAGAAACTAACACAATTTTTGCCTTTGTTGATTACAGAAGTACACCACTCTTTAACGAGCATGAAGAAATGGCGCGACAAATCATCGACGACCGAATTATCCCTATGTTTCGAAAAGCAAGAGATATGGGTGGAGATATAAAAAAAGAAATTATTCGTCAGAAGGATGCTCTCTCAGGATGTCCATTACTAACAATAAACATACCAAAACTTCTCGATTCAAAAGATGGTCGCGGAATGGGACTTCTGCCATTAGTAATAATGCTAAATGAACTGAATGGACTGCCGAGCTTGAAATACCTATCAGAAAAATTAAACAAAATATAACCTCCACAACTGGCGCATTTCTGCGTTGCTCGCTCGTTTCCTCCCGCAATGTACGTCTAAGTACATTTTAGTCGGAAGCCTCGCTCGCGCCTTGAACTGCATCCATTTGTGTAAGTTATATACAAATAATATGGAAACAAAAACAACTATTACAATTGAAATGGCGCAAACATTCTTTGACTCTATCCCAAAAGATGAGATTCTTCGATATGCCAAAAATATTCAGAAACTCATTCAAGATGGCGATACTGCAACCGTGACAAAAAAAGACGACGGCACACTTGTGACAGAGGCAGATACAAAAATTGAGCAAATGATTGTGGATTGCTTCAATCGTTCAGCACTTAGCGAATTCTGTTCAGTCAAAGGTGAAGAAGGCGTAGCGAACGCAATCAAGAAAGACTCATGGACGCTCGTTATTGACCCAATTGACGGCTCAAGTTCATTAGTGAAAGGTAAAGATACCTGGGGTGTTATGGTTGGTTTTACTGACCAAGAAGGCATCTTGAGGTACTCGTGGAATCTTATTTCAACAGGTGAGACATTCCAAACCAGCGGAAACAGTACAAAAGAAAAAAGAATGTTATTAAAGGTGCAGAAAAATATTCTAGTTGATTTTTATGATTACAAGTCACGACAAGAGAGTATTTTTCAAATTGAACTTGAGAAGCTTGGATTGAAAAATTACGAATTAACTTCATGTCCGTCTGCTGTTACTGCTGGATGGAAACTCTTTACTGGAGAACTATCAGCTCTTGTATGGGTACTGGGTGAAAACGAGAAAAAAACCTACCCAGACTATGACTTACTTTTTCTGGCTCCGCTTATGGAGATGGGATATTCGATTCGCATTGGAAAATTGAATAGTAATGAGAATGCAATCATTATTGTTGCACCTACAAACAAAGATGCAGATGAGTTGTATGTAATTGCGTTAGAAATTGTAACTAAAAATGTTGGGGTAAAAATTAAGGAAATTAAAAATGTATTAGCCATATGATAGCTGTCATAGATTACAATTCAGGAAATATTCGCTCAGTCACCAATGTCCTCACTCGCCTTGGGTGTGACTTTGTTGTCACAAGTGACCCCAAAGTAATATTAAGCGCTGATAAGGTCGTGTTCCCGGGTGTTGGCCGTGCTTCACAAGCCATGAAAGAGCTATACGACCGCTCTCTTGTTGAGGTAATTCCAAGAATAACAGCGCCGTGTCTCGGAATTTGTCTGGGTATGCAGTTACTATTTGAACGGTCACTTGAGGATGATACTGAATGTCTTGGAATAATTCCGGGCACTGTTTATCTTCTTCCAAAAGCAAAAGTACTTGTGCCGAACATAGGCTGGAGCGAGGTTTCAGCAAAAGAAAGTGAACCTTTATTTAAGGGCATAAAAAGTAACTCCCCTTTTTATTTTGTCCACTCATTTTATTGCGAAGCAAATGAAGATGACACAATCGGAACGACAGAGTATGGAGTCACATTTGCTTCGGCGGTCAAATACAAGAACTTCCACGGTGTACAGTTCCACCCAGAAAAATCTGGGGAAGCTGGGGAGAAATTACTACGCAACTTCTTAAATTTATGATAAACAGAAACTTTAAAGTAATACCAGCAATCGACGTCTACAAAAATGGCGAGCTTGTTCGGTTGGTTCAGGGTGATTTTAGTAATGTCCAAACTCGGTATGCGTTTACCCTAGAAGAGAAAGTTTTAGCTAATCTTAGAGAAGGCGCACTGAGCATACATACAATCGATCTTGCAGGCGCTGAAAATGGCGTACCAGCCAATGTAGGGCTTTTCACGGCACTTGGCAAAGCAATCAGAATGTACGAAAAGGACTCTGGGAGCAAGATTGTTTGGCAGGTTGGCGGAGGAATTCGAACAAAGGAAGATGTCGCCCGAGTTATCTCTCTTTATGACGCGGATCTTTTAATCCTTGGCGCCGCAGCAATAGACAAGGAGGCCGAATCAGGATTTCTCTCTGAATTGATAGAAGAATTCGGAGCCGACAGATTTGTCATCGACATTGCAGTTGGATACAGCACAGCGAATCCGACAAAAAAAGTATTAAAGAAAAATGGATGGAAAGATGATGTAATACTTCCATTCGATGATGCACTCGTACTTCTAAAGAAAATCGGTATAACAAGGACTCTTGTAACAGCAAAAGAGCTCGACGGTATGGGCAAAGGACCCGGATATGAACTTGCGCTCCAGGTAAAAGAACAAGGATTTGAAGTAATTCTCTCTGGCGGCGTTGCGACCGTAGAAGACTGTGTAAAAGCATATGAGTGCGGTCTCGACGGAGTTGTGGTAGGAAAAGCAATGCTCGACGGTAAGGTTACCTATACAGAAATTCAAAATGCAATTAACCAAGAAATAAACAAATGAATACTACAATTTCAAAACGAATAATTCCATGTCTCGATATAAAAGGAGGACGAGTTGTCAAAGGCACAAACTTTGTCGGACTTATTGATGCTGGTGACCCAGTAGAAATCGCGGAGCGTTATAGTAAAGAAGGAGCTGATGAAATTGTCATTCTGGACATTCAGGCAACGGTTGACGAAGTAGAGCCATTTTACAAAATTGTTGAGAAAATATCTGCAAAAATTAATATCCCGTTAACAGTTGGAGGAGGGATTCGAAAAATTGAAGACATTCGACAACTTCTGCGCTCTGGTGCGGACAAAGTTTCAATCGGGTCATCTGCGGTTAAAAATCCTGAGCTAGTAACAGAAGCTGTAAATGAATTTGGGTCACAGTGTATTGTAATTTCAGTTGACCCAAAACAAAATGGTGATACTAGTTGGGAAATATATATCAAAGGTGGTCGTGAAGCGACTGGTATCAATATGATTGATTTTGTTAAAGACATGGAGCGTAGAGGTGCTGGCGAGCTCTTGGTAAACAGTATCGACAGAGATGGTACTTCGCTTGGATACGATATTCCCCTCCTCAATGCTGTATCAAATGCTGTATCGATTCCAATTATTGCATCGAGTGGTGCTGGGAAAATGGAAGATTTTTTAGAGGTATTTACCAAGACAAATGTTGGTTCAGCTCTCGCCGCACGAATATTTCATACGGGACTCGTACCAATACCAAAACTGAAGGAGTATTTAGCCGAGAATGGCGTTGCGATAAGACAATATTATTAATAATAAAAAGTATAAATTGTATGACAGAAAATGAATTAGGAATCATAATTGGAACAATCAAATCAACAGAAAAGGTTAAGGGCACTGATCGCCTTCATGTCATTAAAATTGATATTGGAGACAAAGAAGTTCAGATTGCATCCGGAGTTCCGGGCGACTTCGAACCCAATGCTTTGGTTGGAAAACAAGTTCCAATTAAGATTGATGTGGAGCCAGTCAAAATTAGAGGTATTGAGAGCAACGCGCGGTTTCTTGCTGTTTCTGGTGAAAACAAGGAAACGGTAATGTTACTTCCGAAAAAATCTGTACCTAATGGAAGCAAAGTCTGGTAGGACGACAGTCATGCCAAAAAGGTACTACTAACTATATGAAAAAAACTAAAACAAAAATTGAAATTCAAAACTATAAGAAACTGGACTTCAAAAAAGGTGCGGGTTTAATTCCTGCGGTTGTCCAAGACTTCAATACAAGAGAGGTGCTTATGGTCGCGTATATGAATGAGGCCTCACTCAAAAAAACACTTACTTCGAAAAAGGTGACATTCTTCAGCCGTTCAAAAAATAGACTTTGGACAAAGGGAGAAACGTCAAAAAACTATCTACGTCTTAACGAGATATATTCTGATTGCGATGGCGACTCTTTGCTTGTGGTTGCTGCCCCCAACGGACCAACGTGTCACATTGGTACTACTTCTTGTTTTGTAACAAAAAACGATAATGCAAATTTTTTGCCAAAACTTCAGAAATTAATCAAAGAACGC
Source organism: Minisyncoccota bacterium (assembly GCA_017991895.1). Taxonomy (GTDB): domain Bacteria; phylum Patescibacteriota; class Minisyncoccia; order Phycocordibacterales; family UBA9973; genus CAITQP01. The sequence continues at coordinate 6,408 of JAGOPR010000002.1, read as the reverse complement.
AAAATGAAAATGCCGAAAGGCTCATACACAACTGAACTGTTTAAAAGTGGAATAAACCGAATGGCACAAAAGGTCGGTGAAGAAGGAGTTGAGGTTGTAATCGCTTCAAAAGGTTCAAAAAAACAGCTCGTGAGCGAATCTGCAGATTTACTTTACCATTTGATGGTATTGCTTACTGCAAAAAACTCGTCAATTACGGAAGTAATCAACGAGCTTTCAAAAAGAAACAGTTAGTCAGAATATTCTTCTTCGGTCACTTCTTCAGGGCCTGTACCGTCTTGGTCTTCAGCGGGACCGCCTGGGGCTTCTGGTGATGTGCCGGGAGCTGGAGTGCTTTCAACTTCGTTGTATTCGGTCATTGTTTGATGACTTTCACAGACAGATGCAGTTCTAGGCGCGAGTATATTTTACGACCAAGACGTACACGTGTACGTTGCGGGAGCAAAATGTGCGAAGCAACAACGAAATGCGCTGGCTGTGGAAGTTATAATTATTTTCTAATTTGGAGTCCCAACTCCTTTAATTGTTTATCTGGAATTCCGCTAGGCGCGCCCATCATGAGGTCTTTACCTTCGCCTGTTTTTGGAAATGCCATCACTTCGCGGATGGTCGGTTCATTTTGGAGGAGCATGATAAAGCGCTCGATTCCCCATGCGATACCGCCGTGTGGAGGTGCGCCGTACTCGAAAGCTGTGAGCATGTGTCCAAATCGTGCTTCGATCGTCTCAGCATTAAGCCCAAGGAGCTCAAATACCTTGTTCTGAAGGTCACGCTTGTGGATACGGATAGAACCTCCGCCAATTTCATTGCCGTTGAGGACGATGTCATATGCATTTGCACGTGCCTTGAGTGGCTCTGTGTCGAGCATTGCGAGGTCTTCTGCCATTGGTGATGTGAATGGGTGGTGAACTGCCTGAACTGAGCCCTCTGAATCTTCTTCAAACATCGGGAAATCTACAACCCAGCAAAAAGCGAGCTCGTTTGGATCTTCTTTATTCTCGCGCATATCAGGCTTGTCGTTGCCATATTTTTCCATAGATTCTGCATATGTAATTCGCGGAAATGGTGTCTTTAAGATTTTCTTTTCTGGGTAAAGCTTTGTCACGAGGTCGATAATGAGAGCCTCGTTGTATTGAATCATCTCTTCTTGGGTAGTGAACGATACCTCTACATCGAGCTGAGTAAATTCTGGCTGGCGGTCACCACGAGTATCTTCGTCGCGCATACATCGAGCAATCTGAAAATATTTCTCAAATCCAGCTACCATACAGAGCTGTTTAAACTGCTGAGGAGATTGAGGAAGTACGTAAAATTCTCCGTGGTAAAGACGAGATGGAATGATATATTCGCGAGAACCCTCAGGTGTACCCTTCGTCATCATCGGAGTTTCGATTTCGATGAAATCGTTTCTGTGCATGTATTCTCGAAGAAACGTAATGAACTTGTCGCGCATGCGAATATTTTTCGTCATACGCTCACTTCGAAGGTCGAGATACTTGTACTTCATGCGGATTTCCTCGCCAACTCCGGACGTATCTGTATTGAGCTCAAATGGAGGAGTTTCTGACTTGTTTAGAACTTCGATTCTTGTAACCTCGAGCTCGACATCGCCTCCTATTACTTTCGCGTTGATATTCTTTTCAGGACGTTTGTTTACTTTTCCTTCAATCTGTAAAACCCACTCAGGACGAATTTCCTTCGCGAGGGCGCTTGCATCAGCATGCATAGGCAGAACAATACATTGTACTTTTCCAAACATGTCGCGGAAATCAAAAAATACCATTTTTCCTTGGTCGCGACGCACGTCTACCCAGCCTGACATTGAGATAGTTTCTCCAACCTTAGCTGATAAGTCCTTTGTGTATGTTCGATTAATCATATTTGCTCACTTATAAATAATAAAACCCCTATAAAATCATCCAGACTATGGATAACTTTATAGGGGCGTCATAAAACGCGGTGCCACCCTACTTTGTGACTCTTATAGCTATATCGGGCTTACCCGTTTGCCTCCCCAGTGTCAGTGGTTCATTGGCTCTTAGATAGTAACACACCCTAGAAAAGAATATAAGCCTGATCTTGATGTCAGGCTTATGTTAACTTTTTTGAAACGTCTACTACACTTAGGTAGAAACTACTTCAACTTCCTCTGTAATATCTTCATTTATCGTGGAACTTCCATGACAACACCAGTCAAAGACATCAATTCCGCTTAGGAAATTGTTTGAAAGTGGACCTTCATTCAGCTCCTCATTAATTTTCTGGGCCTTTGCCAGAGTACGATAATGGAGTGTTTCGAGTTCAACATCAAGGCCTGGAATGACGCCGTTGACAGCTGGGTTATGGTGTATAAATACACCCAGATACTCTCTACAAAATGCGGAGTAAGCCACAGTGCTTAGAATAAACAGGTGCCATACCTCATCTATCACTTTCGGTGGTGCGAGTGGTTCGGCACTTCGTGCACACAAAGAAAGAAACTTAAGTGTGTCTCGCAGCATTTCTTTCGCCTGCTTCTCACCTACATTCATTTTTTGCATAATTATCTCAACCAAATTTTTGTTTGAGTATGCAAGGATTGTTGTTACGTTTTTCATTTTCTTACAATTTACTGTTACTCCTATGCAAGTACCGGATAGGAATCGGTTTTGAGCACTCACTGGTTCGTGTGCAGCTCTGACACACGTTTCAATCAAAAAATCCCTTTGAGATTGAAGATGAATTTCCTACTTCCTTTAGATAGAATCATGTTTGAAATTACTCACGGCTTTTTAGCAACGGGTGAACAATAATTGTTAGGTAACAAAGCGAGAGCCATAGCATGACTCCAATAAATCCGAGTGCAATATTAAGTGGAACAAAAAATGTACCGATAGCAAGAACAAGTACAGTAAAGAAGATTACTAGACCCCAGAATTGACCCTTAGATAGATGTTTCATTTTCGTATATTTAATTATTAAAGAATTGATCGTTTTGTGTGTAGATACAAATAAAACGCCGGCGTTTTCTGCGCCGGACTGTAAACTCCTTCGTTGTTGGTGTTATTAGAAATCAACAAACTGGCGCGGAAATATATTGTTTCCCGCTCCACCAGTTGTTATTCGAATGAAATACCGTATGTGTCATGTACTAGTATGATAGTACGCATATAAGAAGACTGCAAGCTACACCTGTGGAAAACTATCGAAATCTTCCGAGTGGTGGGTGCATTGCGTCCCCCATAAGCTCCAATGGCATTGAAAGAATAAACACGATTATAAAAAGTAGGTAGTACAGTGGTGTCGCAATTGCGAACGAAATTACATCTTCTTTTTGCCACTTTCGGTAGTGGCTTTGAACCCAAAGGAAAAAAGTGTTTACAGGCCAATAAACAAATGACAATAATGCCACGATGATGAACTTTATTGCTCTGATTATAAGCATTATCATATTTACTTCGATTTTTTAACAAGTCGTGCAAATCCCCCGTTTGGGTTGGATAGCTCTCTTGATCCCCTAGTTACAGTGGCAATACCAATTTTCAAGTCTTTAGCAATAGCTCGTTGAGCTTCGCCTTTGTCTAGCCGTTTTACTATCTGCCATCTAGTAACAATTTCCTTGTATTCAACTGGAGTGAGAATATCAAGCAGGAACTCACGAAGAAGCTCAGGCTTTGCAGAAGCTTTCTTGAAAACGTCGAGCAATTCTTCCTCGAATTTTTTGTTCATATTTATATAAGTCCAACTGCTTCTTTAATAAGCATCATCTTTTTGTGTGCTTGCTCTTTTACAAGGGCGCTACCATCCATCAGTATTTTTTCGACAACATGTGGATTTGCTTGTAATTCAAGGTATAGAGCACGCTTTGGTGCAATAAATAATTTGAGATCCTCAATGAGTGCGTCTTTAAGCGCCTTATATTTACCTTTATTAGAATCATATAGAGGTGCTAACTCAGATTCTGTTTTGAGTAGTCTATGGATAGCGTATACGTTTTGAGGAACTTCTCCTGAAGAATCTGTAACGATAGACATAACAGCTTTCTCTATTTCAGAATCTGAAGCAAAAAGCGGTATCGTATTATCATAACTTTTACTCATTTTGCGTCCGTCTATTCCCGGCACAATTCCTGTATCCTCTAAAATAAGTGGTTCCGGAATAATAAATGTCTCACCCCAAATGCGGTTGAATTTTAGAGCAGTATCGCGCGCAAACTCCACATGTTGTTTTTGGTCTGCCCCAACTGGAACAACGGCCGGATCATATAAAAGGATATCTGCGGCCATTAGCATTGGGTAGTCAAAAAGACCAACGGATGCTTCTTTCCCATTCGCGACTTTGTCTTTGTACGCAACTGCACGTTCAAGGTACGGCATTGTTGTGATACAGTTGAATATCCACGTTAGTTCTCCATGAACTGATATTTCGGACTGCTGAAATAATTTAACTTTTTTAGGATCTAGTCCGCACGCTAGATATGCTGCAGTAACGTCAAAAATGTTTTTTCTGAGCTGATCCTTCTCGTGGACGGTTGTAAGTGCATGCATATCAGCAACCATAATGTAAGAATCATAAGTGTCCTGAAGATCGACAAATTGTTTTATTGCTCCGAAATAATTTCCTATATGTAAACCGGTAGTACCCGATGGTGTTATGCCAGAAAGCAGGACTTTTCTCATGTAGACAGTATACCCGCAAAACTTACAAAATAAAAGAAAAGGCGCTCATTTATGTGAGACGCCTTTCAAGAAGATTTTTGAGTGCAGATAGTCAAGGAGACTATATGATGTGAGCACATTCGGAGATGTAAAGATGGTTAATTAAGTAAAGTATACTATATTATTAAGAGTTTGTCAAGTACTAATAATACACACTTAAATAACAGCTTTTTCCCGTTATTTCATTGGCACAGATTTTGGCCATGATAGAATCGTTGAATGGCACCAAAAGAAAAACTACGTGTACCTCCACAGAGTCTTGATTCTGAAAAAGCCGTACTTGGCTCAATAATGCTTCGTCCCGGATCTTTGATTGAAATTGCTGACCGCCTATCCCCTGACGCTTTTTATAGCGACAAGCATAAAAAAATATATGAAGCGATGTTTGAGCTTTCGGCAAAAAACGATCCGATCGACTCTGTATCACTTTCTCACGTGCTTAAAGAAAAAAAACTACTCGACGCAGTAGGCGGTGCCAGATACTTGGCAGAACTATCAAACTCTGTTCCATCTTCTACTAACGCAGGATACTATGCGGATATTGTCGAACAGAAATATATTCTCCGGAGACTTATTGATTCTGCCGACATTCTTGCTGAACTAGGATACAACAGCGGAACAAAACCACTTGAAGATATTCTCGATACTGCCGAGAAGCAAATTTTTGCTTTGGCGGACAGTCCAAAGCGTGCCAAGTACCTAACACTTAAAGATACTCTCGGCGAAGCGTGGACGCGTCTTGAACGTTTGCACGAAACAAAGGGTGAACTCCGCGGAGTACCTACGGGATATAAAGCTCTCGATGATATGCTTTCTGGATTTCAAAAATCTGACCTTATTATTCTCGCGGCACGACCTTCAATGGGTAAAACTACGCTGGCTCTTGATATCGCTCGCATGACTGCTACGAAACATAATACTGCTGTTGGAATATTCTCGCTTGAAATGAGCTCTCAGCAACTTGTAGACCGTATGCTTGCTGCTGAGTCACGCGTTAATGCTTGGAAGTTGCGTACTGGAGGAATTACAGCTGAAAATGATTTCCAGCGCGTACAGCATGCTCTAGACCGATTGTCTAAAGCTCCTATCTACATTGATGACCAGCCGTCATCTTCTATCGTGCACATTCGTTCAATCGCACGACGTCTAAAAACTGAGCACAATGTTGGTCTTATAATCGTGGACTACCTACAGCTTATGACTACTTCTAAGGACTACGACTCGATGGTAAATCAAGTTACTGAAATTTCCCGATCACTTAAGGCACTCGCGCGCGAAATTGATGTCCCAGTCATTGCCTTGTCACAGTTATCTCGTGCTGTTGAAGCTCGTGGCGGTGAACCAAGACTTTCTGACCTTCGTGACTCCGGATCTATCGAACAAGACGCGGACGTCGTTATGTTTATTCACCGCGAAGACAAGTACGATAAGAACTCTGATCGTCCAAACATTGCAAAAATCATGATTGAAAAGCATCGTAACGGACCAACCGGACATGTCGAGCTGTACTTCGACGATAAGACAACGAGCTTCATGCCTATTGAAAAAGGAAACATGGACGATTTTGCGATCTCAGCAAGTAGTAAAGATGCAGATCTCGACGAGTTTTAATTAAACAAAATGGAATTACTTCACTCTCTGCAACAGTTGTTTAAAAGATTTCCTGGAATTGGCGAACGCCAAGCTATGCGTTTTGCGTACTTTCTTGCTA
>JAGOPR010000015.1 GCA_017991895.1 Minisyncoccota bacterium | reverse complement strand
CGACCCCCCACAGAAGATATTTTTTCATAAAAACATCGAGGAAGAATGAAAACGTTATTTGGACAAAAGAAAAACCCCCTTTGAGGAGGGCTCACGAACCTTTGGAAAGTGAAACAAATACCGTCGTTGCCAGCACGAGGCAAGCAAACAAATAATAATATACCAAAGAATACTCGGACCCTTCTCGGCGGTCCGCGCCAATTTTTTGCTGCATATGTTTGTGTTAGTGTTTGTTTTTTACTTTTGTGAAAGGTGACGTGCATGTTGTTGCAACTTTCATCTTTCATGTACATAGTATAGCACAAAAATACCCTTTTGTCAATAGCATTTTAAGCCAAAAAATGAATTTTTCAGAAAATTTTCTTAATTTTTAACATTATTGACCTCTTGATGTGGGTGTCGTACAATATGTATATCATTCTATGACAAAATCTCTCTCCATCTGCCTGCGCGAATTCCTCGAACATTTGGAAATCGAAAAAAACCGCAGCAACAATACGATTCAGAACTATTCTTTTTATATCGGACGGTTCGTCGAGTGGTTTGGCGACAAAAAGCCGGACGATATCACACACGAAGACGTACGCCAGTACCGCCTGTGGCTCAATCGTCTAGCAGACGTGCACGGCGAAGCGCTCAAGAAGAATACCCAGAACTATCATCTCATTGCGTTGCGTTCATTTCTCAAATATCTTATCAAACGAGACATTGCCACGCTCAATCCGGAAAAAATTGAACTCATGAAGATGCCGGATCGCGAGGTTACGTTCCTCGAAGGGTCGGATTTGGAGCGAATTCTCGAAGCTCCCATGAAAATGGACCCAAGCGAATCCCCTGATGCCGTGGTCCAGCGCTACCGGGACAAAGCGATCCTCGAAATGCTCTTCTCCACCGGCCTGCGCGTGTCGGAATTGGCAGGATTACGAAAAGACTATGTTAATTTGAATAAGGATGAATTTACGGTCACTGGTAAGGGACGCAAATCCCGTGTGGTCTTTATCTCCGAACAGGCGCGCTATTGGCTCAAAAAATACTTGGAGATCAGGAAAGACATGAGTCCGTTTCTTTTTACGTCGCATGACAAACGGCAAAGCAAGAAGGTGGCTCTGAACGGCCACAAGCATGTGGAGGAGCCATTTACCACTCGCTCGATCCAGCGCATTGTCAGCAAATACGCCAAAATGGCCGGCATTACCAAGAACGTCACTCCGCATACGCTTCGCCACTCGTACGCGACCGATTTGTTGCTCAATGGCGCTGATATTAGGAGTGTCCAGACCATGCTCGGCCATTCTTCTATCACCACAACGCAAATCTATACTCACATTACTGATCGCCAGCTCCATGATATTCACAAGAAATTCCATGGCAAACAGCGAGGAAATGGTTGACGTTGAGCCAAAAAAGAAGTATTCTATCCCAGCAAAGAGCCCATAGTTCAATGGATAGAACACTAGCCTTCTAAGCTTGATATCCAGGTTCGATTCCTGGTGGGCTCACACAGAGAATATTCTACGGCTATTTATTCATCTTATTTATCTCTATGGGACCATTATTTTCCCTAGCAATGGTTGTCGGGATCATCCTTCTCATCTCGATTCGCCAGGTCAATCAATACCAGCGCGGAGTGAAATTTACGCTTGGTCGGTTTACCAAATTAGTAAACCCAGGCTGGAGAATCGTCTTACCTATCTTTCAGAGCATGACGAAAGTCGATATCCGAACCAAAGCCGTGGATGTACCGCTCCAGGAAGCAATTACGAAGGATAACATTTCAGCGAAGATAAATGCCGTTATCTATTACAAAGTGGCAGATGCCGGAAAAGCGATTCTTGAAGTAGAAAACTTCTGGTATGCGGTGTCCCAGCTCGCGCAGACGACCATGAGAAATGTCGTCGGTGCCATGGAGCTTGATGAGCTATTGGCCAATCGCGACTCGGCAGCACAACAAATTCAGCACATCATTGAAAAAGTGACTGCCAGCTGGGGAATTATGGTTGAAAGCGTGGAATTGAAAGATGTCATGCTCCCAGACAACATGCAGCGCGTCATCGCAGCCCAAGCCGAAGCAGAACGGGAAAAACGAGCGGTCATTATCAAAGCATCGGGTGAATTCGTAGCAGCGGAGAATATCGCCAAAGCCGCAAAACTGCTTTCCGATACTCCAGGCGCCTTGCACTTGCGCACCTTGGCGACGATTAACGACCTGAGCTCCGATCAGTCAAATACCGTGATCTTCGCCATGCCGCTCGAAGTCCTTCGAGCGTTTGAGAGAATGGGGAAATAGACGGTAGAAACTGGAAATTAGAAAATAGAAATTATTGGTAAAATAATCAAAAAGAAAGGTCTATTATAGACCTTTCTTTTGTATTCGTTGATTGATGTATCGACAATTTCCAATTTCTATTTTCTAATTTCTGTTCTTTTATATACTGATAATTCTTCTAGAGAAGTATATTGACAAAACACCCCTTTTTCGATATACTGCCTGCATTCTGAACGCCCCCAGCGGGGTGGCCATGGTGTAATGGTAGCACAGAAGCTTGTGGAGCTTTTAGCACGGGTTCGATCCCTCTTGACCCAACACTTTCCTAGGGAAACCCTCTATTTGTGGAAAAAAGTTAAACTAATAGTATAGACCCTACCTTTATGTCAACATACGAAAAAGAACAAGATTTTTACATAGAAATTGAATTCGGAATGATTGTGAAGCACACGGATTCAAGCGAAGCAATTAAGAAAATGATTGATGATATTACGAAGTTTACGAACGGAAAAGCGAAAGTAAGCAAAATTAAGCTGACCCACAATGTCGTATCTATCTAAGGAAAAAGTGCTTTTCGTAGGTAAAATGGGTACATCGTGAACAAATAATGAAAGACTAACAAAACAAAAGCCCCTTTCGGGGTGGCCATGGTGTAATGGTAGCACAGAAGCTTGTGGAGCTTTTAGCACGGGTTCGATCCCCGTTGGCCACCCCGAAGTGGGTTTTACAACCAAAAAAAGGGCTTAAAGCCCTTTTTCCGTTTATATGCCTATCTGCGTCTATTGCAAACAAGACAAACCCAAAAGTGAATTTAACAGGGAACATGTCATGTCGGGTTGTTTTGGCACGTTTATTAACGTACCCACAATCCACAACCAAGTATGCAAAAATTGTAATTCAGTTATTTTCAGTTCTCTGGAAGGAGCTTTCAAAGAAGATACACAGGAGGGAATCTACTGCCAAATGCTAAATTTAGAAAATAAATGGCACTTTAGAATAAAAAATGAGAAAGCAAAGACAAAATTCAGCTCTGGTTTTGGCAACCCGTTACTTGATGAAATGTTCCCGTCAATCCATTTACGACTAGACGACAGACCTTATATTACTTTCGAGCCACAGATAAAAGTGAAGAATGCGACTGGAGGTTATGATGTATTCTTTATTCAAGGACTTGAGGAAGCAAAAAAGGACACAGAAGTTTTCTGTGAAAAGAAAGCTTTTCTTAGTCGAATGGAAAGTAAAGATTTTTCTATTTTTGCTCCCGCTGATTCAGAAAAATCAGAGACTATTATTGAAGCTATCGAACTATTAAAAGAATACGGCGTTGATTACAAACAAGGCACAACTGCGTTTGCCGAAAAGCGGGAGGATCAACAATTTGAATCGGAAGGAAATTATACGATTGACCATACACTAGGAAGGGTTTTAGCAAAAATTGTTTTTAACTACTTTATTTACTGTGCTAATAAAGAAAAGATGGGGGAACTACCGTTCTTACCAAACTTTAACAGAGTCCGAAATTTTATACTTGGAGACGAAAGTATAAAATTAAAAGAAATAATCCCTGAGATAGGCAACCACACTATTCTTGAGGAGGAACGGGATACAAAAAGACGTATGGTCGGTCATATAATTGCCTTTGAAGAAATAAATGGCCAAATTATTGGCCATATAAGGTTGTTCGGTCTTGTTCTATATAAAATAATCCTTGGTCCAGCACCCAGTGAATTACAAAGGGCAGACTTTGGGTGTGGACATTTTTTTGACCCAGTTAATCACCGGATCATAGGCCTATCACAAAACCATGCACTGCTATCTCAATTAAAAGATGACACACAATCTCCAGATTTTAAACCAAAACTACACTATGGTTTATTTTTGAAACAACAAAACGGACAATAAAAAAGTATTTTAAAACTATGCAATCCAAAAAAACACAAGAAAGAATAAGGATAGTTTTACTAAATGAGAGCTTTCAAAAAGACGTAATTAAGTTTAGAAAAAAATGGAATATAAACCCCACAGAAATGAATGACTTGGACAAAAATGAAGAGTGGTGGCGGCAGTTCCTGGCTCAAGAGAAAGAATACATATCAACAAAAAGAAAAGAGGGTAAAGAGATAATCGAAAAAGAAATACCAATAAATGCTTTTCACCTAGACATCCAACACATATTGAAAACGTACCACTTACCCTTAGCTTACAGTGACTCTTTAAAGGGTCATCTTTTATTTGACGTGGTCTCCCCCACTTCTCCCGTCACGATCCAAGTTACTTTAGATAAGAATGATGGTACACACAAAAATTTTGCCATTGGAATAACCGTTGATACTACTCTGGAAGATGTAATCAATTATTGGCCAAGCATAAAACAATACCAGCAAACAATATTTGGCTACAAGAAAGGAAGGGGTAGCACAGGTGGAACAAATATTGATAGAGACAGTAAAATTTTGCTTTTGCACCGGGAAGGAAAAAGCTATAAAGAAATAATGAGTATTATAAATGAAGGACAAAAAAATAAGCTCAGTTACAATGAAATTGCCATGATTATCTCACGTTTAAAGGAAAAAATAGCAATTAACACATAAGCCGGGCCTTATGTGATGTATGCAACAACAATCCATTACCAATACAATGCCATCACTATCAACGTGATGGTTTTTATGTCCCGTAAATGTCCACTTACTGAACAACAGAAAGACGCCATTGCTGACTCTATAGCAGAGCTGTTTTTTGAGATGTGGAAACACCATATTGAGAATGAATCAAATAGACAATCAGATAATGAGGATCAACAAGCATAACGGGCTGTATGTCTTTACGATATAACATAAGAAAAATTAAGGCACACAGAGCCTATACTCCCCAGGAAGTGGCCAAAACTTTTGATATTAATAAAAAAACGGTGTTTCGTTGGTTAGAAAAGGGCTTGCCAGTTTTACAAAAAAATACAAAACCACTACTTATTATGGGTTCTGATCTTCAATCTTTTCTAAAGGACAAAAAGGTACGATTCCCCCTCTCTAAAGACGAATATTTCTGCCTTAAATGCAAAAAACAGGTGACCTCAAAGAACCAAGGGGAAACTACGGGAAAAACTGGGTATTTGATAGGAAAAGAACAAAAAGAGCAATGGAAAAGTGCAGGATTTTGCGACATCTGCGGAAGCAGGGTGCAAAAATTTTTAGAGGTAGTCCAAAAGGATTAGCCCATGGGCTGTACAACCGTTTAAATGTACACTTACTAACCTAATTAAAGAAACCAATATGATAGACAATATCCCATACCAAAATGAAGTCTTAAAAAGAGCATTTTTTGATTATTTAAAAAACTCTAGGGGGTATTCTTCCGACACTCTAGAGGCATACGAAGGAGCTATCCTTTTATGGCAAAAATTCACAAATGGCGACTATTTAGGAAACTTTACTAAAAAAAGAGCAACTGACTTTAGGGACTGGTTAAAACAAAAAAAGAAAACTGGGGCAGAAACACAAACTATCAGCCTCAATTTTTGTTACCACATGCTAAGACATCTGCGAGTTTTCTTTGAATGGTTACAGTCACAACCCAACCATAAATCAAAAATTATAGCCTCAGATATTGAGTATTTACGGCTCTCAAAAAAAGACGCGCGAATGGCGATACAGCCAAAGAAGAAATCTTCACCTACTGTAGAGGAAATGGAACTCGTCATAGAAAGCATGCCAAGTAAGACCGAGGTCGAAATGAGAAATAAAGCACTTATCAGTCTCATATACATTACAGGGTGCCGCATATCTGCGGCCAGTTCGCTTTCCATAGCGTGTTTCGATGAAAAACACCTTCTCCTAGATCAAGACCCGAATCGAGGAGTAAAAACAAAAAACTCCAAGCATATACGAACGGTATTTTTCCCGCTTCCATATAAAAAACCGACTGAATATATCCTAGAGTGGTTTCACTATCTAAAAGAAGAAAAGGGATTCAAGGAAACAGATCCATTATTTCCAGCCACAAAGATAGAAAACCACCCGGAAAATAAATCTTTTTACAATTCTGGCAAGGTAAACAACAAATTTTGGAAAGACGCTGGGCCGATTCGTAAAATATTTAAAAAGAGCTTTGAGGATATAGAGGTACCCTATTACCACCCTCATTCCCTACGAGATACTATAGTCAAAGTTTTTATCAAAATAAGATTAACGGAAGAAGAAAAGAAAGCCATTAGCCAAAATTTTGGCCATGAAAATGTGGGTACGACTTTTGGGGCCTACGGCCATGGTCGAATAGACGAGGATGATCAGTTTGAGATTATAAATAGAATAAACTTAGACCAGAAGGAAACCCTAGATAAAAATATGGAAGGGGCTTTACGAAAGATAATAAGAGAAGAGATAAAAAAGAAGGATGCGGGTTAAAATAGTCAAACTAAAAGACTATTTCATTATTTTTTTACTGCAATTTTTCCATTTACATCTTTCATTTTATTAAGTAAAGCAAGAAAAAAATCTATAAGAGCGAACAACCCAAGTCCTCCAAAAGTTAATAATTTAAATAATCCTAATCCTGTTCTTCCCATATAGAAACGATCCACCCCCAAGACTCCTAGAAAGAAAGAGAGCAAGACTAATGTTACCCAATCCCTTTGTGTCTGTGGCTTATGATTAAAGTCTCTCCCACAATGCTTACAAACGACAGCGCTTTCCTGCACCTCTTCGGCGCAAAATGGACACTTCTTCATACGAGCGTAGACTTAAAAATAAAAAAACCCGATGATTCGGGAAATACAAAAGGTCTCCCGAACCGACAATGTCCCTTTCGGAACACCTCATACCCTTTCGGATATGAACCTACGCGAATAAGTGCCGGTCGGAAGACCGTCTCTATTCGCGTAGGGTTTAAACGCCATATCCTGTATAGGACTTAGGCAATTGTAGCCACAGTATATTACATAAGTTACCAATAGGTCAAGAAAAGACTCTAAGTATTATATATAAAACTATGCTTAACATAGCAAAATAAACAGGTATTGACATCTCTTCTAAATTGGAATATAGTAGAAAAAGGTTATATTAATATAGTAGGATTATGAACAAAATTGCTCTAGAATACGTACAAAATAGACTTGCCAATGCTCGGCTTACGCTCGAGAGTTTTACTAAAGACGAAAATGGGAGTGTTTACCCTACGAGAACTATCTTCATAAAAATCAAAAAGTATGTCGACGATTTTCTTTTTGGCACAAGTGAAGATCGGTGGGTCATTATTCCAGGTCTCCGCGGTGTAGGCAAGACCACTCTTCTTGCGCAGATGTATCTTACACTTTTACGCAATCAATCGCTATCCACCAACAGGCTTCTTTACTTCTCTCTTGATGACGCCGTAGAACGAGTCGGCCTCACTCTCAATGATATTCTTGAAGCCTATGAGTATATTCTTGGGGGTAGTTTCGAGGGACAAAAAGAAAAGATCTTTATATTTATAGATGAAGTACAATCAGACAAAAAATGGAGTATTACCCTTAAAACTCAATTATACGATAAAACAAAAAATATTTTTGTTTTATGTACTGGCTCGTCGGCAGTTTCACTACAAACAAATGCGGATGTCTATCGACGTGCAAATTTTGAAAAGCTGTATCCGATGAACTTCTGCGAATACCAAATGATAAAAAACAAAGTCTATCCAATATCTGGACTCAAGAAAAAATTGCACGATACTATCTTCTTTTCGGATTCGGCAGAACAAGCTTATAAAAGTATTAAAGCGATCGAGACTGATATTTTGAGGTACTGGTCACAAATAAATAAAACAGAAATGGACGAATATCTTACAATAGGAACTTTGCCTTTTGCCATTAAGAAAGATGAATATAAGGTGTATGAAAAAGTAAAACTTATTCTTGATAGAATCGTAGACCAGGACATACGAGATCTTGGGAGGCTTCAATCCGATACAATTCAATCAATTAAACGTTTATTGTTCCTTCTGGCTGACGCAAATGACACGCTAAGTATAAATAAATTATCAGGCCATGACTTTCTTTCCATGAACCCTGTTACATTGGCTCACGTACTGGATATCTTGGAAAAAGCTGAACTCTTAGTGAGAGTGACCCCGCACGGATCAACAACAAACAAGGTGCGGAAGGCTTCAAAATATTTATTTATGAGTCCTACGTATCGAATGGCTCTTTTAAGTGTGGCTGGTAATGAAAACACTTTCCTTACTCGTCAAGGAAAACTCATTGAGGACGTGGTGGGTGAATATTTTTATAGGGAAATCTCTTCAAAGGGGAAGGGATCTCTTTCTTATGATTCTTCTCAAGGAGGGGCTGATTTTATCTTAGAAATAGCGAACTCTCACAAAATTGCTGTCGAAGTGGGACGAGGCGAAAAGGATAACAAACAAATCGGTAACACAATGAAAAAAATAACGTGCCGATATGGAATAAACATCTCTTACAAAAATAATGATCTCAATGTAGAAGGAGATATACTTCAATTACCCCTATCAATATTCCTTTTAACCTAAGCCATATGTTCAATACAGCCAAATGTCCCAATTGTAACCGGCTTATCACGAGTGTCACTTTTGAAGCGCATGATCCTTCATTTATGAAAGGCGGATCTTCGTCTTTTATCGCCGTTTCAGATTCTTGTGGACATTCCTTGGGGGCGGTGCCAGTATTATGGGAAACCTATATACAAAATATTAGAGAGTTGAATACTCTACAAAATCGTGAAATACAAAATTTGAAGTATCAAATCGATGAGATACAGAATAACGTACGCTCAATTCTTCAACGTCTAAGATAAAAAGGTATGCAACATGCCGGTAAACAGATAAAAAAGGCAACAACGGCTGTTGCTTACATTAGAGAAAGCACAGAAGAGCAGGACAATGGCTTCTCTCCTCAAAATCAAGAACGCATGATACGAGAGTACGCCAAACGCAATGAAATTGAGATTGTAGAGGTATACAAAGACTTAATTTCCGGTACTTCTGCTTCAAAAAGAAATGACTTTCAACGCATGATGGCTGACGCTAAACACACAAGGTTTGACGTGATTTTGGTTTACCACACTTCCCGCTTTGCTCGTAATGTTAAGGACGCACGAGACAATAAGGAATACTTAAGAGAAAAGCTAGGGATTGATGTTGTCTCTGTAACTCAACCATTTGGAGATTGGAATCTACCGACGGCTTTTTTGAATGAAGGGGTTAACGAACTTTTTGACGCCTATTATTCCAAGCAATTGAGCGCTTGGGTGCGGGGATCTCTCATGGAAAAAAGGAAACAAGGCCTTCAATTAGGCCATCCTCCGTTTGGTTATTACAAAAAGAAAATTGGTTTTGATAAAGATAAACAACGGGCTATATACGACAAAAAATGGCGTATAGACCAAAGTGGAGCTAAAATAGTAAACACTATATTCAAAATGTATGCGACAGGCCACCATTCACTTGCAGATATTGCCGAAGTTATAAATAAAACAGGCGCAAAAACAAAAACCGGTAATCCATTTACCTATAGTTCTATCAAAGATATATTGGGTAATCGTACTTACCTAGGATACGTTTACTCGCCAAGACGAGGATACCCAGAAATTCTCGGTGCTCATCCGCCGTTGGTTTCAGAAGAGCTATTTGATAAGGTTCAACAAAAGATTAATGAGCGACGCGGAAATTATGGCAGACCCGTCGCACAACATCGTTTCTACTTGTTGCAAGGGGTAATTTTTTGCTGGTCATGCAGAAAACATCTCAATAAAAAAACAGATAATCCTCATGCAAAGCTCCTTCCAAAAATGTACTGTGAAACAGGTACCGCTCGAGGAAAAGAACTAAAATTCTATGGGTGTAAGTTTAGAAGGGAATATAGAGCCTGCAAACAACAAAACGTTGCATGTAGCTTTATAGATAAACAAGTACTCCAATTCATGGAAGGTTTTACTCTTCCTGATGATATAGCACCAAAGATAATGAAAAAGTTGGAGACTTCAATTAACAACTACTCTGGTATTTCCCAATTACAACAAACGATAGAATCCCTAGAAAAAAAGAAAAAACGACTCAATACCATGTACTTTGAGGTGGGATCTATTCCTGACGAAGACTTCAAGATTGAAATGCAGGCAATTGAAACGGAGCTCAAAAAATACAGGAACAAGCCAACAACAAATGTTGACATAGAACGGATGAAAAGAGAATTTCTCCAAAAGAAAGAAAAACAGCTCAAGGATTTTCGATCATTCTGGAAAGATACAAAAGATGAGGAAGAAAAGAGAGCGTGGATCCAAATGACAATACGACGAGTATGGGTACAAGGGAAGAAAGTAGTTGCCATTGAACCCCATGATGAATATAAGGATTTATTTAAAGCCCACCGGGAAGTATTGGTTCATCCCCCGTTGGCCACCCCATTTGGGGTGTTTTTATTTTACCAACAAATCCACTACTCCCCGCACCCATGCCATATTCACCCTATCAACAGCTTCTTCCGAAAGCGAGGTAGTGGTCTCTACGGTAATACAATGTTGAGCCCCGAGACGATAAAACAAGTCGGGCAACGTGCCATCGTGTCGTTCTATGAAGCCTCGCTCATCAGTCACCGGATCAAATGCATCCGGCACCGATGTCCCGTCAGGACCAGCCTTATCTGCGGTATACGACGGACCATTGAGAAACCCGGAATCAATGTGTTCATTTTTGAATACGCGCACCGTCTTTTCAATCTCTTCCACAATGTTTTCGTATCGCTTCGTATCCGGAAATCCATACCAATACGCGCCAGGGTACATAATATAATTGTCTTGATGAAAATCAATCACTCCGCGCACTTGCTCGAGCGGAATATGTTTGAGCTCGGCGTGGAGAGCCGCGGTTTCTTTTGGCAGAACTATAGAAAACTCCGGTGCGGATGACCAGTGCCAAGAAGCGAAATTATTGCCAGTACCCAAATCATCCACCACTTCGCCATTTGCAAGCGTATAGCGAAGAAAATCATTGTTTCCACATGCACCAGAATCATCCTCAAAATTGTACCGTGTCTGGTGTTCAAATCCGCTCGGGTTATCAAGCGGATAAACGATTAATTTCACTCCTCGTTCATGCGCATAGGTGAACATTTCAGAAATATATCTCCCGATCGTCAGCGCACCGGCAGGTTCGTTGCCATGAATACAGGCTCTGATAAGAAGAACCGAGTCTTTGGGCTCAATATCTTTGGATGCAATTTTAAACAAATCATAGGACACTAGCTCAGTCCCCTTTTTATAGGCAACCGTTGCGTACGGCGTCAGCGTTGCGTCTGAACGCCCTTCAACTTCCTGCCTCAAACGTTGTATGTAGTCTTGGTATAAGAATGTCATAGATAGTATTATGCCATGCGAAGTATACCAAAGGACAGTTGAAATCGTCCACGTCCGTGCTACAATACCCTTCATCTATGAAAAAACTCCTCATCATCTCTGTTTCCAACGGTTCCGGTCATGTCCGGGCCGCGGATGCGGTACGAAAAACCATGAATCAGCTCCACCCTGATGTCATTGCCGAACACATCGACATGGTTGACTATATCCGTCTTCCCATGAAGACGGCAGTCGTGAAATCCTACGACCTCATGATCAAACAGATGCCGGAGCTCTGGGGCTTTCTCTACCACAAAACCGACAACCAGACTGTCACAGGGCAATACCATCATTTCTCCAAATTGATGCATCGCATGAACGCCGCACCGCTCTACGAAAAAATCGCTGAATTCAAACCGGACTATATTCTCTGCACGCATTTTCTTCCTGCCCAAGCCATCTTTGACGCACCAAAAAAATACGCCTATCGCGGCATGATGGGCGCGGTCATGACCGACTATTATAACCATTCATTTCTGGTGCATAAAAAAATCGACCAGTACTTTGTTGCGACGGAAAAATTGAAATGGCTGCTCGAAACGCGAGGAATAGAGAAAGACAAAATCACAGCAAGCGGCATTCCAGTCGATCCGGTCTTTTATGAAACAAAATCAGTTGCGGATCTCAAAAAGAAACACGGATTCAAAGACAGCGAACACATTGTTCTCGTTCTCTCGGGCGGACAAGGCCTCGCCAAAATCGACAATATCGTCACTGAATTATGTTCAATCAATATGCCGATCGCCATTATCGCGATCGCGGGAAGCAACGAAAGACTCCGCAAAAAACTTACCAACCTCAAAACCCCCAAACACTGCACACTCCATACGATAGGCTGGACCGACGAGATTGATGAATATATGCGCTTCTCTGACGTAATTATCACGAAGCCGGGCGGCATGACCACGACCGAATGCGTCGTACTTGGCAAACCGATTGTCGCCATTCAACCGATCCCTGGGCAGGAAGAATACAATGCTGAATACATTCTCGAACACCAGCACGGGCATATTGCGCACAGCCCCAACGATCTCATGTACACTGTCATGGATACTTTACGTAAGCCTACTGCAAACAAAAAGGCCGCGCCCGAAAGCGCAGCCAAAATTATTAGTAATTCAGTCTACACTTCTCTTCTTACCGCAACGGATCTTTCTGAATAAATTGAGTTGAATCTTCCTCAAACTCACCATCCACCTGCACACCGTTCCAGTCAAACTGAAAATCGTCACCCGGGTCCGGATTATTTTGTTCATCCATCTCACCACAAGAAACCTGCTGAATCGCATTTCTACCGAGGAATATAGCAGGTATTGAGGTGCGATAACATCGGCCGCTTGCACTAAGCGCCACACCAGCGACAAACAGGGTGATGCTGTAGGCAGAAAAAATAATAGCCATACCGATCACGGCGGTTTTCAGCGTTTCCTTACCCTTGGTTACCTCAGCCTCATCGCCGCGCGCCATCATGATGGTGTATCCGGCAAAAATGGTATACCCGAGAAATAGCGTGCCCACAATGGAGAGGAGGATCTGAATGGTGTAGGCAACCACCAGTCGTGGGTCGCGCGGCGTGCCATAATCAGCACCCTGTTCTCCGGCAAACGCACGCGTCTGAGCATACGTATCGTCGGCATAGTTGCCGCTTCCGCTTGTCTGGTCTTGATTACTCGCCGATCCCTGATCTCTATACCCGTCGGTCTGATAGAGAATCTCATCGCCGTCCGTGATCTCAAAATCCAGCGCCAAAACCGGAGTTGCGGCGCTCAGGAGAAGAAAAATGAGAAGGAAAAATCGTTTCATAAAATGATATTGAAATTGGAAATTAGTGATTGAGTAACATACAAATCACAATAATTTCTAATTTCCAGTTTCTAATTTCCTACCTCAGGAATACTCTCTTGTCCGCGCTGGACGCGTCCTCCCTCTACGACCGCTTTGGGAAACTTGCCGGCCACAAATAGAGTAATGCTGTAGGCAGAAAGAATAATTATAAGGCCAAAAATTGCTGCTTTGATCATATTTTTACCAGCCTCCACTTCGCCCTCATCCCCCTTGGCATTCACGTATTTGAAGCCGCCCAAAATGACCAGAATCATGAAAAACATGCCCGTGAGGCTCAAGAGAATCTGAATCACATCAGCCACAATCGTACGAATATCTTTTTTGGCCGGCAATTCCGCTCCGCGTACGCCAGCGTTCACCTGCTGATTGATTTGATCTTTCAATTTCACTTGCGCGATCGCATCAGTCTGCACAACAAAAAGTCCTATCACAAAGACAGAAACAATGAAAAGGATAAGAAGAGACTGGCGCATACCTGATTGATTAACCGCCTGCGGTGCGTTCCAATATGACCGGAAGTACCCACGCAGTGATACTATAGGCGGCAGTGGTGATAATAAGACCGATAATAGCCGACTTAATAATTTCCTTAGACTTGTCAATTTCCCCTTCATCTCCTCGAGCATTCATCCAGAGAAACCCGGCATACACCATGAGCGAAAGAAAGATGATACCAATAAGCGATAAAGCAGCTTTGACCACCGTACCTACAGTCTCAGCAAAGGTATATTTATTCGTCGCACCGGAGTAGCCGGCCCCGACTGCGGCTTCTTTCGTTATCTTTCCGCCCAAATCGATCGCAAAAACTGATGAGACAGCAACGAGTGTGCAAAGAAATGTTATTGTTATGAGGAAAATTTTCTTCATATCATCGATAATTTTCAATTTCTACTTTTCAAAATAACTTGTCACAAGAACCGTGATCGCATACGCGCTCATCACTACCACCAGACCAATAATTGATGATTTGATAATTTCTTTCGCCTTATCTATCGGCTCGGAGTCGCCGCGCGCGGTAAGCCAGAGGTATCCCGCGTAGACCATGAGACAGAGGAAGATCAGACCGATGAGCGACAGCGCCACATTGATAATTGAACCAACGAGCTGGGGCAACGTCTCCTTATCGCTGATACCTGTGGGTGGCAAGGTCTCATTGCGCAGAATGTTCGGAGAATCTTTGATCCCCTGCACATGTACAGCCAGAGGTACAAAAGCATAGAGAGAAAACGCGATCAACATGGTTACGATTACTTTTTTCATATGGTTTAGAATTACCAATCTTTACTATCATTTTTTGCTTCGCACTGATTCTCATTTAATCCATCGTAGAACTTCCAATACCCCTCACCTTCCGGTCCAAACAGCTTATCTCCATCACTCTCTGTTTCTCCCTGCTTTTTACAATCAGATTGCGTCGTCATCCTCCATGATGGTGTGCCATTTACGCCAAACTGATCTGAAAGGTTAAGATCGTCCGGCGTGGTGGTATCCACCCAATCAATACAACACCCGAGCGGTTCGTTGATGGTATTGGTATTTGCAGCACCCTTGCGCTCGATCAATCGCGTGGTAACAAAGTTGGTCAATGCATAGGCTGAGACGATGACTGCGAGGCCAATAACTGCTGCAGTTATCGTATTTTTTCCTTTCTGTACCTGATCGTCATTCCCCCTCGCTGTCATCCAGAGGAATCCACCGTACACCATGAGGATAAAGAACACGAATCCGACAGTGCCGAGCGCCCATTTGATCATCTGTCCAATAAACACCGGGAGCGGTGTCTGGCTTATCCCTGTTTTTCCCACGACCTGATTGAGCTGTGTTCCAGCATCGCCTATCTTTTTTACGGCCAAAACCGGATTCGTCAACAGTACCAACCCCAGAGAAACAGCAATCACGATTTTGCCAAAAAATTTCATATCTTATTCCCAGTTGCAAAATGTCGAGTCACACTGCGCTTGCAATACCACGTTACACTTATCGGTGCACACAATGGGTTCACCTGAAAGTGTGCAGTGCGTAAATATACCTTGACCGCACTGTGCGTTAATAACCGTTGAACAATCAGTAACATTTGTTCTTACTTCCTTCGGAACACAGCGTCCGACAACTCCCGGTGTTGCGACGTTTCTCACGCATGAACAGCTATTGGCAGGACCTTGACATACCCCATCGGATGATCCCGGTGTTGAACAAACATCACCAACTCGCTTCCCCACACAATCAGACCCATCTGTTACTCCCGGCGCGGCGCAAAACTCCGGTGCGGGTGGACCAAACTCACCCCCCCCATTATTTCCACCCACCGATGTTCCACCAAGCCCGCCCCCTGCCGCGCTATTTCCACCCACAGTTCTAAAGGCAAATGTCGTAATCGCGTACGAAGCCAAGATAATCACGAGGCCGATCACAGCAGCAGTAATCGTATCAAAGGCTTTTTTCGTCTGATCATCATTCCCTCTTGCCGTCATCCAGAGGATACCGCCATAGATCATAAGACCGAAAAACAGCACACCCACCATCGAGAGCGCTGTTCCTAGCACATTACCGACGAGCGTTGATAACTCCTGTCGTTCGCCCCTATTGATGATACCCGCTTCTTCGGCAGTCGCCCGTAGTCCGTACTCATCTTGCGCATGAGCGACAGTAAACATGGCAACACCCCCGATGGCAATCAGAGAGAAGAATGAGAGGAAAAAATACTTTTTCATAGGCATTATTTGGACGCCATGAGTGTAAGGGCAAAGGCGGTAATAGCGTACGAAGCGAGAATGATAACAATACCAATCACTGACGCAACAATCGTATCAAACGCTTTCTTCGTCTGATCTTCATCACCGCGCGCCGTCATCCAGAGAATGCCAGCGTAGATCATGAGAGCGAAGAAGAGCACGGCGACAAGCGACAATATCGTTCCTATCACGTCACCGGCCGCTTTGGGTAAGTTATTCGTATATGAATTCAAGCCCGCCCCTGCTGCTGTCTTATCAATTCCGTAACTATCGGCAAAGACTGTTTGTACGATGATTCCTCCCACCAGTACGATACCTATCAAAATTGAGAGGAAAAAATTTTTCATAACAGTCTAGAAACTTGAAACTAGAAATTGGAAATTATACAGATATTTTGGAGAAATTAACGATATTACAGATATTTGTGAGAATATTGATAGATATTATTGGTATTAAACCTGTGTTTTTGATTTATAGAGAGATTGTATAAATTGGTTTAGATTGTAATGTATTTGATCTGTTTTTTTTAAAAATGCATCAAAGCTATCCTTGGTTATTTTATTTCTTTTATAGAGGAGGGACGCCCAATGTTTTGCTTCTAGCAACGATCCTCGTGCATTATAGCAAAATTTTATGCGATCTAGGAAATGATACCTGCCATATCCTTCTGCGATGTTTGCGCCATTTGAATCTGTCGATTCTATAAATTGATCTCCCATGATTTTCCGATCTTTCCAATCCAGCGATTCATATATCTTCCAACCTTGATCGCTCAATTCTACAGAAAGTTTGTAGACAAACAAGTCATTCAGTGGTACGTACTCACCCATACGTTCTCTAATACTCGCAAAATATCTCTAATTTCTTCACAATATCTTTAATATCCGTAATATCCATTAATATCTTTAAATATCTTTACTAATATTCTAATTTCTATTTTCGAATCAATTCGGATCAAATTCTTCCCCATCGCGCGTAGCTCCAACTAAATTTTCAAAGACAAATGTGGTGATGGAGTACGCTGAGAGAATAATAACAAGGCCAATAACTGACGCGGAAATAATCCCTTTGGCTTTGGTAATATTATCCTCATTGCCAGCCGCCGTCATCCACAGGAATCCGGCGTAGATGATGAGGGACAAAGCGATAATACCAAGAAGTCCCAATATGACTTTGATAACATTGACGACCGTAATGCGGATATCGCTGGCGCCTAGGCCCGTCTTCTCTCCATATTCAAGACCAAGATATGGGCCTTCATCGTCTGCCAATACCACCGGCGCTGCTGCCGGAGAGAGGACAAAAAAACCAACCATGAATACGAATACGACTGCAAAAAGTTTTTTCATAGAAGCGATCAATGACTAATGGGAGATGCTCAACCACGCTGTATTGAGCATCCAAATTATCCATTGACGGGGATCAGTTGAGAATTGATTCTGAATCTCCCGAACCCGTAGCTTGAGAAAGATTACCGATAACGAATCTGGTAATTGCCCAGGCGGAGAGGATGATAGCGAGACCGATCACCCCTGAGGTGATGTACTTGCGACCTTCGGTCACTTTGTCGTCGTTGCCACCGGCGGTCATCCATTTGAAGCCACCAATGAGGACGATTATGACTGCCACGATACCAAGGAGGCTCAAGGCCACATTGATAAGGCTGGTAATCGTATCGATAAGATCCTGGTTGCCCAAGGTGCCGCTGATACCTTGGTCTACCTTGTCAATGCCAAAGTCAAAATCATCCGTTGTTGATGATGTCTGAGCCAATACTGATGGTGCGAGAACGAATCCGAGCACCAATGACAGGATCATGCTCATGGCGAGTTTATTTTGCGCCAATTTGATTAATGTATACATGTTCTCACCCCCTTTCAAGGTTAAGATAGTGCATAGCCAATAGTTCGGAGCCAATAGTTTTTTACTTTTTTGTTCTACTGGCTATGAACTATTGGCTTTGAACTTCGCTACTTTAAGCCATTTAGAATTGTATCCAGTATAGCATAGCTCGAAAAAATAATGAATATGCCGACCCCGGCATAGAGCATGGCATCGAGCCCTTCTTTGATCTTCTCACTGCTCCCCCGGGACGTCAGCCAGAGAAACCCGCCATACATGAAGACAATGAGGGTCACGGAACCGAGGATTCCTAGAGCAGCCTTGATGAGCTTACCCACCAGAAGATTGATATTTGTTACACCGGATTTTTCTTTCGCTGTACCATCTTTGCCACCGATGGGGTTTATAAGCTGAGTAACATTTGGATCTGCACCATTCCTTACCTGCGAGCCGACCAAAGGCACAATCTCAGGCTCTGGAACATCTTCTGTTTGTGCGACAAGCGTTGCCGGTACAAATAACAGCGTGACGACCATAGCGATGGAAAAAAAATGTTTCATATTATTTTTGATTTTCCAGTGTTCCAATTTCACGGAATTCTGGTCCTACCTGTAAGGCATCAAGCAGAAAATCGACTGCGATGTAAGCGCTAAAACAAATAGTAATTCCAATAACTGCGGCAGTGATAATCTCTTTCCCCTTCCCTACTTTGTCCGAGCTCCCCCCTGACATCACGATCGTAAATCCGCCATAAATAAAGAATAAAAGCCCTGCCGTACCGATGATACCAAACAATCCTTTGGCGTACGTAACAGCCACTTGCAAAACATCGTTCACATTGCGACATGTCCCTTCATAGGCGCATGGCGGAAGTTTCCATGGCGAGTCTGCATTCGGAGCAGAGCGATCATTGGCAAGATTTTGTTCTAAGGCAGTAATACAGCGACCGATGCTTTGATTCCAGGAGCAGGAAAGGCTTTTGGAACAATCAGCTTGTATAGAAAGATTTGGACAAATGGTTCGATCGTATTTTGACAAGCATGCGTTGTTTGCCCAAAAACAGTTTTGCGAATAGTTACATCTTGAGTCCGACTCAATAGTCGTACAATCAAAGATCTGTGGCTCAAATTGCGCCGGTTCAAATCTCTTTGGATAAAAACCAATAAAATAAAGGTACTGGTTTTGACCTAAATCTCCATCCGGCTGTATTCGATACCGAAATGGTTTCATTTTGCCGTCCCTTGCGAGTGTTACCCTATTTATACAGTCCGGATTAAACTCCTCAGTTTTCATTTCATACTCCACTGATCGTGCTTCAACGTCGAGTGAGTCCATATCTTCATATGCCGTTCCATCCGTACAGGATAAAAATTGTCTTCCCACATCTACCAAAGCCCATTGAAACTTTAAAATATCGGCACTCGCTAATTTGTTAAAATCAACAGAAGTTTGA
>JAGOPR010000014.1 GCA_017991895.1 Minisyncoccota bacterium | reverse complement strand
CTAGCGATAAATCTTTACTCTCGCGAGACCATCGCGTATTAGTCCACCTTTCGATGGATTATTCGCGACTAGAGGGGACGTACCCACGTGTTACTACCTCGTCTGCCACTAATTTTTTAAATCCGTCGTCTTGATATAATCTCAACTTCTTCAGTAAAAAATCCGTTCGACTTGCATGCCTTATCCACGCCGCCAGCGTTCATCCTGAGCTAGGATCAAACTCTACTTAAAAATAACAATGCGAAAAAATAAAATTAATTCGTCAATTGCTCGAATAGAACGGAACAAAATAAAACGTAGTACTATTTTCTCTATTCGGTTATCAATGTTTGGCAAGTTCGTATCGGCGTATTCAGTGATACAAAATGGCGACCACAAGAGGCGCCGAGGGATATACTATAGTAAGGCAAAAGATAAGTCAAGCGGTTAAATAACCCTTATTTAAAGCTCTAAATTCGACCCTTAAATAGGCGTAAAATTGGCAGAAAAATACCCCCAGAATATGGGGGCAAGAAGTTGTATGTTACTTCTAAAACGTTTAGTGATTTAACTAAATTTCGAATAGCTGGCAGATAGTACGATGGGGGCTTTTTAGTTGAGGGGAAACTATTTCCCATGCATCAATAGTACCTTTTGATACAACAAGAACAGCCGGGTCACAGTCTTGGTCATTAGAATAAATAACGCTATCCATGTAGATAGCAAGATTATCTTTTCTTACTTCTATAAAGTTAGCGACCGAAACCTCTTTTGCAACGTACACGGGATTAGTGCACTTACCGATACGATATTTTTTATCACCGATAATAACAATTGAATCCAGCGGAGTTTCTGAAGAACAAAGGACTAAGTTCGCAACAACAGTTTCCATTTGTCCTGGTGCAATTGCTTTAATCACATTTTTTGCAATGTCAGTTTTAATTGTGGGTAGCCCTGATTGCCTTGCAGGATCCAATGTCATCCAGAAGTTTTTCATCTTTATAACCTTTGGTTTTTTTACAAGAAAACAGGGTTGCCCAGCTAAAAATTTATCAAGTTCGTTAGCGATCGTTAGTCCATTTTCTCCGGTAAGCGCCTTACCTATTTTACTCATGTAATCAACTACTTGTGAAGTAGCCAGTGGTTGGTTTTTCATATCTATATATTATTTGAGGTTTAGAAAATAAATCTCTCTAAATTCCTAAGAAATTAGAGAAATTGAGAGAGATTTATTTTTTCCCCCACTTTTTTCAAGGGAGTTAATTAATTCTTATTATATCACATTTTTTGAATTAGGCAAATGTATTAAACAGTAATATTTACTATTTTCTATTTAGTATTTACTAGTTCTGGTTGCTTTCTAGCCATAAATATGACATACTCACCTAGCAATGACGCAACTACTGAACTCGGGCATTTTGTCTGGTATACAAATAGTTATCTCTATCGTGCTTGTTGTCGTGATACTTTTTCAAGTATCTAGCGCAGGTACAGGTGGCGCTCTAGGTGGATCCGATAGTATTCAAACTTTCCACACAAAGCGTGGTTTTGAAAAGTTTCTTTTTATAGCAACTATTGTTCTTGGTATTTTGTTTGCTGGACTCTGTGTCCTCGCATTTGTACTTAAGTAGCCTAAAGCTACAAAGCTTACTCTTAATTTATTTGCATTTTTGCTTTACAGCTTCTTAAGCTTTAAAGCTTTAAAGCTTAATTTATATGGACGAAAAAATCGAAGCGGTAAAAACTAAACTTAAGTTTAGTAAAGGTGAAATAAAAAAATCTCTTTCTACCTTTTCATCACTAGAAAGGCTGGTATTTATATTATGTGTAATTGTTGGAGTAGTGGCACTTGTTTCAATACTAGGAAGAATCAACCA
Organism: Minisyncoccota bacterium; assembly: GCA_017991895.1. Classification (GTDB taxonomy): domain Bacteria; phylum Patescibacteriota; class Minisyncoccia; order Phycocordibacterales; family UBA9973; genus CAITQP01. The sequence goes on along the minus strand of JAGOPR010000014.1, from coordinate 18,161 downwards.
GTATTTCCTCGTACCAGTCCCCTCTACCGGCGGAACACTCAAAGAAGGAGTGGTCGGGACACCACGCTTTGTAAACCCACTACTTGCCGTCACAGATACTGACCGCGACCTCACACGACTCGTGTATCGAGGACTCATGAAAGAAGATAGTGAAGGAAACATTGTTCCAGACATAGCCGAGTCGTATACAGTATCATCTGACGGACTTGTTTATACTTTCACATTACGCGAAACACTATTTGAAGATGGTAAAACAATCACAGCTGAAGATGTTGCTTTCACTGTAAAAAGCGCTCAAGACTCTACACTTAAAAGTACCCGACGTGTTGAATGGGCTGGTGTGATGACAAAAGTGATTGATGAAAAAAATATATCTTTCACACTTAAACAAGTCTACTCACCCTTTATTGAAAGCACTACACTTGGAATAATCCCAAAACATGTGTGGGAAAAGATTCCATATGAAAGTTGGAATTATAGTGATTTAAATACAAAAAATGCTGTAGGAAGTGGTCCGTATCGCATAAGTTCAATATCTGAAGATTCATCAGGCATACCAGACTACTACGAACTTAAAGCTTTGGAGTTGAAAAATGGCGATTCTCCTTTGATTGAAACAATCGACATGTTTTTCTTTGCTAGCGAGGATGAACTAATCGACGCTTACAAAACTAGAAAAGTAGATGCCATAAGTGGTATTAGTCCTCAAAGTGCGAAGGCTCTAGTAGAACAAGGAGCGCACATTCTTGCGTTGCCACTCCCGCGTGTCTTTGGACTTTTTTTCAACCAGAATAGTGCAAAAATTTTTACAGACTCTAATGTACGAAAAGCTATTCGTCTCGCGATAAACAAAAATCAAATTGTGAACGATGTTCTGCTCGGTTATGGAGAACCAACAAACAGCCCAATACCAAGCGCGACAATCACGTCTAAAGAAAGCACAAATAATTCTGAAGCGAATTTGGCTGAAGTTAAAAAAATACTCGAGAAAGCAAGCTGGAAATTGGGTGAAGATGGAATCTACCAGAAACAAATTTCAAAAAAAGAAACATCTCGCCTCTCATTTGAAATCGCGACAAATGATGTTCCTGAGCTTAAACAAGCAGTATCGATAATCATCGAGAATCTACGCGGAGCCGGAATTGAAGCTGTCGCAAAAGTGTATGAAACTGGAAGCCTAAACCAAGATATAATCCGAACCAGAAAGTTCCAATCACTATTCTTCGGAGAAGTCGTAAGTAACCAATCTGACTTATTTGCTTTCTGGCATTCGTCACAGAGAAATGACCCCGGTTTAAACATTTCTGGCTACGCAAACCCAAAAACTGACAAGACTCTCGAAACAGCTCTTCATACCCTAGATACAAGTAAACTTGCCGGACTGTATAGTGCATTCGAAAAGGAAATTCTTGCAGATACACCAGCAGTATTTGTTTACTCCCCTACTTTTATCTATGCACTTCGCCCTGAACTTATCGGTATTACTGTCGGTCGCGTGAAAAGCCCCGAAGATAGATTTAATTTGATAAATGAATCTTATCTATCAACCGACAAAGTTTGGAAGATATTTGCTAAATAGTAAATTAGTATATTAGAAAATAGAATCTAGACAGCCCGAATTCAAACGAGGCTCAATCAATCATTATTAAAATTATCAATCATTATAAACATAGTAAGTTACAAAATAGAGCATAGAAAATGCAAATGCATCTAAATCTATATTCTATCTACTAACTTACTATCTACTAACATCATGCCTCGTAATCAAAAACCAAAGTCGCCTTTAGGCGCAATTCTCCAATCGCTCAAACATACCCCTGCGGGAAATGTCGGAGCATCTAAGAGCCGTCCTCAGTTTAGTGGACCACGTCGACCTCAACACCACCGAGGTCCTTCGTCTGGTTCTACATTTGGAACCAGACTTGCTCCTCACTCTACACCAACAACTAACACACCTATCGCACGCCCACACGTAGAACAGAGTGCAGGGGGTGCGGGAAAATCCCGACCTTCTCGACCTTCGTATCAATATCCAAAATTTGAACACAAGCGTCACGGAAAGAAAGGCGGACACGCAGAACGTCCAACTCATCCTCCTCACAAAGAGTCCACTACAAAGAAACGCGGGCCGATGATTCCACCACCTGAAGAAGGTGTGTACCGCATCATTCCTCTTGGAGGAGTAGAAGAAGTAGGAAAAAACCTAACGGCTATTGAAACAAAAGATGACATCATAATCATTGACGCAGGAATGCAATTTGCTGGTGACGATACACCTGGTATCGACTACATAATTCCAAACACAACGTACCTAGAAGAACGTAAGGACAAAATCCGTGCAATGTTTATCACTCACGGTCACTTGGATCACATCGGAGGACTTCCCCTCGTACTTTCACGTATTGGAAATCCGCCAGTTTACTCTCGCAAACTCACTGTGCTTCTAATGAAGAAACGTCAGAGTGAATTTCCACAACTTCCAGAATTGAATGCAATCATTGTTGAAAATGATTCTGTCATTACTGTAGGAAAAATGCGTGTAAAGTTCTTCGGGGTGACACACACTGTGCCAGATTCAATGGGAATACTCCTTGAAACTCCGCACGGATGGATTGTAAATCCGGGAGACTACAAGCTCGACCAGATAGACGGTATTGTCACAGAGTCTGAAGAAAAGGAATACTCTATTTTCGACAAAAATAAAACTCTCCTTCTCATGACCGACTCAACAAACGTTGAGAACGAAGGATTCGCTCTGCCGGAAATAAAAGTACATCAAGGACTTGAGCGTCTTATCAGTGTGAACAAAGGTGGACGCCTAATTATCGCGGCTTTTGCTTCACACATCACTCGCCTCATTCATATCATTGAAGTAGCGGAACGCATGAATAAAAAAGTTATTCTCGAGGGACGTTCAATGAAAACCAACATGGAAGTTTCGATTGAAGCAGGACTCTTAAAACCAAAGAAAGAAACGATTATTGCTATTGAAGATATCGACAACTATCCTCCAGACCGCATCATCATTCTTATGACAGGTGCACAAGGAGAAGAATTCGCAGCACTAAATCGTGCGGCGCAAAAGACACACAAGAAATTTACGCTTAAGAAAAATGACACCATCATTCTTTCTGCTTCCATCGTTCCGGGAAATGAAGTTCAGGTAGCAAAGATGAAAGACGGTCTTGCTCGTCAGGGCGTAAATATCGTGACTTACAGAACAAGTGGTGAAGATTATGTCCACGCCACAGGTCACGGAAATCGCGAAGATATCAAATGGCTCCACCGCAAAGTGAACGAGAAATTCTTCATACCTATTCACGGCTCCCACTACATGCTTCAATCTCACAAGCGCCTTTCTATGGAAATAGGTATACCTGAAGCAAATGTTATTGTTCCAGACAATGGCTCGATAATTGAAATCTCAGCTGACGGGCAAAAAATGACACTCAGAAAAGAAAAAGCCCCAAGCGGACTCATGATGGTGGACGGATTTACTGTTGGTGATGAACAAGAAGTAGTCATTCGTGACCGCCAGATGCTCGCACAAGATGGAATGTTTGTTGTTGTAGCAACTATCGACAATAAGACGGGTAAACTTCGTAAATCTCCAGATATAATCTCTCGTGGTTTCGTATATCTAAAAGAGTCTCAGGAACTTCTACATGAAGTGCGTGGGATAGTAAAACATACCATCGAGGAAGGTAGTAAGGGCCTACAACCAGTAAATTTCGAGCTCCTTCGCGGAACTCTTGGTGACAATCTCTCAAGATTCCTCTTCCAAAAAACCGCGAAACGACCGCTTGTAATTCCAGTACTGTTGTCCGTTTAATTAAAAAAAATAACCGGTGTATACCGGTTATTTTTTTGACTAATCTTGCGGAGCCGGAGCTAATATGAGTGTTACTTTCTTCTCGGTACCTTTTGAAAGCACTTTGAGTGTAATCGAATCCCCTACTTTCTTGTCGCGAATCATGAGAGCAAAATTGTTGTCCTCATCAATCTTCTTGCCATCAATTTCAAGAATGATATCGTTTTCAACTATTCCGGCCTTGTCAGCTGGACTTCCTGGAATCACTGCAAGCTCGTTCTTGTCTGCACCTGCTTTAACAATAACTCCGTAATCAACAGAAAGACCATTCTTTTCCTTCATTTCCGGAGTTACAGACTGGAAACGAATACCAATATATGGTCGTACAATTTTGCCCGTTGTACGCACAGAATCAATAACTGTTTTTATGCTATTTATTGGTAGAGCAAAACCAATATTTTGTGAACCTTGAACAATCGCAGTATTTACACCTATAACTTTTCCATTTATATCAAGAAGTGGACCACCTGAATTACCAGGATTTATAGCGGCGTCAGTTTGAATGACGTGACTAAGTGCTTCAGTCATTCCACGCCCATCACCTGCCGTGATTGAGCGAGATAGCCCAGAAACAACCCCAACTGAAACAGTATTTTCAAACTGACCGAGTGCATTTCCGATAGCGATAACAGTCTGTCCAAGCTTCAACTTACTTGAATCTGCAAGTACAAGATGTGGTAGACCAGTTGCCTCAATTTTTAAAATCGCGATGTCTAGGACGGCATCACGTGCGAGAACTTTTGCAGTATACTTTTTACCACTTGGAAGATTTACTGTATATTCAGCCGTTTTGTCCGTAACCACGTGCTTATTTGTCACGATTAATCCATCGGCAGATACAATAAAACCTGAGCCAGAACCAACCTGTTTCTTTTCTGTTCCGTCAGGTGTCTGTACAGGTATTTGGAAATTAAAACCGAACGGATTGTTACTACCGAAGAATTGAGCAAATGGGTCTGACTGTTCCTGATATGATGTCTTATACTTTGTAACTTCTTTTGAAACAGTAATCGCAACAACAGCCGGATTTGCACGCTCTACAGCGCTCTCGATCCGAGCCTCGTCTGAAAATACAGCGGGTAGTGTAGCTGTCGGCAATGTGGCGATTGATCCTTTTTCATCATTAACTTTTCCATTCTCACCTACTGTGCTTTGTGCGTAGCCACTAGCAAAATATTTAAATATCGTCCCGCGGTTTTGCCACGCAATCAGAAATGTAATTGCTAAAATAATAACGACAGTAATAGCACTAACAAAAGCTACCTTTACCGTACTAGAATTTATGAAACTCTTAATCTTCTCTTTCATAGGTATAAGATAAATTATGCTAATAAATATGCCCGAGTATGAAAGATTTTAGCATAAGCACATATATTTATGTCAAGAATTAGTTGCTAGGCAAATGCGAGAAGAATCGAGCCAGCAATAAAAAGCCCAAGTGCAACAATTTTTCCCGATGAAACAAATTCTTTAAGTCTAAAAATACCCCATAGCGCCGGGAAAACAAAAACCCCTGAGCGTATGGCGAGTACGTAAGATGTAGGTCCGTTTAAAATAGCAAACTGCATTGTTACATAAGAAAATGACAGCAGTAACCCAACTATAACAAGACTCCCAAAATGTGGTCGGATCTTCTTGAGTTCAGCATGCTCCTTCGTATAAAACGTCAAAATACCTACGAATAAAACCCCAAGTAGTGCATTCATAAATACATACCACATCGGGGTTGAAGCTTGAATACCGATCTTGTCAAAACTCGCACTAATTGCGAGCAGAAACATTGAAGCAATCATAAACATTTCAGGGCGACTCTTAATGTGCGTACCCTTTTTCTTTAGGAGAAAATATACCGCAACAACTATGACTGATATTCCAATAAAACCAAGGGTGCTCGGAACTTCCCCCACAAGAACAAACGAGGTCGCGATATTAAATATTGGAGCGAGAGTTACAAGCGGTATAACTGCAGACATTTCTCCTTCACGGATTGCTCGGAAGTAGCAATATACTTGTAGTGGATAGACTGTGGCACTAAGTAGCAAAGGCGCCCAAAAGTTTAATGGTAAATTAAAAACATCTTTTGGAAGAGGAAAAAAGAACAGCATCACGCAAAAAGGTAGGAACGAAAAAATGTTCATCACAAACGCTAGCGGAAAATTTCCGAAATGCCCTGTAAGGCGTTTATCATAAACTCGACGAGTGGCCGAGAGTATCATCGAAAATGTCGCTAGAAATATCCACATCCCGTTTAGAAGCAGGTCGCGGTCGCAGAACCGTGACTTTTAGCTTGGTTACTTTTTTCGAAAAAATATTGTTTCATAAATTTATTACTAATACCGTGACCGCGGCTTCTAACGGGACACATATATTATCTACCCGAAAGCCACCTCTCGATTTTCTTTCCGTCACGAGCGAACCATACGACGTTAGAGTCAATTTGTTCGAGAGTCTGGTCTATCGTACGTGTAGCAGACGGAGCGCTATGAGTTTTGAAGAATTTTTTAATATCGTTGTAGGCTTCACGGGTTGTGTTGCGGTTCAGAACTCCTATGAGGCGAGAAAGCAGGTGATTGCCATCGCCATATGCCTCCCCTATTTTCTTCCAGTTCTTTTTTAAAAAGTTCCAGCCGAGTTCCCTCCCATTTGGATTTACAAGAACGCTCGCAAACGCTCCATTTCTATCCTGCATTCGTACTTCTTCAGTCATCGTAAATTCCAATGTTCGTGCAAGAAGTTTTTTATCGGAAAACACACCAAGAGCTCCAAGCAATCGATTTTTTTCTTCGTGTAGTGTTTCAGAACGATACATTTTTAATATCTCTTCATACTCTTTTTCACTACCAGTTCTTGCGACCGTAGCGTACACAACTCCGCGCAAGTCAGCATGTATAGGCTCATTTTTACGATTTGCGAAGATTTTTAAGGCTTGCGCGACAACACGTTCATCGCCAAAAGATGAGGATGCACCAAGTACGAGTGAGCGCATGAGCGAGTCGTTATGTGACTCATTTGTGCGAGTTTCCCACCCAACTTTTTGTGAGATTTCACTAAGTATATCTTTAGCGTACGAGCGGAAAGACTCATACGACTTGCTTCCATAAAGCAAATTGGAGATATGACGAAGACCGGAAATAATTTCCAGCCAAACAGTGTACTCAGTTTCTGATTTGTATATTTGTGCATATTCCAGAGCGAGCGTAGTTTCATAATGTCCTGCTTCAGACAACGAAAATAAATCACGGACAACTCCAAGACGATCAGCCGATGAAAGTCTGCCCATTGATATTGGACCTTGTAACTGTTCAAGAATTTCCTTGCTGTAGCAAACACGGTATAACGAGCCTTCGTGAGCATTAAGTTTAAACCAAGGAGATTTAGGTATGGATAACGATGTTTTCTTGCTCGTCATAAGAGAAATAACCTGTTCTCCTTTTGGGGTTACAACTGAGATTGGCACAGGCCAAACTGTTGTATCTTTTGTTTTCTTTGAACTCGTCGCACTCGAGAAAAATCTTTTTTGAGAAAGACTGAGCTTTGTATCTTTTATTTGAGCTGTAAGAAACGGGTAACCAGACTTTCCTGTCCATACCGCCATCATTTTTTTTACCGGTTTTTTGGAAACTTTTTCGAATGCGTCCCAAAGATGAATGGTGCTCGCATTAGAATAACTATGTTTCTTCAAATAATATGAAAGTCCATCCTTGAAATCTTTATTACCAATGTACTCGGCTAGCATGCGAATAACAGTGGCTCCTTTTGAATACGACACCGCGTCAAAAATTTCGCCAATTTCATTTGGGTCATGTACATCTACTTCTATTGGGTGCGTATGGCGTAGTGCATCGAGTCGAAGGGCAATAGCGAGATCGTCGGTCGCAAACTGATCCCATATACCCCACTCTGGAAAAAGCTTGTCGATAGCGAGGTACGGAATGTATGAAGCAAAACCCTCATTAAGCCAAAGGTGTGTCCACCATTCCATTGTTACCAAATTGCCAAACCATTGATGTGCGAGTTCGTGCGCTATAACGATGGCTATAAGCTCGCGGGTTGCAGTAGAAGTGTGTTCTTCGTCTACTAGTAGTCCAATCTCACGGAATGTAATTGCTCCCCAGTTTTCCATCGCAAGTGAAGAAAAATCCGGAATGGCAATCATGTCCAAGGTGTTTAGTGGATACTTTATATCAAAATATTTTTCGTAAAATTCAAGACAGTTTACAGTAACATCGAGCGCAAATTTTCCTTGATCCTTTTTTCCTGGAACTGTCATTACACGAACAAGCACACCAGACTTTGTTTTTTTCTCGAGCCATTCAAAATCGCCAACGATAAAAGCAAGTAAGTATGTCGACATTTTTGGAGTTGGAGCGAATGAAACTATTTTAAATCCAGAATTATGCTCCTTAACCGCAGTTGGAAGCGTGTTAGAAATAGCTGTTTTGTCTTTTGGTATTACGAGATGCACTGTAAAAACTGCCTTATGTGTAGGCTCATCAAAACATGGAATACAGCGACGCGCATCGGTGGCCTCAAATTGGGTCGTCGCCATAAAGCGCTCTTTGCCATCTACCATGTAGCGACTCTTGTAAAAACCACGCATGTTATCTGCAAGAATTCCGCGAAAAGAAATATGGAGTTTGTGGTTCCCTTTTCCAAGTGCTTTTGAAAAGATAAATGTCGCAGTCTCAAGTTTTTTGTTGTAAGAAATCTTTGCTTTCCCTGCCTTTTCATTTTCTGCGATAAGTATCTCAATCTCCTTTGAGTGCAGTGTGACTACGCGAGTTGGTTTAGATATTGAAATCTCGATTGTCTCCTCACCCGTAAAAGTGTGCGCCTCGAGATCGGGGCGAAGTGTTATTTCATAGTGAACTGGGTAAACATTTTCAATTAGGCGTATTTTGGAATTTTTACTCATATTTTTATTGTAAGTACTTTCTTAACTTGTGCAACATCTTTATCCATTTGAATTTTTAACAATTCTGGCGAGCCAAAATCCATAACTCCTCGTACGTATTTAACAATCTCTACTTCAATTTCTTCGCCATCGCGAACAAATATTCCATAAACATCGAGAAGGTTTACCTCGAAAACATCTCGCGATTCCGCAAAAACAGGAACGGGGCCGTAATATAACGCACCCAAGTATTTTTCGCCTTGTAACTTTACCCTTACGGCATACACCCCTTTCATAAGGGTAACAGGTATCGTTTCTGGAACGATCATGTTTATCGTGGGATAGCCAAGTGCCTTGCCACGGCCGTGGCCTTTAATTGTTCTACTTACAAATTTCATTATAAATCGAGCGCGCAGGCAAGGAGAGCCATGCGAACATAGAGACCATTTTGTGCTTGGCGGAAATAAGCGGCGCGTGGGTCGGCATCGATAGCGTGTTCAATCTCATTCACGCGTGGAAGTGGGTGCATGACGATGGCATCTTTTTTCATCATTTGTACATGCGAGAGCTTAAGAAGAAAAGCATCCTTAACACGCTCGTATTCATCCAAATTCTCAAATCGCTCTTTTTGAACACGAGTCATGTAAAGTACGTCGGCATTTTTAAGTGCTTCGTCCATTGTATCTGCTACAACAAATTGTATTCCTTTATCATTAAGCGCCTTTGTATATTCGGCAGGGAGCGTAAGCTCTTTTGGCGACACGAAGTAAAAAGTATTTTTAGGATACAGAGTAAGGAGAGGAACAAGAGAGCGGAGTGTACGGCTGTTTTTCAAATCCCCAACAAACGCAATAGTTAGATTGTCAGTTCGGCCATGCTCTTTTTTAATTGTGTATAAATCGAGTAGTCCTTGTGTCGGATGCTCGTGTGCTCCATCACCTGCGTTGATGATAGGTATAGTTGAAACTTTAGCTGCGCGCTCTGAAGCACCTTGCTCATGGTGACGCATAACCATGACGTCGGCGTAGCAAGAAATGATTCGTGTAGTGTCTTCTGTCGTCTCCCCTTTATGTGTCGAGCCATTTGATGATGCATCTTCTGCGGAAATAACCTGAGCGCCAAGGCGAAGGGCTGCAGTTTCAAAAGAAAGCCGAGTGCGCGTAGACGGCTCAAAGAAAATGCAGGCGATTATTTTATCCTCGAGAATCTTCTTTATTTTGCCCCTTTTGCACTGTTTTTCCATATCTAAGGCACAACCGAGAATAAACTCAACCTCATCTTTTGTGACCTCAGTTGTAGATAGCAGATGCTTCATATACCTAAATATATCATTTGTATAAACTTATCCCAAGTTATTGACAAGTTGATAAAATAGTGTCAATTAAGTACTTGTACTACAAATACTCTCTGTAGGATTTAATCTCGAGTTGATCTTGAGAGTAATGCGCCAAGGATTTCACAAACGCTCGCGCAAGATGCAGGTCGGTAAACAGTGGAATTTGATTGTCGACAGTCGCGCGACGAATGCGGAATCCATCCCCTCCTTGTTTCTTACCGGTACCAACGCTTAGATTTACGACGAATGAAATTTTCTTCCCTTCAATGACATCAAGAATATTTGGAGAATGTTCCGTCGCTTTCCCTACGGTAGAACATGATACGCCTTCGTCTTGGAAGAAGCTCGAAGTACCCTCTGTTGCGTACACGGTATAGCCGAGCCCGAGAAGTTCTTTCGAGGCTTCGAGGAATTTTGCTTTATTCACCGCACCGCCTAATGAAAGAAGTACGGCTTTTTTATCAAAATCAAAACTTGGGTTTGCGGATACAATAGATTTTAGAAGCGCTTCGTCGTAGTCTTTTCCAAAACACGCAACTTCTCCAGTAGAAGACATTTCGACGTGAAGCACTGGATCAGCGCCGAGAAGACGTGAGAATGAGAACTGTGGGCTCTTCACTACCACACCCCTTGGATATACAAAAGTGTGAGGCTTGGCTTTTCCAAGAAATGCATCAACTGCCATCTCAGGGAAATTAGCATCCATAGCCTTTGAAAGAAGCGGGAATGTGCGACTCGCACGAACATTCACTTCGATAACACTCGGACGATTGTCTTTCACGAGGAATTGGATATTGAATGGGCCGGTAATATTGAGTTCCTTTGCAATCTTTTTTGAAATTTCGCGAAGTTGAAATTCGGTCGATGCATATACGCGCTGAGTTGGGTATACAATCGTCGCGTCTCCCGAGTGAACACCAGCGTTTTCTACGTGTTCGGATATACCGTAAATCATCACTTCCCCTTTTTGTGCGACAGCATCAAACTCAAGCTCCTTTGCATTCTCTACATATTTGGAAATTGTCACTGGATATTCTGGCGAGAGTACGGCGGCTTTTGTGACAAAGTTGTCGAGTTCGTCCTTTGTGTAGCACACGCGCATTGCACTTCCTGAAAGAACGTATGAAGGTCGAACAAGAACTGGAAATCCTTCACGTTCTACAAATTTTTCTGCCTCAGTCATGTTTGTAAAGCTCTGCCATTTTGGCTGAGCGATATCGAGCTTGTCGAGGAGTGCTGAGAATTTGTTGCGGTCTTCAGCACGATCGATATTTTCTGCGCTTGTTCCAAGAATTTTAAATTTTTCTCGAGAAAGTTTCTGAGCAAGATTGTTTGGACGCTGACCTCCTACGGAAATGATAAGACCTCCAGATTTTTCGAACTCGAAAATATCAGCGACTGTTTCGAAAGAAAGATTCTCGAAATACAGGCGGTCAGACATGTCGTAGTCGGTCGAAACAGTCTCTGGGTTGCAGTTTATGACAATAGACTGCTTCTTATGTTTCTTTAAGGCAAGAGCGGCGTTGACACATGACCAGTCGAACTCCACAGAGCTACCGATATGATACGGACCAGAACCTAGAACCGTAATTGCGTTGCCTCCTAAAGGCTTCACATCGTGGTGAGAGCCATGATATGTCGTATAAAGGTAGTTTGTCTTGGCAGGCACCTCTCCGGCAAGAGTATCTATCTGGAACATCGACGGCTTCACTCCGAGCTTTTTTCGTGTTTTGCGAATCTCAAATTCTGTCTTTCCGCAAAGTTGACCAATTTTCTTGTCAGAAAATCCGAGTTGTTTGAGCGCTAGCATGCTTTCGTTGTCTAGCTTCTTGTACTCTGCAAATTCTTTTTCAGCTTTTACAATTGCTTCAACTCTGTACAAGAACCATTTATCGATACCAGTAGTTTCGCGAATCTCGTCTACAGACACACCCTTCTTCATACTCTCAGCGATGGCGAATAGACGTTTTGGAGTAGGCACTTTAAGGAAATGCTCGCGTTCGCCATCATTTTTAAAACCATTGTCGGTAACACTTTCTATTTGACCTGTTTGCATACGAACAGCTTTTTGAAGTGCTTCTTCGAAATTGCGTCCTATTGCCATTACCTCTCCGACTGATTTCATTGCTGAGCCGATTTTTTCCTCTGCTCCTTTGAATTTTTCCAAATCCCAACGTGGCATCTTTACTACGACATAGTCGAGCGCCGGCTCAAAGAAACTCTGAGTAACCTGAGTTATTTTATTTTTGATTTCAAGGAGACTGTGCCCAAGTGCGAGTTTGGCTGCGACATATGCAAGCGGGTAACCAGTCGCTTTTGATGCAAGTGCTGAACTTCGAGAAAGACGAGCATTTACTTCAATAACATAATAGTCGAGCTCTCCTTCCTTTGGATTTGGGTTTAGTGCGTACTGTACGTTACATTCACCTACAATCTTCAAGCTCTTTACGATTTGAATTGATGCCTCGCGAAGTCCATGATATTCAAAATTGTTGAGCGTTTGACTTGGTGCGATAACAATAGAATCCCCTGTGTGAATACCAAGTGGGTCGAAGTTTTCCATGTTACAAACTGTAATAGTGTTGTCGAAACGGTCGCGAACTACTTCATACTCTACTTCCTTAAAGTGACGTAGGTACTTCTCAATGAGAACTTGTGGAGAAACAGCGAGAGCTCCCTCAACAATTTCTTTTAAATCCGCATCATCGTAAGCGACACCAGACTTCTGTCCCCCGAGGGTAAACGCTGCACGCACCATAAGCGGATAGCCAATCTGATGACCGATTTCCATTGCTTCAAGAAATGAAGTTGCGGCACCAGATGGTGCTGTTGGAATTCCAAGTTCTCGCAAATGATCGGCAAAGAGTTGTCGGTCTTCGGTGAGCTCAATTGAGTCTACCGGAGAGCCCAAAACTTCAACGTTATATTTTTTAAATACTCCTTGCTCACGAAGCGTGAGTCCACAATTGAGCGCAGTCTGTCCACCAAATGAAAGCATTACTCCATCTGGTCGCTCCTTTGCTATAACCTTTTCTACGAAATATGGATTTACAGGAAGGAAATATACTTCGTCTGCCAAGTCCTTAGATGTTTGAAATGTGGCAATGTTTGGATTTATGAGCACACTCTTTATTCCCTCTTCTTTGAGAGCTTTGATAGCTTGAGAGCCAGAGTAATCAAATTCTCCTGCTTCTCCAATTTTCAAAGCTCCACTTCCGAGAACTAGAACTTTTTTAAACTTTTTTACTGTATTTTTTTCCATTGTTTTTTTAGCCATATATTACTTCGTAAGGAGCTTAGCTTTTTCTAAGAAGTAATCGAAAATCCAATCGGTATCAAGTGGCCCCGGAGAACTTTCAGGGTGAAACTGCACACTCATGATTGGAAGTGTCTTATGAATGATACCTTCGTTTGTATTGTCGTTGGCATTATAAAACCATTGCTTAAATCCAGCCGGAATTTTCTTTACAGCAAAACCATGGTTTTGAGTAGTGAGGTAACATCTGTTTGTCCCCTCTAGTACTGCCGGTTGATTTTGACTTCGATGTCCAAACTTAAGCTTGTATGTGTTACCACCAGAAGCAAGTGCTAAAATCTGATTTCCCAAACAAATACCAAGAGTTGGAATTTTCTTTGCTAAAATCTTTTTTACATTTTTTATTGTCGCAGTTACTTTCTTCGGATCCCCCGGACCATTTGAGATAAGAACTGCATCTACTTTATATGGAAGTGCTGTAACATCTGTGTCCCATGGCACCACTACAACTTTGAGTCCACGGTCTGCCAGACGACGCACCATGTTCATCTTGTTTCCACAATCTATGACAACTAATGTCTTCTTTCCAGAGCCAAGTGACCATGATTCTTTCGTAGAGACTTCCGCAGAAAGGTTACGAAGGTTTGGGTCATCAAATGGAATATCTTTACCTCCCACAATCATTTTCGCGAGAGTCGAGCCAGTTGAACGCAATTTTATCGCGAACGCTCTTGTATCTTTTATTTCGAAAAGTGGAACACCCTCATTTTCAAACCATTTTGCTAGCGTAATCATAGAGCTATGATGCGAAGGGTCGTCGATGTAGCTTGAGACAATAAGTCCCGCAACTTGAATCTGCCCCGATTCCCAATCTTCCTTTTTAGGTACACCATAATTACCAACAAGCGGATATGTCATTACAAGAATTTGCCCACGAAACGACGGGTCAGTGAGAGCTTCTGGATAGCCTACCATTCCAGTTGTAAAAACAAGTTCACCTGAAACAGAAACATCTGCACCGAAACTTTTCGCCTCGTATTTCGAACCATCTTTTAGTATTAATTTAGCTGTTTTCATCCGGTTAGTGAGAAATGACATTGCTCTTAAAAGAGCTTATCATCTTGTTTATTAGCTGATAATGATTGTTATACTTTGTAAAAATATTTTTGTAACTACTTCTTTTCATGTCATTTTCTACTACCGGATTCATATATTTTTCCTTTGATTATTGTTTTTACGACCCTGCCTGAAAATGTAACTCCTTCGAATGGAGACCATTTACATTTTGTTTTTAATCCTTCCTTCGTAATCGTAATCGGGCTCTTTGTATCAAGTATTGTAAGCGAGCCTGCGTATCCTTCTTCTATTGTCCCGTATTTGAGAGGCATAAACTCGCTTATAAATCGCCCCGGCCCGTTTGCGCATACTCGAAGAATGTCTTGCGGGCTAAATCCGTGTTCATTCATGAGCCACGTAGTAAAGGAGCCGTATGTATCAAGATGCGTTAGCCCTGAAATTCCCTTCTCTTTCTCTTCTATTGTATGCGGTGCGTGGTCTGTGGCGAGGTAATCGATTTTCCCATCTTTTAGAGCTTGAATGAGGGCTAAACGATTTTCCTTTGTTTGTCGAATTGGAGGGTTTACTTGAAACTTGATTCGATTTTCATCTGTAAACATAGTTTCATCAAAGTATAGATGGTGTGGAGTGACTTCAACTGATACATTTACTCCTCGAGCCTTGGCCAGAGCAATTTTTTCTATTGCTCTTATTGTTGAGGCATGACAAATTTTTCCTGTTAGATTGTATTTTTCGATTAAGTTAAGTGCGACATCAACAGCTTTGTACTCAGCTTCCACAGGTCGACGTTCTTCGTGAGTTTTCTCTCCATCATGAGAGTGCATAATTTCTGGATCTTCACAGTGAAAGCTTACATTCATTCCTCGATACTTAGCGATTGATGTTTCAAGCTCGTCGCTAGAGTTAAAAAATAAGTCACCGATTGAGTGACCCATGAATGCTTTGTATGGCACTTTTTTCGAAAGTGGATTTGTGCTTGCACCGATACCTGCATATAACATAACTGGGACAAGCGATTTCTCTGTAAGTGAATTGCGTGCATCGTAAGTAGCATCGTCTATTGGAGGAACGGGACAATTTGGCATTTCGCCAAAGGCAACAACTCCGCCGTTTATAGCCCCTTCACTTGCTGTGAAAAAATCTTCTTTGTAATCATTTTTATGACTAACGTCTTCGCGTGCGTGGACATGAAGGTCGATAAAACCAGGGAAAATTAATTCGTCATTCAAAACCAAGTCCGCTTCGCCTAGAGGCTCGGTGACTTTCGTAATCACGCCATCTTCAATCTCGATTCGTTTTCGAGTCTGTCCGTTGATGCCCACAATTATTCCCTCGAGACTAAGCATTGATACTTCGCGCAAAGGCCCGTCGCGACTCGTTTCCGACGAGGCGGACAAAAAAATAACCCCGACTCCCTAAATTAGGGTGGGGTTTAAGTGAAAAAACTAAGTTGTGACGTTGTGTATATGTCATTAGATATCCCGAAAAGGATAGCAAGATGCAATGGGAATGTCAACCTAAAATTTGACATATAACTCATTAAATTGTATTGTGAGCATAATTGTATTGTTACATTGAAAATGCGATGAATAAAAACAAAGCTCGCGATTATTCGCTGTTTTTGTTTTTATTCATCACAAAAAACAAAAACATGGCTACAAAAAATCTGATCGAACAGCAGATAGCATCTCTGCGGGAAAAACAAAAAAACTTACAGGACGAAACAAATGCACTTCTGCAAGGGTTACTGGACATGACAGCTCAGACATTGAGTGCTTCATGCTCAGGTGGCGACTTTATACGACCTACGTTTAAAGTCGACAGGAGCAACCTCCTCGGCAAGGCTACTATCATTATTGACAATGGACTTGCCGACGATTTCGAATCATCTGACTGGTCTGTTAAAGACAGTAAACGAGAATACCGCCACTATGTTACAGGAAACATGACAACAAACGATGCGTGGATTATTCCTTTTTTCGGTATATCTAAACTGCAATCAGTGGAAGAGATACTTACGACTGCCCTGTACTTAATCCACCAGGATGTAAACGAAAAAGGCATACTTCACGAAGACCTGGAAAATGACCGCAATGTTAACTGTGGGTATTGCAAGCTTGAAGACTCCATGTATGTAGTTTGGGTGGAAAGAACAAGAACACCCGGTGAATACCACATACATAAAGAAAAAGTGCCACGGTTCTACAAACCTCACAGACACTTTTTAATTCCCGGCTAAGATACCGCAAGCCATCAAAGAAACTTAAAATCGTTTCCGTAAAAATCGGAGACGATTTTTACGTTTTGGCACACGAATTACAGAGTCCAAACAAATCAAATGAGTGGTGCGGGATAGATGAAAAGCCTTTTACTTTTTTTATCAATGCCTCATTTTCCCCTTCAGTAAACCCATCCGTCGTTTCACATTTTTAATGATGATGGGTATATTTTTCTAACTCCTGTTTTTCCTTCTGTTCGTCAATCAAACCAACTCCCGACTTTACTTTAACAAGAAGGATGACCGAGAGCGCTGTTGTAATAGGCACCGCAAGTATGAGTCCTATACTACCGATAAGAATTCGAATTATTTCCGCTGAAAAAAGTTCTCGATTTACTATAAGAGCTACATCTGCAGATGATTGATAGAAAAGTAAAAGAAGTGGCAACGAAGCTCCAACATAGGCAATCGCGAGCGTATCAACAAGAGCTCCAATATGCTCTCTACCGATTCGCATTGCACGTTTAAAGATATCTTTTTTACCAACGTTTGGAGCAATCGAGTGTAATTCGTCAACTGCTACAGATTGACCGATTGAAACATCATAAAGAATTCCGAGCAATCCAATTAAAATACCTCCGAGCAACAGCTCTACCATGTTAATGCTGCCTTTCATATTCATGCTTAAGAAAAATGCATCTTCTGTGCCAAAACCATCAAACCTTGCAAAGTGAACAGCTAGATAGCCTATCGTCCCCGTGACTACAACCGTTGCAAGCATACCCACGACTGCTGATGTTGTTGTTTTATTAAATCCATGCGTAATGTATGAACCCAAAATTATAATTAACGCAGAAACTCCACCAACAACCAAAAGTGGTGAGTAGCCAGCAAGTACACCAGGGATAAGAGCATAAATTATAAGTATGAAACTTCCACACAGAGCAACAAACCCACGTAAACCCTGCTTTCTACCTATGAGAGCAATTAGTAATACAAAAATCGCAAGTAGTACGTAGAGCACGGGCAACCGATCAAAATCCTCTACCGAATAAATAACACTTCCATCATCTTCATATGAAGTACTTAAATAAAAAACATCTCCCTCTTTTAGCTGTATGTAATCATTTTCAAAACTTACAAACTTCCCAGAATTTTCGCCCTTTAAAACTTCTACTGTAATCGTCTGTATATTTGTCGTTGTTTCAAATTCTGATGGCTCGCGTGTTGATACTTTATCAATCGAAATTACTTTCGCTTTGGATACGGCAACACTATTATTTTCAACTTGTTGTGCTGTGACAGAAAACGGAGAAAAAAGTGCTGACAAAATTAAGCAATTTACAAAAAATACAAAAATAGTTTTATTTTTTAAAGCATGCATTACAGAGCCCAAAAAGATCAAACGAGTGGTAAGAAATCGAAGAAAAACCTTTGACTCCTTTGAGGGCCTTCTTGATTATAGCTGTATCATCAACTTCAGCAAACTCTTCCACCTTTTCACAATTG
>JAGOPR010000013.1:13667-20104 GCA_017991895.1 Minisyncoccota bacterium | reverse complement strand
GGTGTCGGTAGATTTTGATGAGTGATTTACATAAACAAGACCTGCAACTCCTATGCCCGCCATGACAACAAGCCAGAAGAGCATCTTGAAAAAATGTTTGAAATCCATGCTTAGATTATACTACCCTACTCTAAAAACAAAAAACGCCCCGAACGGGGAGTTTTTTGTTTTTTATTGAACGATGATAGTCGCGGGATTTTGCTGAGAATCACAATCTACGGTATAAGTCGTTGGGCTATTTGTAATAGAAAGTTTTGCGAGTTCGTATGAGTATGCCGAAACCTTGTATGTTTTTGATCCAATTCTTATATCGTGACTCTTACTTGAACGATTGTCTATCATGATAGTCGTACCGTTTTTAAAAGTACTCATAAATGGGACCGCCTGACACTTCTCATCAAACTGAATACGTCGTCCGTACTTTGAATATTCCGCAAGAGCCACTGCGTATGGGGCCTTTACAACTGGTTCCTTTGTAGGAGGAATCGGAGTAACTGGTGTGACAGTATTTGATGTATTCCCTTCAGTCTCAGTACTGTTTTCTGAAACTATTTCGGGTACAACTTCATCATTTTTCCTAACTGAAAACATGATAACTATTGCCACAATAAGACATAATCCTACTACTCCACCGATAATTAGACTTTTTTTATTTTCTTTCATTGTGTGCCTATACTATTACATTTTTGACTTTTGTCCAACTACTATAAAACCCCTCAGAGTTTGAGGGGTTTTATATCCAAACTATTTTAGTGCATCAATTTCCGCTTGATAGGTATCTTTCCGTGATGGATTAAGCTCTATCGCCTTTTGCCAAAGTTCTATCGCTCTATCTTTACCTCCGTTTCTACCAAGGTATGATGCATAATTTGTAACGACATCAAGATGGCTCTTTGTTGCAGTCAAGGCTCTTTCGTAGATTCCGGTAACTTTCTCAAACGACGCGTTCATATAATTTACTTCGAATGAAGCGTACTCTACCCAAGCGCTAACTATTTTACTATTCAAGCCAACAGCTGCTTGTATTGCTTTTTCTGCCTCGGGATAATTCTTAAGAGCAAGTTGTATGCCATACAATGACAAAAATGCTCGGTCTGTCTTACTTAATTCCAATGCCTGTTTTATATATTTAAGGGCATTTTCATAATCCCCCTTTTTATATGCTTCATGTGCCTTATTTGTCAGATCATTATATGAAGCATCTGTGGATTTTGAATCTTTTATATCAGAAGTATTTTCTGTAGGCTTAACGACCTCGTTAGGTTTAACTTCACTGACTGGAGCCGCATCCTGAGTTTGATCCTGCAATGTATCATCTCTAGTCTTAAATTTGAACGCGAGAAACACGGCTATCGCAACAATTATAATAAGTATTATTGAAATAATCTGATTTTTTTTCATAAGCCGATTATAACACAAACAAAAAACCCCACCGAAAGGTGGGGTTTTTGTTTGTCATAATACTAGCTAGAAAACTAATCAGTATTATGAAGGGTTAACGTGTGATAGACCGAAGATATCTCCCTTGAAGACATAATCAGCT
Source organism: Minisyncoccota bacterium (assembly GCA_017991895.1). Lineage (GTDB taxonomy): Bacteria > Patescibacteriota > Minisyncoccia > Phycocordibacterales > UBA9973 > CAITQP01. The sequence goes on along the minus strand of JAGOPR010000013.1, from coordinate 18,561 downwards.
TCTGTGTAGTCAGCAGTTCCAGCGTTAATACTGAATTCAAGGTTGCCTGCAGCGTCATCGCTGAGCCATGGTTGAAGAGTATTACCGTCGGCTGTAAGACCACCAGTGTTAACAAAGATACTTACTGTTTCAGACAAACCAGCTGGTACAGTTAGAGTATTATCTGCGAACACTATTGTTCCAGAAGTACTACCTGTTGTAGCACCCATGTTTACTGTATCAAGCGCAGTTCCGTCGCTCTTCTTAAGAGTTACGGCATCAGTAGCTGATGTCAATGTACCTGAGATTTCGAAGTTAATCTTGATCTGGTCATCGCTATCAAAAGTGATGTCCTTGTTACCAGTGTTTGTGATAACAATTTTACCCGCTAGATAGTTTGAACTTGCACCAAGAACTGTACTTATACCAGTGTTGTTAAATGCAACAGTTGGATAAGTTTCGTAAGCAGTGTGTGTAGCAGCGTCGTAGTTAGTTCCTGTTGAGTCAACAGCAGAACCTGAAGCTAGACCTGTTGTGTCAATATCACCTGCAGCATTGATAGTTGCAGCGATAGTGTCACCGTTAACAAATCCAGTACCGTCAATGTCGTTAAGAACAACTTTAACAGTTACAAGCTTGTAGTCGTTTGCAGGGATAACGAGAGCACCGTCCGTGAGGAAGACTTCTGCGTTACCGCTGCCGTCTGGTGTCTGTGAACCAATGAGAGTTGCGCCAGAGTAGAACTTGTACATAGCAACAACGTCATCGCCGTTTGTTCCTTCGTCAGTGATCTTAATACTGTCAACATCGAGGTTTTCAGTATTGTTAGCAGCTAGACGGAATACAGCAACAGTTTGTTCAGCTGTTGTATCAAGCAATAGAGCTGCTGTTGGTGAAGAAGAGTCAACTGTAGTTGTAAGTGTTCCAGTTGCTGCAACAGTCATAGCCTGACCTGCACCAGTTGGAGTTACAGTAACAGAAGAACCAGTATCTTTACCATTTGCAGTAACATCACCAGAATCAGTATCTAGACTGACAGCAAATGTGTCACTAGTTACAGCGCTTGATGATAGGTCAGCAACAACCGCGATACTTACAGTTGTATTCTTAACAACTGTGAGGATTGGGTTTAGGTTGAATGACAATACAGCATCGCCATCGTTTGTACCAGCAAATTGTTTTGTCTCAGAAATCTTAGTTTCAAAGACGTCACCACGAGCTGATGAACCTGAAGTCAAGTCAGCCCAGATTTCAACGTTATCGATGTCTTCTGATCCAGAAGCAGTATCGTCAGCAGCTACGTTAGCAGTGCTTTCAATAACCAAAGCTGAAACATTTACATCATCTCCTGAGTTAGCTGCAGACAATGAAGCTGTAGCGAACACGAAGTCCTGTTGTCCTTTTACAATACTGCGAGCTGCAGGAGTTGTATTAGTTACAGCAGTAAGTGTAGCAGCCTGAACTGTCAATTCGTTACTCGATACAGCAGAAGCTGGAGTTGGAGTAACAGTATCGTTTGAACTCATACCGCGAACTGTGATACCTGTTGCAGGATTATCAAGATCGACGTTAAGAGAATCACCAGCTGAAACTGAAGTTGCAATATTTGCAGTTACTTTAACCTTAGTCAAACCGACTGGAAGGATAAGTGTGTCTGTGAATGTAGCTTCAGAACCTGAAGTTAGATCCTTTGGACCAGCAAGCAATGTTCCTGTTGAAGCATCAACGAGTTTAACGTTTGTTACTTCATCATAAGTCATTGTTGTGAGATCCATATCAAGGTTGATTGAAGTTATTTTCATAGCTTCACCCTGAGAAAGGAAATCGAATATTGCAAGTGTTACATCTGAACCAGCAGAGATATTACCTGTAGCTGGAGTAGATGCTGACTTTGTAACAGTCAATGAACCACTTTGGATAGTCTGATCGCTAAGACCTTTACCGCTATTATCTGTCATAGCGTTTGTAGGTGTAATGTAGAAGCCATAAGTGTTACCTGTAGCTTGTACGTATACATCAGAACCATCAGTAAGGTCAGCATTAACAGTTAGACTTGCACCACCGATGATATCAACGCGAATCTCAAAACGGCGAGATTCACCTTTATCAAGAGAGATGTTCAAGTTGTTGAATGTTGCCATTCCGTTTGCATCCCAAGTTGCAGCTGTTCCTAGAGTTACTGATTTTGTAACATCGTAAAGTTCGATGTTAGCAACGTCAGTAGCTGAAGCTGTACCCTGTCGTTCAAATGCAATCTGACGAACAGTTACACCTTCTGTAGAACCAGCTGTAAGCTTGAACTTGTTTAGAACAATGTTAGTGTCACCGCCGTTTGGCTGTGAATCAGTAACTGTACCATCTTCATCGATAGTAACTGTTCCAATATCAAGAGAAACAGTGTTCATAACATTTCCAACTACTGGGAATGATCCACCAACTGTTGTATTTGCTACAACGTCTGAAGCTGATGCGATACTCATAGCAACTGTCTTACCACCTGTTGTCGCGTTAACGATACCAGCGCGGATGTAGAAAGCTTTTGTTGTTCCTGCTGAAACTGTAAGAGCTGGAGAGAAAGTAATCTGAGCCTTGTTGTTGCTGTTTAGACTACCTACTGAACCAACCTGTACCATGTTCTCATCAAGGATCTTAATGTTCTCTATATCAGAGTTGATTGAGAGTCCTGAGCGAGTTACATAGAGACTTGTGATACTTACAGTAGAAGGACCAGCTGAAATGTTGAACTTTGTGAAGTTAGCATTTGCAGCATCTGGAATCGTTGTAGATCCAGGTGTATCAGAAGCAAGACTTACTGTCATTGCACCTGTTACTGGAGTTGTTCCTGTTGAATCACATTTTACACCAGTTGTCATACTATATCCGGCAGTTGAAGAACAACCTGCTGGAAGACCAGTTGATGGTGTTCCACCAACTGCATAACATGCACCACCAGTTACAGGAGAGAATCCTGAAGCTGAAGTACAGCCAGCTGGAGCGAATGATGATGAGCCACCACCTGCATTAAGAGATGCACGTGTAAGTGGTCCTACCTGACCAGTCTGAGCGATACCATGTGCTGCTTGGTATGCCTTAACTGCAGCTAGAGTCTTTGGTCCGAAGTTGCGACTTGTTGGTGAAACTCCAAGAGCTTTCTGGAGTTCTACAACAGCATCGCTCTTCATTCCGAATTTAAGGTTCGGAGCTGTGAAGGTATAAGCGCTAACCTGAGCTGCTCCAAGGAGCATACTAGCGGCAGCAACCAATCCCAAACCAGCTTTCGCGATTTTTGATTTAAGTGCGTTAGTCATAGAAAATTTTTTTAATATGCGACGATTTTCACGTCACGAATACACTTTTATAAATTAACTCGACACTGATGTTAATTGTGTGTGTATTTTTTTATTTACGAAACGATGTTTAATTCGTCTCGCAGTTCCCGTTCCCTACTTTCGTGGGGATGGTGTGATAAAACCAATTGTTTAATCGACGTGCATTTCTGCAACTCGACTAAAACTTTTCTTGCCGTGTCGACATGGCAACTTTCAAAGAAAAATAATTTTATTTAATGAAGAGAAAAATCTTTTCATAAATATAAATTTGTTTTTCTAGAAAGAAGAAACATCGGAATGGCGGAGAAAATTCATTCTCGAAAAATATGCATACAGAGCACATAAAAATATATGCCAGGTATTCACATACGAGTACGCGAAAACATTTTAATATTTTCCGCGTGATGAAATTTTCAATGACCAATCCGGTCGCGATATTTCATTGCTTGTGCGAGAGGCCTATCCTCCTCGAACAGAACATGAAAGACGCATATATACGCAAGCTCGGCACGCACATAAAGTGCGCGACCTCACAACTGCGTACGTACATTATATTATCTAAGCCGTATAACAACCAAACAATATAATGTGGATAACCACTATACTCTATTTAAGCTTAAAAAACAAGGAGAGGGGGCAGGTGTCAGCTTTCGGGTTTCAAGTTTTAGTAAATACAAAATTGGGGTACAAATCGAGAAATAATCGCTACTTTGCGACACGGTAAACACTCCAGCGTTTCTCCCCTTCTTTTATGAGTATGCCTTCTTGAACCAAAGCAAAAAGTTCGCGCTGAATAGTCTTCTCATTCAAGTCTTTTAGAACAAACTTAACGTCCTTAATGGATGCGGTTACGTTTGCTTTTACAACGTTAAGGACATCATTGCGTCTTGCAATCTTTATTCCCATATCTAATTTCTTGTTAACGGAAACAGTACTTTTAGCGTTTAAAAAATCGTTTTTATAAAGGACATTGCTGTTGTCCTTTTGTCCTTTATAAGAAAAAACCGGGTTATCCCTAGGTACTGTCAAGAAGCTCTCAGATGCTGACGGAACGTCGAACATCTCTGGTGTAAGAATAACGTTGGCATACCCCGGATGTGTAGCTACATCTGTTCGGGGTGTTCCGTACAAATTTTCAAATTCCTTTTGCACTTTTTCGAGCTCAGTTCGAATAATCTTTGCGTTCATTTCTGATATCAAACCTACCGTACCAGCGAGCTGTATTAGAACAAGTATTTCGTCGCTCAATCCGCGCACTTCTTCGATCACCATATACAGTGGCTCAACAGAATGTCGGCCTACTTTTCTTGTATCGGAAATCAAGGAAAGAGACAAGGACCGGAGCTTGTTTCGAAGGGGTTCTGACTCATGGACAAAGTCCGTAACCATGTAAATGGCGGTAGCTATCTTTTCTGTCTTTTTTACGATAACGGACATAGAATTATGCTTAAAATGAAAGCCTTTTTCTAGGTTTTCATTTTGGCTCTGTCCGTTAAGATGGTTATTTGTTTGGTTAAAATTTGATTGTTCCATATCTCTTTTTCAGTACTTTTTGATACATTTATCTGTCCTTTACGAAGCGGATT
>JAGOPR010000013.1:0-13567 GCA_017991895.1 Minisyncoccota bacterium | reverse complement strand
ATGGCTGGAAAAAAAAGATTAGATGACGAAGATGAAATTGACGGGGACGAGGAAGAAACTCCGCGGAAAACAAGCAAGAAACGAGGTTCAAATGGTAGCAAAAAGAAATTAAAAGATGAGACGAGACACACTGTACTTGGTGTCATTTTTCTTGCTCTCGCACTCTTTTTTGTAATGGCTGGATTTGGTTCTGGAGGCGTTGTTGGAACATATGCAAAACAACTAATCAGCTATTTGTTTGGAGTAGGTTACGCACTCGCTCCAATACTACTCGCAATACTTGGTATCACTTTTATGCGTAGTGGTCGTCCACAAATTGCACGAATGCAATTTTTTGGAGCGCTACTTCTTCTTGTTGGATCGCTCGGGCTTATAGACATCGCAAGCGGAGAAATTCATGGCGCTGGAGTCATCGGACAAGGAGCGGCATTTATTTTCCTCACTCCTTTTGGAACACTCGGCGCAGTTCTCTTTTTGGGTGCCGCACTCATAATTTCTCTTGTTGTTCTATTTGATACGCGCCCTACACTTACCCTTTTTATTTCCATCGCTGATCGGATTCAGGCATGGTGGGAAAACTATCTTGCACTTCGAAGGAAAAACAAAAAACTCGTGGTCAATGACATGAGCGGAAGCGACGAAAATGAAACTGAGGAAAAAGTTGCTGAAGAAGAAGAGGTTCCAGTTCTAGCCACAGAAATCGATGACGATGAAGTCGCGGACGAGCCAAAACCAAAACCTTTCAAACGTCGTGTTTCTTCGTATTCCCGTCCCCCACTCGATCTACTTAAGAGCGACTCCGGAAAGCCAAACGTTGGCGACGTAAAAGCAAACGCAAATATAATCAAACGCTCACTTTCAAACTTTGGAATCGAAGTAGAAATGGATGAGGTTACAATAGGTCCAACTGTCACAAGATACGCACTCAAGCCAGCGGAAGGTGTAAAACTTTCTCGTATCGTTGGACTCCAAAACGACCTCTCTCTCGCACTCGCCGCCCACCCTATCCGTATCGAAGCGCCAATCCCTGGTAAGTCGCTCGTAGGTATCGAAATACCAAACAAAGCAAAATCTATCGTAGGCCTTGCAACGCTTCTCGGTGATGAAAAATTCCAAAACACAGACAAGGCGCTTACAGTAGCACTCGGTCGTGGTATCAATGGCCAAGCCCATTTTGGAAATCTCGCAAAAATGCCTCACCTACTTGTAGCCGGTGCAACTGGCTCTGGAAAATCCGTCACTATTCACTCTATTGTCACATCACTCCTCTACCGAAACGGACCTGAAGAAATGCGATTTATCATGGTAGACCCAAAGCGTGTCGAACTTACTTTATACAAAAACATCCCTCACCTACTCACTCCTGTTATAACAGACGCCAAAAAAGCCATCCTCGCACTCAAATGGGCAGCAAAGGAAATGGATAGAAGATATGACATCCTAGAGTCTGAATCAGTCCGCGATATCGAGAGCTATCACAAAAATATCGTGGGTGAAAAGAAAAAACTCAAGGATGACGAGGTTGGTCCAGATCCGATGCCATATATAGTCATTATTATCGACGAACTTGCCGATATCATGCAGGCATACCCTCGCGAGCTTGAATCTGCCATAGTTCGTCTTGCTCAAATGTCACGCGCTGTCGGTATTCACCTTCTCCTATCAACACAACGTCCGTCTGTAAACGTCATTACCGGACTAATCAAAGCAAACGTACCGTCTCGTGTAGCGCTTCAGGTATCTTCACAAATCGATTCCCGCACAATTCTTGATGCTGGCGGAGCTGAAAAACTCCTTGGAGCTGGAGATATGCTCTACGCAGCCGGTGATATGCCTCAGCCAGAGCGTCTACAAAGTGCCTATATTTCCGAAGCCGAAGTTAAGGGTGTCGTAAAGTGGATATTGGAACACAACGAATCAGATGGTGCCGATGAAATCGTATTAGGTGGCACAATCGCCTCTGGCAAAAATATATTTGAAGCTTCTCTAGAAGGCGACGAATCAGAAGATGACGAACTCTATGAAGATGCTCGGATAACTGTAATCGAAGCCGGCAAAGCTTCAACTTCATTCCTCCAAAGAAAACTCGGTGTTGGATATGCACGCGCAGCCCGTCTAATCGATATACTAGAAGAACGAGGCGTTATAGGACCGGGAAGCGGAGCAAAACCTCGTGATGTGCTCGTCAAACCTGGAGATGGGATAATGGATGTACCAGCTTCGCTAGAGTAAAAATGAAAAAGGAAAATGCCAAGATAAATACGCATACCAAAATAATTTTTCTGAATTATTCTTTTAATTTTTCTCTTTGATATTTTATTTTCCCCATGACCAGAACTACGCCCGTAAAGAAAATCGTCCAAATATGCTTGAGTTTTTTGTTTTTGATTCTTGTAATTGGTTATGGCATTTCAAGAAGCAAGGACCTCCTCTTTGGAATCAATCTCAATATAAATGATGTAGCAGGGCAAAAAAGCCTGACAGACCCTGTCATTGATATAAGCGGGACTGCACGCAGGGCGACGTCCGTACTCGTAAACGGGCAGACCGCCATACTATCGGAGGACGGTGTCTGGCGTTCTACTGTAGCCCTACTGCCCGGCTATAATCCTATGACGGTCATAGCGATGGACAAATTTGGCAAATCCGTCACCAAAAATCTGCCTCTTTATTACAGTGCTCCGCCCCAAATACCCGACGAGCCTAGCGTAGAATCTGTCACAATTCCCGAAATTTCCGTAGAGCCCCTACCCGAGGTACAATAAAGGAACAGAAAGTAGAAAATGGTAAGTAGAAAGTAGTCGTTAAATCTTACTAAAAATTATAAAATAATCAGGAGGTAAAAGTTTGTAAGTTTCGAAATGTAAATGCATTCACTACTTACTACTTTCTACTAACTACTAACTAGTTTATGGCAGGATTTGCAAAAAAAGCACCAAAAGAAAAGAAGGAGCACGGTCTCGACATTAGTGACACAATAAAATCAATCCAAACAAAATTTGGCGACGGGGCCATCATGAAACTCGGCGACGCACCAAAAGTAGACATTGATGTCATTCCTTCTGGCTCAATGGGTCTTGATATGGCTCTTGGAGTTGGTGGTATCCCCCGCGGACGTATAATTGAAATCTTTGGACCAGAATCTTCTGGTAAAACTACACTCGCATTACATATCGTAGCTCAAGCTCAGAAAAAAGGCGGAGTTTGCGCATATATCGACGCCGAACATGCGATGGATCCAGTCTATGCAAAAAATCTTGGTGTAAATATAAACGAGCTTCTCATTGCACAGCCAGACACTGGCGAACAAGGTCTTGAAATATGTGAATCACTTGTACGTTCAGGAAAAATTGCCGTTGTCGTTATCGACTCTGTCGCTGCACTTACTCCAAAAGATGAAATCGAAGGAGACATGGGTGCACAGCACGTAGGTAAACAAGCTCGTTTAATGAGTCAGGCATTACGAAAACTCACAGCTATCGTTTCAAAATCAAACACGGTTGTAATTTTCATAAACCAAATCCGAATGCAGATAGGTATCATGTTTGGAAATCCAGAAACTACCCCAGGTGGCAAGGCTCTCAAATTCTATACTTCTATCCGTCTTGATATTCGCCGTATTGCCCAAATCAAAAAAGGTGAGGAGGTCGTGGGCGGTCGTACTCGAGTAAAGGTGGTCAAAAACAAAGTTGCCGCTCCGTTTAAGCAGACAGAATTTGATATTATTTACGGAGAAGGTATCTCATATGAAGGAGAGCTTATGGCGCTCGGTGAAAAAATAGGCATCGTTGCCAAATCTTCAGGTGGCTCATATACCTATACTCCCGAAGGAAAGGAGGAGGTCAAAATGGGACGTGGATATGATGCAACACGTACATTCCTCAAGGAGAATCCAAAAATGGAAAAGGAGATCGAGAAAACGATTCGTGCTCGCTTTAGTGATATTCAGGTCGCAAGTGCTGGAGAGTAAGACCACCTCTATCCCCTATAAAAAATATTGACCCGCATGCAAAGCATGCGGGTTTATAGGTTATGAAGTCAGTTTTGATAGAAGACTTCGTTGTTTATGATTTCATCTTTGTTAACAATTGTGAACTGTCCATTCTCAATGTTTACTTCGTCATTTGACGCGCTAGATTGCAATGCAATATCGTAAACAGTAACAATTTTCGCAATATCCTCAATCTTTTCAATTTCTTTACAAAACGCGTGGTACCTTGGATTTTGTACTTTTAGGCGATAGTAAAATGGTGGAACATCTGTACGTTTTTCTGCAACCAACTTTAAAAAGTAACCATACCGGTTTTTAACTGTATAAACTGATATGAAGTCGTTTTCTATCACAGCTTTTTCTACAGTAGAAAAAGTCGAACTAAAAAACCCAATCAAGGAAAGTTCTTCCTCGAGATAATATACTCCTGTAAATATCACAGGGATATCATCATCATCGCTAAAAACATATTTCTTTTTCATAGGACAAAATATTTTATTACCTAAATTGTCCTCCTATCACTCACCCATGTCAATGGCTCCACCCTTGAAAATATCCACCGTTTCAAGTAGAATCCCCGTATTAGTAGCTTAAAGCTTTTAAGCTGTAAGGCTTTACAGCTGTTTTTAAATTTATGGCCAAACTCGAATACAACGAAATCCGCACAGGTAAAATAATCATTCACAACGATGAGCCGTGTGAAGTCCTAGACAACCATGTCGCCCGCACGCAACAGCGCAAGCCCCAAAACGCTGTAAAGCTCCGCTCCCTCAAGAGTGGTCGCGCGTACAATGAAGTTTTCCATGTCTCAGACTCTGCAGACGAGGCAGAACTTGAAAAACGTGAAGTGAAATTCCTGTTTACAAATAAAGGTGAATTTTGGTTTGCTGACCCAAAAGATCCTTCAAACCGTTTTATGCTTCCGGAAAAATTGCTCGGCGATAAAATAAAATTCTTGAAACCAAACGAACTAGTAAGCGCACTTGTCTGGACAAATGATGACGAGGAAGAAGAAACCATCGGGGTTATGCTTCCTGTAAAAGTTACTTTTACAGTGAAAGAGGCTCCCCCTTCAATAAAAGGCAATACTGCAAATGGAGGAGGAAAAATCGTTACACTTGAAAACGGAACAAACATAAATGCTCCATTTTTCGTAGAAACTGGCGACAAAATTATCGTCAATACAGAAACAGGAGAATACGTAGAACGAGCATAATATAAATCAAAAGCCCCGCGTAAGCGGGGCTTTTGATTTATTATTGCACCTCAAATATTTTTCCTGACAGCGTATCAATCGAATACGGTTTTTTTCCTGCACTAAATGTAATGATTGGGCTTTTTTGCTCTAGCATTATCGTAGCATCTGTCCCAGAAAAATTGTAAGCAGAATCTGAGTCCAAAACAGTCTTAGTCAAAATGGTCTTGTCATTAAACAAAACTTTCAATGTTCTTGAGCCTGTTTTATATTTTCCTGTGCAAGTCACAGAAAAATCAAGTTTATTAGTCTTGTATTTATACGATTGAGTATCGTCATAACATGCATTTTCATAATCTCCGGTAATATCAATTGAAGGATCGTGACATCTGCTACCAAAACCGCTCTCAGCAACTACAGAGACCGCTTTTGTGCGGATATTAAGCTTGTGATATGTAAATCTAAATCCGCTCGCACAGCCCATGCCTTCACCTTCAGCACTTACGAATATAAGCTCATCAGCGTTTATAAATAGATTAGGCTCTCTATGCGCCTCGTAAACTGTATTATCCCCATAAGTCTTGCCACCAAAAACTATCTGTTCATACCCTCCATTCGCATTCTGTAAGAAGAAAGAGGATTCACTCCCAGAGCTGGCACAAGAGTCTTGGGTAATGAATATAAACTCTCCGCTCTTGTATGGATTTTCGTGCTTTTTCGCGATTTCACATTTCTTTTCGCCTACTGAAATATATTCTTTAGAATCCTCCGCATTAGGTTCTATTTGTTTTTCAGTTGCTACGATAGCAGGCTGAACATCTTTCGCTTTGTTGAAAGGAAAAGAGAAATTACTGTATGAGAAAAATAAATACCCTAAAAGAAAACCGAGGAAGATCAGAAGAAACGTTCTAAAATGTGAAGACATGATAATTTGATACTGTTTTAAGTCTAGTAATATACTCTCTCAAGTGTATCAAAAAAGCCCCGCCCTGCATATGCAGGGCGGGGCTTTTTTATTTAAGCTACTTCTGAATGTATGGAAGTAGGCCCATAAATCGCGCTCGCTTTACAGCAAGAGCAACTTTACGCTGATTTCCTGAAGAAAGTCCTGTGCGACGGCGAGATTGGATTTTCGCTGTCGGTCCAAGAAACTTTTTCAAGACCTCAGTGTCTTTGTAGTCAACATGCTTGATGTTATTTGATGAGAAAAAATCTTGTTTCATGAATTTAGTAAATAGTTAATAGTAAATACTAAATAGGAATACGTAATTTTATTTACTATTTTCTATTTAGTATTTACTGGGCTTAAAATGGTATATCTTCGGCATTAATATCATCCATCGGGTAATCGATTGATGAATCTTCTTTCGGCGCACTTGGACTATTGCTCTGGGGATCGTTTGATCCAGCAACTGTAGTACCCTGTGAAGCACCGCCTTTCGGTCCAAACTGCACACGATCAGCAACGATTTCAGTTCGGTAATTTTTCTTTCCGTCCTTATCGTCCCAGCTTCGTGTCTGAATGCGCCCTTCAACAAGAAGACTGCTTCCCTTCTTTATGTATTGCGCTACAGTTTCTGCCTGACGACCAAACACTACAATGTTGTGAAAATCTGTCTGCTCTTTCTTTGCACCACTCGCATCTTTCCAAACGCGATTTGTTGCAAGAGAAAGTGACGTTACTTTTGCGCCTGATGGCAATGCCTTTATTTCAGGATCGCGAGTAACATTACCGATTATAAGTGCTTTGTTTAGATACATATATTTTACGAAGGATGATGACGACTGCACAAATCACCCTTATTATTACTTTTTTAATTGCCCTAAAACTATGCTGATACTACCTTATCGTCTACGAGAGCTTCAATTTCACGGTCAATTTCTTCCTTAGACATTTCTGGAGAACCATCTTTGCTTACAGCGTCCTTTCCACTTGGGCGTCGGCGAACACCAATCACTCGCTTACTTGCGATTGTGTTTTCGCGAACTGTACTAGTCAAAAGATGACGAATAACATCATCGCGTAGGCGAAGTATTGCATCAAGAGAACTTATTTCACTACCATCAAGTTCGAATTTTATCCAACCAAAGTAGCCTTCGTTGAAACGCTCAATCTTGTTGTTGATAGTCTTATCCATCGTATACGCAAGCGTAATAAGCTTTGGAAACTCTTCAGAGATAGCTAGAGCACCTTTCGCAAGGATAAGCTCCTTAACTGCTCCAAAAGCCTCAGCAAGCCCTGCTTCTGTAATACTAGGCACGAGAAGAAATCCGAGTTCGTATACATTACGCTCAGAGCCTTCTGTTTGTGTCATTTCATCCATTTGTAATAACTGCAATAACCTTAATAAATATGGGTTTTATACCATTTTGCCTTGCTTCGGACCTAAGCGATGGGAGTTCAGTCACCCATCGAACAAGACGGGCTTACATTACCGTAAATTGGCTATTTTGGCAAGATTTATAAGGTTTTTTTCATATATTGACTTTTAGTCAATTTTATGCTATTATATGTATATAGTTGCCTCTTTTACAAGTATTGGTTAAGCAAACTAAAGGATACTTACTTTGCCTCTTTTAGTTTGTTTAACCATTAAAAAGAAAAGTATGACAGTGAATCTAAAGTGGAGCCAAAAAAATCCGAGCTTTACGTATTTAACAAGTGACTCTGACTCGCTTGCGTTAATCAACATGCACAGTATAGCCTTTCATTGTAAAGAATACGCGCATGAGGATTCAGACAAAAGCCAAGCTTCAGATAATCAGTATGAAATTGCCCAAGCATTGTTATCGGGAAAGTTCATCGACAAGATTTCGTTTGATAGGGTTGGAATGGGAATCCACCTTAAACGAAACATTAGCTTAGTTAGTGTAAAAAATAAAATTGAAGAAATAATCAAAGAAATATTTCCCGCCTTTGAAATTTGTTTCCTCTAACACTCGGCGGAGATACGCACACAATTCCAGCTCGCTGGAATTGTTTTTATTTATACTAAAACCCAAACACTCTTTTAGCATTCGCAACAAGTTGCGCCCGCACTTTCTCTTCATCTTCCCCGCGAATTCGGGCAATTGCTTTGACTACTTCTCTTACATGCATGGGCTCATTTCTTTGACCACGAAATGGTGTGGGTGTGATATACGGACAATCTGTTTCAGTAAGAAGCATCTCGAGCGGAGCATTGCGTACAACCTCATCATAATCGTGTGTAAACGTAAGTACTCCAGTAAATGAAAGTGTAAATCCTAATTCAAGAAACGGTTTTGCTTCTTCCCAGCTTCCCGCAAAAAAGTGTATGTCCCCTTTCACTTTCGCGTGTTTGCGTAAAATTTCTACGGCATCTTTATATGCACTTTTTCCTGAGCCATTTCGTATGTGACACATTAGTGGCTTGCCCACTTTGTTTGCTACTTCAATGTGTTGTATGAAAACTTTTTTTTGCTTTTCTTCTGTATCCAAATCAAGTCGATAGTAGTCGAGTCCGCATTCGCCTATGGCTCGTACTTTTGGATTACGTGCAAGTTCCTCGTAAAAAGCAGGATCAAACTCTTCCCCACGACTTGTGAAGGCCTTTCCTTCTTCGCCAAGCTCCTTCGTATCGTGATATGACGCAGAAGTATGAATTGGATGAAGTGCTATCGCCGCGTATACACCACTCTCATATTTTTCTGCGAGTTCTACTGCAAAACGGGACGTATCTTGCTGTGTGCCAACGTTCATAATGTGCACACCAGCCTCAAGCGCTCGCGCAATGGTAGCCTCTCTGTCATCCGAGTAAGCTTTAAAATTCGTATGAGCATGCACGTCGCAGTATTTTGGTTCCATAAGCGCTATTTTAATCTAAATAATAATATATTCCCACCATATCATACTTTTCCGATAGGAAAAGTATGATACACTAATTTTGTGAAATATATTGAGACAAACTCACTGTCCGAACACCTAATCGCCTTTCTACTCAGCGCTAGGAGTACTCGCACATATTATCGCATTCTACGTGAGCAGAGGATTGCCCGCTACAAAAAACAGCAAGTTCAAATTGCGCTCTCGCGGTTACAAAAAAGTGGAATATTAGAAAAAAATAATGACAACTGGAATATAACCGAGCAAGGCAGAATACTCTGGGCAAGAACCCAGCAATTTACTCTAATCCCCTCCCCTTTTAAAAAAGGCGCTCTTGCCCAAACGATAATTGCATTCGATATTCCAGAAACAAAAAGGAGAGAGCGCACTTGGCTTAGGAGCCAGCTCAAAGCTTTCGGGTATGTAATGCTACAAAAAAGTCTATGGAGAGGCCCAAGTCCATTGCCTAAAGAATTTAAGGAACGTTTAAAAGTTTTAAAAATTGAGACAGGAGTAAAAACGTTCACAATATTTGGAAACAAATAACCTTGCATTCTACTCGGTAAGTTCGGCTATTTATCACACCTTTATCCCAATATAAATATCGGGCAAAATACTACTTTCTAGGAAAAAGCGGCGAAGCAAGTTTTTGTACAGTAAATGCGTCTGGCCGAGAAGTTTGATATTCCCCGAGGTGCAATGTCATTGCAAGTGACGTAGCTGGAAGTATTGGAGCAAGCATTTTAGAAACGGCAAAAAGACCACACAAGATATCATAAATAATAGCTTCAGCCTTTTCAGGTTCTGTCTTAATGAGTCGAAATGGCTCCATTCGTGATATTACTCGGTCGAGTAGACCGAGGAGTTCCCAGATACTTGCATTCGCGCCAGCAATATCAAACTTTTCGAAAGATTTTTCATAGTTTGGTAACACAGTATTTTGTATATACCCTTCTATTGTAGTGGCCTCGATTTTAGTCACACTCGAAAATCCATGAACCTCGTAGGATAGTGAAATCGACTCGTGTTTTTTTATTGTTCCGCCAAGAGTAGTCGCCATAGCCAATGTTCTTGATAGTAAATTACCCAAGCCGTTCGCAAGCGATGAATTGTATCCGTTTTTAAATCTCTCAATCGTAAATGGACTATCTTCAAAACTTGAGACCTCTTTGGTAAGAAAAAGACGAAGAGCGTCTGTACCATATTCATTTACTATTTCTTTAGGATCGACAACATTACCAAGAGTTTTGCTCATTTTTACACCTCCGTCTCCAGTAATGAAGCCGTTAATGATAATCTGACGCGAATTTGGAAGCCCGCATGCCATAAGCATTGCTTGCCACATTGCAGATTGGAAACGTAAATTGTCTTTCCCACAATATTGGGTCGGGGTACCACCAAGCCAATATTTACCAAAAGAAGAGTCAGGATCTTCATCTTGTGGCCAATTGAGTGTAGAAATGTAATTTACCAAAGCATCAAACCACACGTACATAACATGAGTTGAATCTTGTGGCACTGGAATACCCCACGGCATCTTTTCTTTCAAACGTGAAATTGAAAAGTCCTCAAGTCCTCGTGTGACAAAAGCTTTAATCTCGTTAAATCGGAAGTCTGGAACAACAAAATCAGGTCGTGACTCGTAGAAAGAAAGTAATTTTTCAGTAAAGGCAGAGTAGCGAAAGAAATAATTTTCCTCTTCTATTGTTTCGAGTGGTTTTCCAGCATGCACAGGACACTCTCCATTTACAAGCTCAGAGTCTGTTTTTACCTCCTCGCACCCTACGCAATACTTTGCTTTATAAGCCTTTTTGTAAATATATCCGTTATCTAGACAGCGTTTCCAGAACTCTTGCGCCGCTTTTATATGATGTTCGCTGGTAGTTCGACTGTAGTGAATCTCGGGATCAAGCCCAAATATTTTTACAGACTCTTGAAACCTAACAAAACTCTTGTCTACAAAATCTTGAGGTGAAAGTCCTTGTTCTTTCGCTTTTTCAAAAATCTTCATTCCATGCTCGTCTGTACCTGTGTTAAAAAAGACATCGTCGCCTTTCAATCTGCGATAACGCGCTATTACATCGGCTCGCACAAATTCAAGCGCGTGACCCATGTGAAGGTCTGCGTTTACATATGGCAAAGTAGTTGTTATATAAAAAGGCTTCATAAGTTAAAAGTCCGTAAAGTTTATAAAGTTACATCTGAAGTCCTTTGCGCTTTTTAACGTCGCTCAAAAATTCCATAAGCAATACTGCTGCTGGAATAGCAAGCATGACACCCCAGAAACCAGCGAGCTTTAGTCCAACAAGAAGGGCGAGTATGACAAGAAGCGAGGAAATTCCTACTACTTTCTGCACTATAAGTGGAGCGATCAAATTTATTTCAAACTCGTGAACAATGAGATAAAGTCCAGCTACTTCAAATGCTCCAGTTGCTCCCCCTCCCATAAATCCAGCGGCGACAGCGGGGATAGCAGCCAAAATAATACCAAATGGCACAAGTTCCAGAACGGCAGCAACAGCAGCTAGAAGAAGTGAGTACTTTACGTTAAATATTAGAAGTCCAAGATATATGAGTACTCCCACGAGTACACCCAGTAAAAGTTGCCCCTGAAACCAAAGGCCAATCTTACGTTCTGTACGACGCCAAAGGCCCACAATGTATTCTGCCTCCCTTGATGGAGAAACAATTCGAAGAAAATTTTCAATACCCTTATCATTTATTGAAAGATAAAATGAAAGAATCACAAGCATAACAAAGTTGAACACTCCTCCGAAAATTGAAATGCTCGCCTGAAGCGCTCCGGAGCTAGAATTTGAGGTAATAGATTCTATGTTGTTGAAAATATCTCCAAATGGGACGTCTCCTCCGGAATTCATCATTTCGGCCGAGTCTGGCAGGTACTTCGAAATGAAGACCGAAAACTGAGATATCTGTTCCATAAACACAGGAATGAAGAAATACGCTAGTGTCCCGCAAATTCCAAGTGCTAAGAAATAAATAATTATTACGGCAAGTGTTCGGTTTATGTTGTGTCTTCCGAGACGACGTACTCCCGCCTCCACAAATGAAGCGATTACGATAGATGTCAAAAAAACGTAAATAAGGTCTCTGAGATAGTACAAAAGCCAAAAAAGAATAACGATTAAAACCACATAAAAAATGCTTCGTACACTTATGGTCATTTTCATTCTCTCGTCAGACTTTTCCATATTCATATAGTAGCACCTACCCTATCGATTGCAAAAATGGTCTTAAAACTTCAACTTAGACGTAAAAACTTTGGAATCTTCAAACGGACCAATGAGCGCAAGATTTAGATTTTTATCAACAAAAATCTGTTTAGCAACTGTCTGAATTTCTTTTGCTGTTACACGACGAATCTTCTTTTCAAGCTCGTCAGGGCCTTGAATTTTCTTACGCATAACTTCTTGTCCGCCATAGAAATTTGCCCAAGCATCCGAGCTTTCAAGCTCAAGCTTCATATTTCCTGCAAGATACTCCTTGGCTTTGTCGAGCTCTGTTTTTGTCACAAGCTCTGTTCTCAATTTTGCACACTCTTTCAAAATCTCCCCCACGACCTCCTGTACTCGGTCGTTTGATACTCCGGCTGAAATTTGAAATGCTCCGTGGTCGGTATAGTTGTCGTTCGAAGCACGTACATAATATGCAACTCCAAGCTCTTCACGAAGCTTTATAAACAAGCGTGAGCTCATTCCCCCTCCTAGAATTGTAGCGAGCAACACTAGTGCTGGATTTTTCTTATCGTATGTATTTACTCCGCGCACACCAAGAATCAAGTGTGTCTGGTCTGTCTTCTTGTACGAAACTAATGTGGCCGGTTTCATCTGCGTATCAACTGTTTTTTGCTTCGTTGACTTCGCTGATGATTTAAGATTTCCAAATACTCGCGCAATTTCTTTTTTTACTTCAGCATCTTTTACTTTTCCAGCAACTATTACAGTTGTCGCTTTCGGAACATAATGAGCTTTTTTATATTCGACAAAATCGTTTCGAGTCATAGACCTCACGTTTTCGCGTGTTCCGGCAATGTTCCAGCCTGCTGGTTGATCACCAAAAAGAAGGTGCATAAAGAGATCCTGTACGTGACGGTGTGGCATATCCTCGTACATATTTATCTCCTCCACAATCACGCCTTTTTCTTTTTCCATTTCTGCTTCTGGGAAAGTAGAATTCAAATATATGTCAGAAACAACATCAAAAATTTTCTTGAAGTGCTTTGCATCACTCTTTGCATAGTAACCAGTATATTCCTGTCCTGTAAATGCATTGTACTGAGAACCAAGACCATCAAGCTCGGCTGAAATTGAATGTGCCGTAGGTCGCATTTGCGTACCCTTAAAACACATGTGCTCTAGAAAGTGAGAGATACCATTTTTTTCCTTTGTCTCATATTTTGAGCCTGTCTCTACAAGCACAAGCACTGTAACTGTCGGATTGTCCTTCATCGGCACGGTAATAACCCTTAAGCCGTTTTTAAGAATGGTTTTTTTGTAGTTCATTTTTTAGAGTTCAG
>JAGOPR010000012.1:12082-20719 GCA_017991895.1 Minisyncoccota bacterium | reverse complement strand
AAAGATGCAGATCTCGACGAGTTTTAATTAAACAAAATGGAATTACTTCACTCTCTGCAACAGTTGTTTAAAAGATTTCCTGGAATTGGCGAACGCCAAGCTATGCGTTTTGCGTACTTTCTTGCTACCTCCGATGAACGCTACATAAAAGAATTGATTGATACTGTTACGTCTGTGAGAAAAAACGTACGGCGCTGTAGTGAATGTTTTGCTTTATCGGAAAAAATTGAGGGTGGAAAATGTCCAATTTGTAATAATCCCAAAATTGATAGAGCTACCCTATTGGTAGTTGAGAAAGATGCTGACAGAGAAAGATTTATTGCTTCTAGGAGTTACTCCGGTAGATATTTTGTACTTGGCGGGCTTGCTCCCGCAATTGAAAAAGAGGTTGCTTCACATATTCGTATATTTGAGCTTTCAAATTTAGTTAAAAATGAAGGCACTCTTAGTGAAATTATACTTGGACTCTCGGCGACACCTGATGGAGAAAGAACTGAAGCTTTAATTATTTCATTGTTAAGCGAAAAAATCGCAACTAACGGTATCAAGATTTCAATACTCGGAAAAGGACTTTCAACAGGAACTGAAATTGAATATTCTGATAAGGACACTCTACTTAACGCGCTGAAATCTAGGACTAACAAATAAAAAAACTCCCCGAAATTCGGGGAGTTTTTTTATTTGATTGCTGATATCTTAACTTCTGAGTAACCCTGTCTATGGCCGTTCTTTTTATGGTATTTACTCTTTGCCTTGTATTTAACAACTAGAACTTTTGTAGCGCGTCCTGCAGTTTGGAAAATTGCCTCAACTTTAGCGCCAGAAATGTAAGGAGTTCCAATAGAAGTATCTTTACCGTTGTCTACGAGGAGAACCTTGTCGAAAGTGACTTTGTCACCTTTCTTGAGTTCTGTACCTAGAGTCTCGACGCGAATAACGTCTCCAACTGATACTGGGTATTGCTTGCCTCCTGTAGCTATAATTGCGAATTCTGTCATAACAGGCCCTATATTACACGATATAATACGTAAGTCAACCTTTAAAACATAGCCACGATTGCCGAGATAGAGGCCGCGAACATAAGGACAACCGTAAACCACCCTACGACCTTACCGCGCTTATTATTGGAGTATTCGCCCATCGTATGCTTGTTACTACTTATCATTAGAATAAACACTAGTATAATCGGAGCCACGATAGCATTTGCTATACCTGAATATATAAGGGCTTTTATGGGGTCAAGGCCGATAAAGTTTAGAAGAATTCCAATAATGACAGATACGATAATTACGCCGTAAAATGCATATGCTTCTTTCAGTTTTCTATATAAACCATGCTTAAATCCAAAACTTTCAGATATTGCATATGACGTTGATCCAGCTAGCACAGGAATCGCGAGCATTCCAGTACCAACAATTCCAATAGCAAACATATAAAAGGCGGCGTCGCCTGCAAACGGCCGTAGCGCGAGAGCGGCATCAGCGGCCGAATCAATGTTTGTTATACCGTTTGTAAAAAGTGTACCAGCACATGCGGCAATAATGAAAAACATGACGAGGTTTGAAAAAAACATTCCACTCCAAACATCAGCACGTATATGTTTGATTTCCTTTTTGTGGATTGCTTGATGCCATTTTTTCTCATCTTCCAGCCCTTGTAGATTTTGTTCCTCGACTTCTTGAGATGTTTGCCAGAAAAAAAGATACGGGGAAATTGTTGTTCCGAGAATACCGCTAATTAGAAGTATCTGTTCTTTTGAAAATGTAATTGTCGGCCATATTGTATGTCGAAATACTTCCGCCCAATCTAGGTCGCTCATTAACGCTGAGAGGATATATGCAAGTAAAAAAAGCGCAAGATATTTTAGGTATTTTGCATATCTAGCGTAAGTGGTAAAGATTTGCAGAAGAACGCAAATAACTCCGAAACCAATTACAAGTAAAGCGACGCTCATTTCTGGCGCAATTAAACGTACGCCCTGCGCCATTGCCCCAAGGTCTGCACCAATATTGAATGTATTAGCAATAAACAGAAGAGATGTAACCAAATATAGAGTCCATCGTGGGTAACGGTGGCGGATATTTGCGGCAAGTCCATGACCAGTGACAACTCCTATGCGTGCACACATTTCCTGAATAGTCGCTACTAATGGAAAAGTAAACCAAGAAAGCCAAAGAAGCTGTGGCCCGTATTTTGCTCCAGCTTGTGAGTACGTTGCAATACCTGAAGGATCATCGTCAGCGGCGCCGGATGTAAGCCCTGGGCCGAGAGTATTCCAATATTCTTCTGCAAGCTTAAACGGCTTTTTACTAACTAGAATTTTTTCTTCTTTTTCGACGAATTCAATGCCTTCTTCAAGAAGACGTGCTGGGGCACCAAAAGCTCTTTCGAGCTCGCTACCTTTTTTTGAATGATACTCGTTTTCGGGCATATTATTGTAATCATATTGTATACTGAACCGCCCTTTTAAAAAAGCATTCATGCGGGTATACTACTTGGTATGATTTCAAGATATCAACATCAGGGTCTAACTTGGGTGGATTTAGAATCTCCGACGCGTGCGGAAATTGAACTTCTTCGTGAAGAATTTCAATTGCATCCGGTTATTTCTGAGGAGCTCTTCATAAATTCGGAGCGTGCGAAAGTCGATATATATGATAACGCGATATATCTGATACTGCACTTCCCTTTTATAAATCGTTCGACTGGACGCATTCAAGAGACTGAAATCGATTTTGTAATTCTTAATGATGTCCTGATCACAACCCACTACGAACTTATAGATCCTCTCCATGATTTTTCAAAGCTATTTGAAGTTGGTAGCTATTTGAGTAATGTAAAAATCGGTAAGCATGCAGGGTTTCTGTTCTTTTCTCAAATTCGAGAACTGTATAAACATACAACATATGTAATGGAATCAGTCGGGCGAGAAATACGCGAAATCGAAAATAAGATATTCGCAGGAGAAGAAGCAGAGATGGTACTTAAAATCTCGAAAGCAAATCGGTCGCTAATCGATACTAGGCAAACACTTCGATATCATAAAGAAACCTTAAAATCGTTTGCACTTAATTGCAAAAAAATGTTCGGCGAAGACTTTACTTACTATGTAAGCGCGATTCAAGGCGAGTACGAGCATTGCGAGCAAACTACAGAGGAAAACAGGCAGACTCTTCGTGACCTTCGTGAGACAAACGATTCACTTCTATCTACAAAAACAAATGACACAATAAAGCGTCTTACTGCGGTAAATATCATTATGCTTCCGCTTGGGTTGATAACATGGATATTTGCGATGCATTCTGATTATCTTTCTCTTAATGACCCCCGAGCACTTATAGGTGTTTTTATTGGAATGGCGGTTATCGCCATCGCAATTGCTGGATATTTCCGCTCTAAAAAATGGATATAAAGCTTCATAATTCCCTGTCTAAAAATAATGAAACATTTTCTGCTATAGACAGTAATGCTGTCGGAATGTACACCTGCGGGCCAACTGTTTATAGTTTTGTAACTATTGGAAACTGGCGAACATACGTGTTGGGCGACTTAGTGCACCGCGTGCTCAAATACAATGGTTTTCATGTAAATTACTACATGAATATTACCGATGTCGGACACCTAACTGGCGATAATTCTGGTGACGCAGATACCGGTGTTGACCGTATGGAGAAGGCAAAAGAACGTGAGGGTGGGAAAAATGCGTGGGATATTGCAAATTTTTATTCTGAAGACTTTATAAAGGGATATTCGGAGCTTAATCTACTACAACCAAAAGCTTTCCTTCGAGCGACAGAACATATCGATGAGCAAATTTCATTGATTCAGAAACTATTTGATTCTGGGTTGGCGTACGTCATAGACGACGGAGTATATTTTGATACAGCAAAATACGAAGAATCAGGTTTTGTTTATGGCGAACTATCAAATCTAGACCAGATAATAGCCGGTGCACGCGTAGATTTCAATAATCAAAAGAAAAATATTCGCGACTTTGCTCTTTGGAAACTAAGCCCAAAGAATTCGACACGCGACATGGAGTGGGAAAGCCCATGGGGCGTAGGTTTCCCTGGATGGCATATCGAATGCTCGGCTATGAGCATGAAATATCTTGGCAACCAATTTGATATTCATGTCGGTGGCGAAGACCTTAAAAGCACTCATCACCCGAACGAAATAGCTCAGGCACAGGGCGCAACAGGAGTTTCCCCCTTCGTAAAGTATTGGCTACACGGAGCATTTCTTCAAGTAGACGGTGGGCGTATGGGTAAATCGTTGGGAAATGCATATACACTAGGTGATATTAAAGGAAAAAACATTGACCCATCTGCCTTGCGCTATTTTTACATGAGTAGCCATTACCGCTCACCTCTTAATTTTACTTGGGAAGCTCTAGAAGCCTCTAATAAGGCGCTTTCGAGAATTAAAGAGTATGTTTCCGAGAACGCATCCAATACTGAAGAGATTGTCGAGGTAGACACATTTTACAAATCGAAATTTATCTCAGCTATAAATAATGATCTGAATATACCCCTCTCACTTGGCATACTTCACGAACTCTTACATGATAAAAATATCTCCCACTCCATAAAAGTTAAAACTATACTTAATTTTGATGAAGTTCTAGGTCTTGGCTTAGCTAAGTCAAATGTAGCTGAGATTCCAACTGAGGTTTTACTTATCGTAGAACGACGTGAAAATGCTCGAAATAACAAAGACTGGAGTACAGCAGATAAATTGCGGATAGAAATTGAAGATTTGGGTTACAAAATTAAAGATACGGATGATGGCCAACGAGTAAGCAAGATGTAATAAAAAACCGCCCAATCGGGCGGTTTTTTATTACATTCCGTTTTGTAAGTAGCCGACGATTATTATCAGCAATAGAATTGAAAGAGCGATGGTGATAAACATCATATCTCTGTGCTCTGGAGGCCCAACTTCTTTCCTGATTCCCATGATAATAATTATGCGCTTTTAAGCTCGATTGTAAATGTTGAACCTAGACCAACCCCCGGAGAATCAATGGTAATTCTTCCACCGTGTGCCTCGGAAATTGTTTTTGCAAGATAAAGACCTAAGCCTGATCCGCCAGTATTCATTTTACCTCCTGCGCCACGGCTAAACTTCTGGAAGAGCTTTTCTTTTTCTTCGGCACTTATTCCCATACCCGTGTCAGTAACGGCAACCTTAAGTACGCCAGCATCTTTTGAAAGCATGACCGTAATGCTTCCCTTTTCCGTGTACTTAATTGCGTTATCAATAACGTTTAGTATTACCTGACGAATTTTTTCCATGTCTCCGTTTACTGTATATGGAGATTTTTTATCGGTCTCAAAAATGAGCTTCAATCCTTTCTTCTCCGCTGTAATACTAAGGTCGCGTGAGAGATCTCCCGCAGCTTTTTCCATATCAAATGGCGCCATTTGATATTTCATACCACCCGCTTCGATTTTTGAAACGTTCAGTAAGTCTTCTACAACCTTTGAGAGGTGTACACTAGACTCAAATACACGATTTACGGCATCTTTTTGCTTTGTACCAATCTTTCCGAAGTCACCTTCAATTAACATGGAAGTATAACCTTTAATCGCTGTGAGCGGACTTCGAAGTTGGTGAGCGGCAAGTGAAAGAAATTCCGTCTTTAGCTTGTCGAGGTCTTTAAGTTTGTCATTTGCAACTTCAAGGTTCAAATTGGCTTGCTCGAGTTTAAGTCTCAATTGTTCAAGTCGCTCACGTTGTTCGATTTCGCGCTTCACGTTTTTTATAAGGAAGTAGCCAAAGGAAACAATCAGGGTAAGCGTAATCAAATTGAGCACCCTATTGATCGGTGTTCGAATGAAAAAAAACTGTGTACCGACCATAAGTGCGTTGGCCGTGACCAGAAGCTGTGCCCCGAGTAGCTTTACATTGAATGTTTTAAATTTAACTATCATGTAAGCGAGTAAACATATGAATATCGGCATACCGAAAAGTCCGTACTGAGCGGGTATCCAGTTATCGCTTATACTTGAGTAAATATTACCAGCGATAAAGAACATAAGAAAAACAACGATACCTACAGTGAATATTCCAATTTGTTTTCTTTGGTTTAGATCATTTGATCTAAAGTAGCTTCTTATAGAAAAAATAAATATCCAAATTAATGAGATTATCTCAACAGCATAGATATAATAAGTCGCAATCGGCCCTTCAATTGCGTTACAACTACTTGCGTCCATTCCAGCTAGGTTAAATTTTGTGGAAAGCAATAAAATAACAGGTAGCAATATCAGTGACATACCAATTTTTTTTCCGTATGAAATGTCTTTACCAGTTATAAATACGTCAACAAGATAAACTGATGATAGAAAAATTACGGCTTCTATAAGTATCGTTATTGACCAAAAAAATAGTACAATTTCAGGTCTATTTGTCGCCCATTGCAATAGATCGAAAAAAACCCAAAGAGAGAACATGGAAATTATCAGTATCAGTAGCTGCCCTTGCAAAGATGTCTTGTTCTTTCGAAATATAAGGATTGCGAGTACTACAGCAAAAAGCACAGCTAACCCATGCGAGTAGTAAAAAAGTTGAGGTACATTACTTGAAAAAATGTAGTATGTTGCTGGTTCCCATGGGCAGATAATTGAATTCATAATTTTATGAGATTTGTGTTGAGTACAAAAGGTAACTTCCAATAACAATTATAACAATTGAAATCATTTTTTGCACAAGGTGCTTCTTTGTGAGTTTCTCGGTGGCGACTTTCGGGAAAAAAGTCGTGAGTAGCACACCAATAATAAAAACGAATAGTGGCTGGTAGCTGCTAACGACTAATACAAGTGCTACGGGCGCAAGCATCATTGCAAAATTGCTAGCAAGATTTCCAACTAGATAAAGGAACTCACTTATAACATTAACTGATAGTACCTTAATGCTATTCTGCCTAAACATGTTGAGGAATTGTTCACGATACTTTTTTGATACAACAAATATTACTAGCCCAGATATTATAACTCCCACATACTGCCAGAATGAAGATATCCAAAATGAATCCTGTAACGCCATCACCTTAAAAAGCGTATCGTTAAGAGCAAAAAAGAAGGAAGCTCCGATCATTAACAAAAGCATTGTTTTTTTGAGCTTAATATTATTATCAACATCAAACTCGAACGATAATATTGAAACTCCCGACAATATTAGCAACGAAGCCATAATCTGATTCAAGCTGAGTGTTTCTCCAAGAAAAACATAACCTAGCAAGAACCCGAAAACGGGGCCTATTTGAAGGAATGGTATAACGATTGAGGTTTCTTCAGTTTCTAGTGCGGATAGATACAAGAAAAATGCAAGCACACCCAGCGCACCGATAAGTATTAGAGATAATATATCTCTAAAATTAATTATTCCTACGTCAACACCTCGTATTAAAGTAATATATATCAGAAGAAAAACCGCAAACACTGAAGAGAATATTAGAATTGACCCGACGCCCGTACCATGCTTTTGATGCGAAAGTAAAAAGCGATCTGCATGGTTTACCAAACCCCAGAGAAGTGGTGCGAGTACTGCCAAAAAAAACCAACTGTATATCATATATTATCTTGATTATTGCTCTAATGTGCCTTCTTCATCTGAAGTTATTATCATGAAATCCTTAGCTATAAATGACCTATGGTAAGCCACGCTTATGGAAAATATACTCATCACAAGTAGAGATATAAGTAGAATCTTAGACTTTTTATCCATTTTTTTATTATAACACAATAATTATGATTAAATCTTTACTATTTTTTCCCATGGTAAATCATCCTTACCGAAATGTCCGTAGGTGGCAGTTTTTCTGAAAATAGGCGTGCGGAGTTGAAGTGTCTCGATAATTGAATTTGGGCGAAAATCAAAATTTTTACGAACAATTTCTGACAAGTCCTCCCCCTTCTCGTTTATAGCTTCAATCATAAGCGGTTCAGCCATTCCGATAGCGTACGCCACCGCTACTA
Organism: Minisyncoccota bacterium; assembly: GCA_017991895.1. Lineage (GTDB taxonomy): Bacteria > Patescibacteriota > Minisyncoccia > Phycocordibacterales > UBA9973 > CAITQP01. The sequence continues at coordinate 12,737 of JAGOPR010000012.1, read as the reverse complement.
AACACTCCTTACCATAACCACCAGCGACAAGATTTTTTGCCACAAAGCGAGCCATGTATGCACCTGCGCGATCGACTTTTGTAGCGTCTTTACCCGAAAAGCTTCCCCCACCGTGCGGAATAAGACCGCCATAAGTATCTACGATTATCTTTCTACCTGTGAGCCCTGTATCTGCTTCGAAACCACCTTGAACAAAAATTCCAGTTGGATTCGTAAGTATTTCAATTTTAGATAAATCTGCACTACCTAATACAGGAGTAATAACTTTACTTATCAAGTCTTCACGGATTTGATTTTGAGTCACGGATTCGTCGTGTTGGGTACTTATTAAAATAGTTTTGAGCTCGCCGTTTGAAAAAGTCACTTGGGTTTTACCGTCTGGGCGAAGCCAGTTAAGTACATTTTCTTTTCGCACTAACTCAAGTCTTTTTGCCAAAGCGTGGACGAGTACTACTCCTTTTGGAAGATACTCTGCTGTTTCATCTGTTGCGTAGCCGTACATAATGCCCTGATCTCCAGCTCCTCCTGTATCAACTCCCGCGGCAATGTCTAGCGACTGGGTCACTATGTGAACTGAAATTTCAAGCGGTTGAATGTACCCAATTTCTCTGTATATATCGCTTGCGATTTTCGCATAATCAACTTTTGCGTTTGA
>JAGOPR010000012.1:0-11982 GCA_017991895.1 Minisyncoccota bacterium | reverse complement strand
AAAGTTTTTGAATGGGGTATCGGAAAAGTTCCAAGTATCTCAAAAATTGTGTCCGCGATTAAAACCAAGAAAGTTTATATTTCTATCGACATAGATGGTATCGATCCTGCGCACATGCCTGCGACTGGTACTCCGGTACAGGGCGGGCTTGAGTGGTATTACACTCTTCGACTTTTGGAGAAAGTAATCGAAAAGAAAACACTAGTGGGAGCCGATATCGTGGAAGTCTCCCCTGTTCCAGACGATGTGCTTACGGAGTACGGTGCGGCACAAATTGTCTACAACATGATAAACACTTTCTATAAGAAACGTATTCTCGGAGGAAAATAGCATGGTCCACTCTGAAATGGACAAATTTATTATCGATATCGTAAAAAAAGCTGGCACTTCGGTTGGAAAAAAATTTGGAAAAGTAGGAATTAAGTACTCAAAGGAGCACGTAAATGATGTCGTGACTGAAGCTGATTTGCACGCAAACAAAATAATAATTGATGCGATAAAAAGAAAATATCCGGATCATTCAATTATTTCTGAAGAAACAGGCGAAGATATACGCGGATCTAAGTATTGTTGGATCATCGATCCGTTGGACGGAACATTAAATTTTGCTACAAATGTGCCACTTTTTGGCACGATGATTGGACTTGCTCACAAAGGTAAAGTCATGCTTGGTGCAATATACTTCCCTCTCACTAAGGAATTACTTTTTGCTAAAAATGGTCAAGGTGCATACCTAAACGGAAAACGTATTGCGTGTTCTGCTCAAAAAAAATGGGAGGAAAGCTATGGAATTTTAAATTCGCTACTCAGCAAAAACGAAACCTACGCATCGAAATTATTTAAACACAACACTGAAAAGCATTGCTATGTTGGTTCTTATGGTTCCGCGGCAATAAACGCCTTATACGTGAGCACAGGGCGTCGTGACTGGGTATATTTCAACAATAGTAAGATCTGGGACAAGGCTGCTCCGTCAGTCATCTTTAAGGAATCAGGGTGTAATGTAACGAGGCTCGATGGAAAACCATGGAATGTAAACGATGGAGATATGCTTGTATCAAACAAATATTTACACAAGAAATTTTTGAAAGTTATTCAAAGTAATTAAAAACCCCCAAATTTGGGGGTTTTTAATTACTACATATACTTCTTTATAAGTTCATTGGCTCCTTCCGGATTCGCTTTTGCTTCAAGAAGCGCTGTTAGCATGAGAGGCGCAACAATCGTAGCATCTGATTCGACAACAAACATAGGTGTATCTTTTGTGAGCTTGTCCCAAGTAATCTTTTCGTTTGGAGTAGCACCAGAATATGAGCCATACGAGGTCGTAGAATCAGAAATCTGACAAAAGTATGCCCATGGCTTTACATCTTTAGCTTCAACGTCGTATTTGAGTGAAGGGACAACGCATATTGGAAAATCTCCAGCAATACCTCCTCCGATTTGGAAGAATCCGACACCAGCTCCTTCGGACATCTTTTGATACTGCTCGTAAAATGCAGACATATATTCGACTCCACTCTTTACGATTCCCGCGTTAAAATCTTTGTGATATACGTGGCCAGCAAAAATGTTTCCAAATGTTGAGTCCTCATATCCGGGAACAACGATCGGAATATTTGCCTTAGCGGCGGCAAGAAGCCAGCACTCGTCTGCAGAACCTTGGTGGTCTTTCGCATCAACTTGCTGAATAAGCTCGTAGAAATATTCATGCCAGAACTTTCTTGTGCCATCTTCACTTGCCTTTTTCCATGTAGGAACAATTTGTTTTTCGACAACACGAAATGCTTCATCTTCTGGAATAGACGTGTCGGTTACTCGACGCATTCGATTTTCAAGAATTTCAGTGTCATGCTCTTTTGTAAAATAACGATAGTCTGGAAAATCTTTGTAGTGATCATGCGCAACTAGTCGAAATAGTGACTCCTCAATATTTGCTCCAGTAACTGACATTCCAGATATAAGACCAGCTCGAATAGCTGGCGCTAGTACAATTCCAAGCTGTGCTGAGCTCATGGCTCCAGCTACTGCCCAAAACATCTTGCCACCTTTCTCGGTGTGTCGCCAATAAGAAACCGTGGCATCGCGAAGTGCGCGTGCGTTAAAGTTTTTGTAGTTCTTTAGTATAAATTCAAGTGTTGGTAATTGTGTGTTCATGATATTTGTATTATTTAGAATTTAGTGTTTGATGTTTAGAGTTTCCTTAGGTTACCACCCAAACTCTTTACCCACATCTTCTGGAGTTTCGCGTTTTCGAGCAACAACGATATGTCCGTTCTCGGCAATAACCTTAAGTGGTGCTGATAAGAGACAGTGGTGCATAGATAGTGAGGCCTGATATCCACCTGTATCAAACACAACTACATACATTGGATTCTGTTCATCATAATCATAGTCTGGCAATGTCACAGAGCCATTTACGCCCTTGTAAGTATCGTCTGAGTCACAAGTAGAACCTGCGAGCCATACTTCATTCAAATTTTTATCCCCTTTATTGTTTGCTGGAGCCATTGCCCATTTTTGACCTATAGCCCAAGTATCACACAGGTCATTCATAAAGCTTCCGTCCACAACGTACCATTTATTTGCTTCAGGCTTTTTGCCAACAATTTTCTTAGTATCGATAACTTTATAGATTGTAATCTGCGAAGGATAAACCATGTAACTACCCCATTCACAAATAAGATTTGGGTGAGGAATTCCACGTTTTTCAGATTCAGTCTTTAAGAGAGCAAAGATCTTCTCCATAAGCTTGTCTATCGGATACGTCTTTGTGCGCAAAAAAGGAATCGGCATTCCACCTCCGATATCGAGCGTGTCGAGAGACGGATTTTTCTCTTTAAGCTTACAGTAGACGTCTAAAGCGTATTTGATTGGAGCAATAATATCGTTGAGAGTCTCGATCTGACCGCCAATATGGTAGTGCAGTATTTTTAAATTCTTGAATTTATCCATTGCAAGAATTTCATTTGCAGGAAATCCAAAACGGTCAATCGGCTTCTTCCACCTCGAATTTACTTTCACGTCATTCATCGCGAGGCGTACACCAACATCGTATCTTGAATGCTGAAGAACTTTGAGCTCGTTTGGTCCTTCGATAAGGGGAAAAATCTTCGTGCCTTTATGCTGAAGCTCATCGATAAGGTTTAAATATTTATCGGTCTTAGGTCCATTGCACATGATGCGAATGTTAGGATTGAATTTTTCCTGCTCAAGCATCTTCTTGATTAGGTACAAATCGTTGTATGAAGAAGTCTCAAGATGCGCGCCTTCACCGACGAGTGCCATGATCACCTCTTTGTTTTGGTTGACCTTCATTGGGTAATGGTAAAAAAACTTACCTTGATAGCCAATTTTTTTTGAAAGATCCTTATTCAAATCAAGAAAGTCTTCAAGGCGTTCTTCTACAACAAAGGGCATGAGAATTTGAAGAGGCGTACCCATTTTCTCGGCAAGATAACGAACATTGTAGATATTGTGACCTTCTTTGATAATTAGATCGCCGTCTTTGTTAAAGTCGAAATACTGTGTGTTGTATTCCTTCTGTCCGATCTTCCAAAGCTTCTTGGAGGAGGTTGGTTTCATTTCTTATTATATGTGGAGTTGTTACTCGTCAAATTAGCCTGCTTTTATTAATGAGAAAATAGTAGCATCTAGGGCTAGGATGTAAAGAGTCTGGAGCGAGTTATCCACAAGGGATCGCGACTTCTAAGATTTGATTACAAATTAGAAGTCCTAACGCTAGGATAAGAAATTATAGTTGCTTAGCTTCTTAATTTCCCACATCAGGTTATCCACACTATTTGGCATATTTACAGTAGGTGCACCAAATGGTTAACTTACGCAAATTTCATAATTATTTAACCATCCAAAATATATAAGTAATGAAAAAGCAAGCGATAGTACTTTCCGAAACAAACAAGAATAAAGTAGTTACAGCCTTTCAATCGGCATTTGGAACAAAAGCTTACCTGCGTACAAGATATATTCTTCTTGATTCGATTGAAGAAGTTGAGGAATTGCTCAAAACAAGACTCAACCTTGGTCCAGAGCTTAATCCTAGCAACAAGCTAATTGCATCGAAACAAGATACTTGCCCAGCAACAACAGGATGTACCGACGAAAAAGACAGTCTCATCTCAGTGGGAATAACTGAACGATTGCATGATGGCGACGAAATAACCATTAGAAAAAACGACATTATCATCCGGCTTGCACAGCCAAAAAGTATCTACGACGACGCAGCAAAATTCATGGTCATATCGTGGCCTTAACATCAACATTTGCACAAATAATTAAGCCCCGAGATTCGGGGCTTAATCTATTCTAGAGTCCTTCTTCCTTTAAATGCTCTATCGCCTCTTTTGCTTTTCTAGATAGCTTCGTTGGAATTTTAACTGTAACTCGAATCATTAGATCACCGCGCTTCCCACCACGAGACGAAAGTACACCATGATCGCGCACACGTAGTTGTGTTCCACTCGCAATTCCCTCCGGAATTTTGACAGTTACCTTACCGTCAAGGGTTTCAATTACACGTTCGGCTCCAAGAAGCGCGTCAGAAAGCTTTACTTCCATGTCCATAAGAATATTGGCTCTATCACGTCGGAAAAGAGGGTGAGAACCAACATTAATTTTTACATACAAATCTCCTGACTGTCCCTTTCTTACAGCCTCACCAAAACCTGTGAGTCGAATCATCTCGCCACTTTCAATACCAGATGGAACACGTATTTCAATTTCTTCTTCGGTACGTCGGACACCAGCGCCACCGCATGAACCACAATGATGCTCGGGAATTTTTCCCGCACCATCACAAGCATCACAAAGTCTGGTAGTAGAAAAAGAACCCATGAGCGAACGTCGTGTTTCGTGAACTTGCCCTTTACCATTACATTTTGAGCAAGTTGTTTGTTTCGAACTTTCTTTTGCTCCCGATCCTTGGCACGTCGAACATGTAGAAATTTTTGTTATAAGAATTTTACGTACAGTCCCAAAAATACTATCAGCGAATGGAATCGAGATTTCTGTAGAGATGTCACGACCGCGTCTCTGTTGCATTCCTCCACGTCCACCACCAAAGAATTCACCAAAAATATCTCCTAAATCACCCATATCAAACCCCTGCTGTCCTTGGAATCCAGAAAAGTCGAAACCACCGAAGCCACCACCTCCACCACCAAAACCTTGTGGTCCTGCAGAGCCGAACTGATCATACTGTGCGCGCTTTTGCTCGTCTCCGAGCACTTGATACGCCTCATTTACCTCCTTAAACTTTGCGTCATCACCCTTGTTTTTATCAGGGTGATACTTATGAGCAAGCTTATGAAAAGCCTTCTTGATTTCGTCTTTAGTGGCTCCTTTTGGGACGCCTAATGTTTCGTAGTAGTCTTTATTTGCCATATTATTTTCAATATACTATGAATAAACTATGCGAGCAATTCTTTGAGGATTTTTGATGCGATAGCAGGATTGGCACTACCTTTTGTCTCCTTCATCATTTGACCAACCAAAAACTGAAGTGATGCTTCCTTCCCTGATTTGTAGTCGGCAACAACTTTTTCATTTGAAGAAATAATATTTGAAGCTATTGCCTTGAGCGCGCCTTCATCATTTTTTTGGATCAAGTTTTGTTCAGTCGCAATCTTAAGTGGCGAGCCATCCTGTTTTACAATTATCGCTAAAATATCTTTTGCGACTCGAGATGTTAGCTTACCTTCATTTACTAAATTTATAAGCTCGGCAAAGTTTGAAGCACTCGGCATAACGATGCTAGAATCCACTTTTTTAAGCCCAAGAAAGTCACTTGTAATGTAGTTTGAAGCGATTTTTATTTTATCAGGGGTAATAAGAATTTTTGATATTTCTTCGAACCAGACACCGAGCTGATGATCGTTTATGTATGCTTCGATATCCCCTTCTTTGATTCCATATTCTTTAGAATAACGAGAACGTTTAGATGACGGGAGCTCTGGCAATTCACTGCGAATTTTTTCTATATCGAAAATTTCTGTAAGTTTGAGTTTTGGAATATCTGGGTCTGGAAAATATCTGTAATCGGCCACGTTATCTTTTGCACGTTGAGAAAAAGTGCTTTGTTTCCCGTCATCCCACCCCCTAGTTTCTTGAACAATCTCCGATGCACGTCCGGATTCATGAAGCTCCTGCATTCTATCTAGTTCGTATATAATCGCGCGCTCAGCACTCTTGAAGGAGTTTAGGTTTTTTACTTCAACCTTTGTTCCAAGTTTATTTTTTTCTGGAAAGAGTGAAATGTTTGCCTCAAGGCGAAACTCTCCTTTTTCCATATTAGCGAGTGAGGCACCTAAATATTGCAAAAGCAATTGATACTCACGCCCAAAAGAACCGCCAGCAAGAGAAGCTTCTTCCATAGTTTCAAATGTATGAGGCTCGGTTACAAGCTCCATAAGTGGTACTCCAGCACGATTGAAATCAACAAGTGAGAAGTCACCTCTGTCATGCTTGTTTGTGCCGGTATCCTCTTCCAAGTGAATACGTGTAATGTCCATACCAGCAAGCTTGCCACCTTTAACTATGGGATGCTCATACTGTGATATTTGATAACCTTTTGGTATATCAGGATAAAAATAGCTTTTTCGATCAAACTCTGTAAAATCTGCAATTTTTCCATCTACTGCTAGTCCTACTCGAATTACTTCTTCGATTGCTTTCTTGTTCGGTACAGGAATAGCGCCCGGATGAGCCATGCACACAGGGCAAATATTTACGTTTGGAGAGTCTTCGTCAGGATCATTTTTGCACCCACAAAACATCTTCGCGTTAGTGCGAAGCTCAGCATGAACTTCAAGTCCAATTGTATAGTAATACTTGTTCATATCTATGTATATTTAACTTACCACTAGCGTAAGTAGCGCGCAATATTTGCTAAATGCTCCTTGTACGTCTTTGCATAATGGATATTACCACGCTTATCGTGTAAATAATAAAGATAGTCAGTTTCCGTAGGATTTATCGAAGCCATGATTGCAGGAAGCCCTGGATTTGAAATCGCAGTCGGAGGAAGTCCTTTTACAACATACGTATTATACGGTGAAATAAGGCCAAAATGTGACTTCTTCAGATCTCCTTCATCGATACCGTTTGCATAAGCGACAGTCGCATCTACCTGAAGTGGCATTCTAAGCGAGAGTCGTTTTGTAAGAATTCCAGCTATAAGAGCCCTGTCGTCGGTTCCACGCGCTTCCCTTTCTACTAATGAAGCCAAAATTATTATTTGCTCGATTTGCTTTTCTGTTTTACCTAAAAATAACTCTTGTGTTTTACGCGCAAACATCAATTTCATTGCTTCAATGACCTCAGTGGGTGTAACGCTCGCAAAGAAAAAATATGTCTCAGGAAAAAGATAGCCCTCATTCCGTTTTGCAAATTCTCGGAACTCTGAAATATTTAGTTCGGGGATTTTTTCTTGTAGTGTTTTGACAATCTCTGTGCTGTTTTGTCCTTCAGGTATAGTAATTTTAATTTGGTTTACATTATGTATACCTCTAGCGATCTGAGATGACACCACAAAAACAGAAACCGGTTTTTCGAAATAGTAATCGCCTCTTGAAATACTTCGTTCACCTCCAAGAGCAGTTACTAGACTAGCAAACAAGGTCTTTGAACGGATATAATTTGAATCTTTTAGAATTTTTGCTATATCTTTAAGTGTCTGACCTTCGGTTATCGTAATTATTTGATCGTTTGGAAAACTAGATGGCGGTAAGCTAGCGAAAATAAGTAAGGATAGAGATCCGACAATTATCACGACTGGCACAATAAATATCTTGAAAAAACTCCGTGTTTTATCGGGGGTGATAATTTCGTTGTTACGTAACTCTGTGTCCACAATATACTTCAAATAAACTACCTACATCGGCAGGTTTGCCGGAGGCTTAGCAACACGAGACTCGATACGTCGGAATGATGGAGCCTGTGAAATCTGACCAGGGAAATGGAAAAGTGTGGCTATTTCTTCAACGTTTAGCACGTCAATCTGAGGCGTATGAGAAGGAAGGAAAACACTAAGTGGAAACGGCCACTTAAAACCAAACCAAAATGGTAGATTGTAAAATGCGCGCCCTCGATACCAGTTTAATTTACGATTTTTAAGAATCCAGAGTCCTCGTCCGGTAGGATCGGCAAATGGCTGGTCGTATTGTGTTGGGTTTGAACGAAGCAAACTATTGCCGTCAGGATTGTTGAACTGGCGCCACATGAGACGGCTGTCGCGACGAAGATTATTGAAATCTTCAAGTGACACATACTTCGATTCGCACAAAACAACCTGACGAATACCTACGTCAAATCCAAGCTTCTGTATTTTTTCCTTCATTTTTTCGACACGAGTATCAACGGTACGAGGAGCACGAATAGTACTGATGTACTCATTTGGCCCCACTTCTTGTTTACGGAATTCGATATATGGAGCGAGTTGTCGCGCAATTTCTTCCTCGACTTCCTCTACCCACCCATGGTGAGTAAACATTTTTCCGTGAGTATGATACGTAGATTTTGATGGCCTGATAACGATTTGAACCCAAACTTGCTGTCCTTTTTTTAGTGAACCTAAAAATTCGATAGTTGGAGTGATAGGATCATTTTTTTGATGTTCGTTGTCTTCTAGATTATTGATCATATCGCCAAGGTCATAGCTCTTATATGTACGAAGCGGAAACGCGATGTGATGCTCCAGACAGAAATCACAACCCCAAAGATACCAGTCGTCATTGGGAGCGTCGTATGGAACACGAAGTGTGTAGTCTTCAACCTCAACCACCTTCGCTTGAGGATACTGAGCGTATATTTGAGTCTCGACAAGATTTCTAACGCGAGATGGCGTACGAATATAAAAATGAACCTGCCCATCGATACCTGCCATTTCTAAAGAGAACCAAAAGTGTGGCGCTCCTTGTACCCACACCTCCCATACTCCTTTAATACTCGCGTGGTACATCGCGTTTGTGAGAATAAGCTCCATAGCCACTGGAGATTTTTCAACATTTCTCGGAATCTGTATTTCAAAAAGCGTCCACTTCATACCGAGAATAAACCTGTCGGTTACATAATGGTGCCACATCTCAAACGCAAAATACATTATAAGAATCGGAGCCCATATAAATGCGAGCTTTCCGATTATAAAAAAAATAAATGAGATAAGTGCTCCGATAAAGCTTAAAACCATAAGAATAGTATAGCTAGTCTGGCGACTCAAGTCTATAGCTTAAATTAGAAATCTATTTCTATCGCATGAGTAAAATTTGAAACTCCACGGATTATGATACTGCCTTTTTCAGTTTGGGGTGCAACTTTAAGAACAAGCGTACCTTCAAAATAATACGGTTTTTTCTTTGAGTCAGTAGGAACATTTAATGGGATTTGGTTTGTCATTGGAGCACCGTTACCATCAAATACTTGTGCAGTGCCAGCTATACTATTTTTAATGTCCCAGCCACATCCGTTTACATATCCCTTTACTGTCACAGGAAAAGATACTTTATCGCCTTTTTTAGGTTCTTGAACAGTAATCCCACACGGTAACCGAAGGATTGCTTTATAAGTTACGTTGGAGAGTGTTTGCTGGTTGTTTGCTTTAAAAAATCCGATCATCATTAGAACGAGAATCGCTCCAATGACGAAAACTATCCAATGCCCGTAGCCACGTTCATAATTCATACATATATATTACATGAAAACAATCCGCCTCGCGAGCTAACGCTCGCGAGGCGGATTTGTATTTTCTACTAATTACTTACTACTACCTACTAACTAGCTTAAACTGGAGTATATTTCTTATCTTTACCTTTCTTGAAATACTTAGGATTCTGGAGGTTTACCAAGATTGTATTTTTCTTTAGATACCGTTCTTTGAGAACCTTGTCGACGACCTCTTCTTTAGTAAGCGGTCCTTCGCGCTTCAATATTTCTCGAATAACGTCTCGAACAACTCCCGGCTTATAGCCCCATTCAGATAGAGCATACATTCCGCGTCCGACTAGTACAAAACGGTTGTCTTTGATGAGCTCATTGTGACAAGTAGCGGTGTGGCACTTTTTTTCAAAAGTATCTGTAATAGATTTTGCTACTTCACGAAAGTGCATTGGCGAACCATGTTTTCGCATCATAAGGTATGCAAAGTCTTTTATTCCGCGTGCCTTAACCCCAGAAGCTGAAGACTTCCCCCATTCGCCAAGCGGATTTTTACAAATCCCTTTTGAAAGACAGAGCCAGCGTCGAGAAATTTCATCGTTTGTAGCATCGACATTTATTTTCTTAAGTTCGTCAACAAAACGATTTACCATTTCGCTCTCGGAAATAAGTTCGTCATCAGAAAGTTTTGAGTAAAGAGAATTGAGTGAACTGTGTATCTTTTCTGAAAGTTCAGAATCGACACTCCAGCGAGAAACATAATCATCATCTTCACGATGCTTTTGAAACTCGTCACCTAGCACCAAATAGAAATGCACGTGGTTCTGAATTTCTTCATCTTTTGAAATTGATTCAAGAAGATCCTGTTCTGCAACAAGTCCTCCCAAGTCCTTAATTACATTTTTGAGTTCATCCCAACTTGCGCGTTCAGTTTTGTAATCTTCAGATTTCTTAATCAAATTTAAGGCAGCCTGTTCGATCTGACGTACTCGCTCGCGAGTAATGCCGTATTTATCACCGATAGCCTCTAGGGTTTTTCGTTCTGTTTCTGCACCTAGACCAAATCGACTCTTAACAATATCTAAAGAGCGATCCTGCAATGGTGAGAGGATTTTCTTGGTGACAGCCTTTGGCTTGAATGTGATTTTGCTTGCCATTTGATTAATTTATTATTTAACTACTAAATTAGTATATCATTATCTTAGGAAAAGTCAAACTTTGCCACTAGAGTCCCGAAATACCCTTATTTTTAAACGTTTATTAAAAAAACTGATTACTTTTATATACTACCATTTATGTGACAAGTTTGGCAATATCGTGGTATGTAGCATACAGCATTATGACAATTAGAATCACAAATCCGACCTGATTTATCACAGAAATGACTCGTGGAGAGATCCGCGAGCGACCATTGTATGAGAAAAACTCTAATATAAATCTACCGCCATCAAGAGCTGGAAATGGCAATAGATTTATGACTGCTAAATTTACAGAGATAAGTGCCATAAAGAAAAGGAACGAACCAATTCCCATACCAAATGCAGTACCAGCGTATTGTGCAATTCCGACTGGTCCTGAAATTTGAGAAACTAGGGTATTGTCCCCTCCTACGGCATTTTTAAACAACGAGCCAAGCGTGACAACAATAACGCCAAATTCTTTTACAGCATATTCTGCACCGTACCCCATAGCCTTAAAAAATGGGAGACGAAGTTTTTGAGCCGAAGTTAAAGAAATTCCAATACCAGGAGAACTGCCTGTAACACCGACTGTCGGAGTAACTTCGAGTGTACGAATGGTATCTTTTCGAAGAATTGAGATATGGACAGATTTTTCTCCGTGCATTTTTACAAAAGTAATAACATCTGCAACGTCACTCGGAGTAGTCCTCTCTTCTCCTGAGGAAAGAGCGAGCAAAGCATCCCCTGTTTTAAATCCAGCAAGTGATGCGGGACTATCTTTTTGTATGTCAGTAATTGTGATACGAGACTCGCTAATTACCTTTGCTTGAGGGAAATCTTCAGCGTTACCAAGAAATCCTGATGTGAAAGACAGCCCAAACAAAAACATAGCAAGAATCATGTTTGCAACGACGCCCGCAATAATTATTGAAAGGCGTTTCCAGAGTTTCTGGTTGGAAAATGAATTCTTATCGACGTTGAGAGAATCTGTTTCTCCAAATATTTTTACGAATCCTCCAAATGGAAGCCAATTGAGAGTAAATAATGTACCGCCTCTTGTAAAAAGTTTTTTAGCGCGTGGTGGATATCCTATTCCGAATTCTTCAACCTTTACTCCAAACAATTTGGCGAC
>JAGOPR010000011.1:18964-20793 GCA_017991895.1 Minisyncoccota bacterium | reverse complement strand
GAGGCTACTCGCCATAATGTTGAGGGCTTTTTATTTGCCACCCTTTTATACTACTCCTAAATATGGATTGTGTTAAATAGTCTCTGATAATAGAACTTTTAGCGCTGAGCGTAGTTCTAGGCGCGAGTTCGTTTTGCGAGGGAGACGTACTTAGACGTACGTTGACTGAGAAAAATGAACGAGCAACAACGAAATGCGCCAGCGATAGAAGCTCTAAACCAGCTTCAAGTCGTGTCCAAGCTTGTTTTTCTTAACCTTAAGGTAGTCACGATTTGTTTCGTTTGGATCGGTCTCAAGCGGTACATGTTCTACTACTTCAATACCATACCCGCCGAGTGACGAGAGCTTGTCTGGATTGTTTGAAAGTAGGGCAATTTTTCGAATACCGATATCGCAGAGCATTTCAGCGGCGATTTTGAAATTGCGCTCATCGGCAGAAAAGCCGAGAGCGATATTTGCCTCAACAGTATCCATACCCTTTTCTTGCTGAAGTGCGTATGCCTTGATTTTGTTTGTGAGTCCGATACCGCGTCCTTCTTGGTTGAGATACAAAATAACTCCACTACCTTTTTCACGAATCATTTCCATGCTTTTATGAAGCTGAGGTCCGCAATCGCACGTACGCGAACCGAATGTATCACCTGTAAGACACTCTGAGTGTGCGCGTACGAGAGCAGGCTCGGCTGGATTACCAAATACGAGTGCGACGTGCTCACGATTGTCTATCACTGACTTGTATACAAAAATCTTATACACTCCGTACTCAGTTGGAAGCATTGCTTCTGCTGTGCGAACAACTGACTTTGATGAAATAGTAGGTAATGGATTTTTTTCCAAATGAGAACGAAGATCGTCAACAGAAATCACTTTAAGATTGTGTTTCTTTCCAAATTCTACAAGCGCTGGAAGACGTAATGGTTCGCCATCCGTACCGAGAACCTCACACAAAACTCCGACAGGAGCGAATCCTGCAAGTCGACAGAGGTCTACTGTTGCCTCAGTATGTCCTTGTCTCTCGAGTACTCCGCCGTCGCGTGCTAGTAACGGAAAAATATGTCCGGGGCGTACAAGGTCACTTGCAATGGATGTACGGCTTCCAAGCGTTTGAATTGTTTTTGCGCGGTCAGAAGATGAAATACCATAAGCCGTGACGTCTATAGAATCAACAGTCACAGTAAACTGCACGCCTGTTTTTTCTGTTGCATGAATAGGTGGAACCATAAGCGGAAGCTCTAGCCGTGTTGCCTCTTCTTTTGAAAGCGCGACACAAACCATACCACGACATTCATTGAGAAGAAAATTGATTGACTCTGTTGTTGCAAATTGTGCAGGGAAAATAATATCCCCTTGATTTTCGCGATTTGGATTGTCGACGACAATGAGCATTTTGCCTGCCTTCAAATCTTCTAGTGCTTCAGGGATTGTAGAGAGTTTATTTTCCATTGCTAAAGTTTCTTCATTACTTCTATCATCTCTAGTGCCGTCTTTCCAGCTTCAATGCCACGATTATCTTTTGTACCTTTTGTACGTGCAACTGCATCAGCCTCTTTATACACTGAGAGCACTTGGAATATAACGGGAATTTCGTAATCATATGCAACCTGCATACAGCCTCGTGCGCATTCATCGGATACCTGTTCAAAGTGATACGTCTTTCCTTTAAGAACAACCCCGAAGACAATAATTGCATCGTATCTTTTTGTCTTTGCGATTTTTTTGGCAACAAGCGGAATCTCAAGTGCTCCTGTAACTTTGAATATAGAAATCTGTTTTTCATTTACTCCTCCTTTATTGAGGGTTTTTAGGCATTCAGAAAGAAGTGCTTCACC
>JAGOPR010000011.1:0-18864 GCA_017991895.1 Minisyncoccota bacterium | reverse complement strand
TCTTTGCGATTTTTTTGGCAACAAGCGGAATCTCAAGTGCTCCTGTAACTTTGAATATAGAAATCTGTTTTTCATTTACTCCTCCTTTATTGAGGGTTTTTAGGCATTCAGAAAGAAGTGCTTCACCAATATGCGCTCGATATGTGCTTTGAATTATTGCTATGCGAGATTTCATATTATTTATTCAAAAATGATTTTATGTACTTGGATAAAATATCAACTTCAACATTCACCTTGTCTCCTTTGCCGAGCCGGTAGAGCATTGTCGTCTTCCATGTATGAGGGATTATCGATACACTAAAACTGTTCTTCGAAACATTCGTAATCGTAAGCGAAACCCCATTGAGAGTGACAGAACCTTTCGAAACAAGGTATTCCATAATATCCTTCCCTGCTTTGAATGTGAGAACATGACTGCCTGAATCTTCCTTAATTGAAACGAGTTCGGCCATTCCATCAACATGTCCTTGTACGATATGACCGTCGAGACCATCGGAGAGTCGAAGCGGGAGCTCAAGATTAACAAGACATCCTCCATGAAGACCGCAAAGCGATGTGCACTTCCACGTCTCAGGCATTACATCGGCCGTAAATCCTTTTGTATTTTTTTTGACAACAGTGAGACAAGCACCATTTACTGAAATACTTGAACCGAGCTTGAGTTTAGAAAGTATATTTTTTGGTGCAGAAATAGAGAGAGATGTATTATCTCTTTTTTGTACTTCTCCTGTTTGTTTAATGATTCCAGTAAACATAGGTCTATGTCTTAAGCCATTAGTAAATGCAAATAAAAAGGCCCCGAAAAAATTTCGGGGTTGAGACACAAGAATGCCAAAAGACATCCTTTTCCTTCTTTCATCCCGACTGTACGGTCGACACTGGAATTACACCAGTTCATGTTCCCCACCAACTTTTTAAAAAGTTGGTGGGGAACTCGCGGGTTATACCGCCGATTGGGAATCGCCATTTCTGGCTCACCCTACCCCGAAGGACTTTTAGTATAACACAGGTAATTACTTCAAGAAAAATAGATTGTTTGCGTGAACGAGAAGCTTTTTTTGAGTGTTTTTCGTGCGAAGCATTTCGTCGATTTCGGCATATGAAATATCTACGATACCAAAGGCGACACCGTGGTTGTTCATGTCTACGATTTCGATGACTTCCCCTTCGTTGAACGAGCCATAGACTTTCTTTACGCCAACAGCAAGTAAGCTCGCACCTCCTGCGAGAGCATCTACTGCTCCTTTATCAATAGCGATACTTCCTGCGGAACTTTTTGCGGCAAGAATCCAACGCTCGCGCTCTGTAACCTTGTCTGCAGATTCACGTGCGAGGAAATGCGTTCCAACAGGTTCACCTCGAACTGCCTTTTCAACATTGCCATTTATGAGACCGCTCACGATGTAGCATTCCACACCGACAGCTGTGCAAATACGGATGGATTTGAGTTTTGAAAGCATTCCACCTGTTCCATGACCTGCTCCAGATTTCTTCGAACAAAGGTCAATAAATTTATCTGTAATATCATCTACTTCACCGATAAGTTTTGCATCAGGATTTTCACGAGGGTCGCTATCGCACAAGCCTTCAATATCCGAAACAATGATGAGTTTAGAAGCTTTGAGTGACACAGCAAGAACTTGAGCGAGTGAATCATTACCCCCTTCGCCAAAACTGTATCCAGTGCCTGAGACCATGACATCATTTTCGTTTACGACAGGCACAATTCCGCGTTCAAACAACAGTTCAAAAGTTTCGCGAATTGGAAAAAATAATTCTTTACGAATAATGGATGAACGAGAAATGAGAAACTCGGCAAGTATGACATCTACTTTTTTTGCTTGTTCTTGCCATGCTGAAAAAAGAACGGGTTGTCCGACACAGGTAGCAACTTTTTTTGGAGCCTGTAAATCTTTAAGCGCGAGACGTCCTACGCGAGCGGCGCCTGAGGTGACGATGATTATATTTTTTCCTTGCGCCATTGCTTCTTTGGCAGAACCAAGGACTTCGTTTATTGTTTCATTAAAAATATGCCCGTCAGAGTTTACGAGAGCGTTTGTACCTATTTTTATTACGTATAATTCTTTTTCTTGCATTTGGTTTTTGATGTTTATGTTTCTTATAGGACTTACGCAAACGAGTGCAGTTCACCCAGTAGGCGATTCTGCTGAATCGAGGCTCGCAGAAATGCGCCGTTTCCGTATGTCCTATCTGATGTGTCCATTGCCTTCAACAATATATTTAGTAACGGTCAGGTCTTCAAGTCCCATCGGTCCACGCATATGAATGCGACATGTACTAATGCCTATTTCTCCTCCCAGTCCGAATACTTCTCCGTCGGTAAGACGGTTTGAAGCATTTACAAGAACTGAGGCACTGTCTATATCTTGTTCGAATCGGAGTGCGGTCTCCCTAGTTTCAGTCACAATAGAGTCGGTGAGTCCTGAGCTGTATTTCGCAATATGTTCTGTCGCATTTTCGTACGAATCTACAACCTTGATAGACACAACAAGCTCGAGATATTCTTCTGCCCAGTCGGCATCAGTTGCCTGTACACATTTGTCTGAGTAAGAGCAGACTTTCTCATCGCCACGCACTTCAACATTTTTAGCAAAAAGCGCTTCAAGCATTTTTGGCAAAACACTGTCCGCGATATCTTTATGAACAAGAATTGTTTCAATAGAGTTACATGTTGCAGGATTTGAAGTCTTGGCATTTACAGCAAGACTGACTGCTTTTTCTATATTCGCATCTCGGTCAATATACATATGACAAAGTCCGCGTGAATGCTTCATCACTGGCATTCGTGCATGCTCAGATACAGCTTTAATAAGCTCCTCTCGTCCGCGTGGAATAGCGAGGTCGACATATTGTTCGAGCCCGACAAGATCATAAATCGCCTCATGTCGGCGGTCTTCGAGCTGTTGTACTGAATCTTTTGGAAGTCCTGCTTCTTCAAGCGCACGCTCAATGTATGAGAGAAGAATATTGTTTGAGTGAAGTGCTTCCTTTCCCCCGCGTACCATTACAGCATTGCCACTTTTTATACAAAGTATTGAAACATCAACAATTACATTTGGTCGTGACTCAAAAATACAGGCAATGACGCCGATTGGTGCGCGCATCTTTTTGATTTTGAGTCCGTCAGGTTTTACTGTTTCCTTTACTACGACTCCGACAGGATCTGGAAATGCCATAAGTTGTTTTACGCCAGCAATGATGCCGGCAAGGCCTGCCTCGGTAAGCGTTAGTCGACGCTTCATAGCACTAGTGATACCAGCGCTCGCTTCTAAATCCTTCGCATTTTCTGCAAGTATTGTGGAAATGTTTGATTCCAAAAGACCTGCGAGCACAGAAAGAAACTTGTCCTTTTGCTCAGTCGTTGCTTTTCTAAGTATATTTGAAGCCGTTTTACCGGCTTTTGCTTGCTCTAGTACTGTTCTCATAAGATTATGCAACTTTAACACGAAAAATGCCTCTTAGAAAGAGGCATTTTTCGTGGACATATTTAAACCAATGTCACAGATTGTCTTAAATGACTTTTTTCTTTTTCGTAACATTCCTCACAGCAGAGGAGCTTTCGAGATGGACGAACGGAATCGTCTGAACAATAGTTTTCAGTTGTATCGCCACAAAAAGTACATTTACCGATAACTTCCTTTTTTTCGAGAGGAACAACGTCTGTCGTCATACGATCGTCAAACACAAAGAGTGTCCCTTTAAAATCTTGTCCTGGATATTCCTTCATGTATGTATGAATACCGTCTTTGAGCTGGTACACATCTGTAAATCCTTCCCGTGTCATGAGACACGTAGCCTTTTCACAGCGAATTCCTCCGGTGCAAACAGTAACGATTTTTTTGCCAGCCATTTCTGGTGAGTCTTTCAATTCTTTAAGTTTTTTTGGAAGATCACGAAAGTGTTCGAGTTTTGGATCGAGAGTGCGGTCAAATTTTCCTGAATCAATTTCGAAATCGTTACGGAGGTCGAGCACAACAAAATCTTCGTTGTTTTCATACCATTTTTTCAATTCACTGACTGAAAGCTCTGGAGCTGTTTCTTCTTTTACATTAAAGCGTCCGGCTCCGAGTGTAACAACTTCAGGACGAACTTTTATTTTGAGCTTTCCGAAAGCCTTACCTGTACCCGCGGACTCCTTTATCGGCATGTCTGCAAAACGTGGGTCTTCTTTTAGAAACTTTTTATATCCATCGACTGCTTCACGTGTGCCTTCAAAGGTGCCGTTGATGCCTTCTTCTGCTACGAGCATTCGTCCGTTAAGTCCAAGTTCTGTTGCCTTTTTCTTATGCGCGTCTACAACCGCCTTCGGGTTATCGAGGTCTACAAACTTATAGAATAGGATTACGACGAAATCACTTATCATTTCATTACTTTAAAAGATTCCCAAATTATTGCAAGGTAATGCCTTTGATAACAACCGGGGTAACAGGCACATCACCTGCGCTTGTTTTTACTGCTTGAATTGCAAGAACAACATCAAGTCCTTTTGTAACTTTTCCGAAAACTACGTACTTTCCATCGAGGAAGTTGTTGTTCTTCGCGTTTATGTAGAACTGACTTCCGTTTGTGTTTGGACCAGAGTTTGCCATAGCAACTGTTCCTAGATCATTTTTACTTTCGGCTGTAATTTCATCTGCAAATTTGTACCCCGGACCTCCAGTTCCCCACATTGCCTTCTTGCTATCATCTTTTGAAAGTGGGTCACCTGCTTGAATCATGAAATCTTTTATAACGCGGTGGAATTTTATACCGTCATAAAATCCTTCCTTTGCGAGCTTGGTAAAATTCGCCACTGCGTTTGGGGCAATGTTTGGAAGAAATTCGATTGTAATCTCGCCCATGCTTGTTTGTAGTATTGCGGTCATGGATTTTGTATCTGAGTTAGTTTTTGTAATTGGGTCCGTAGTTTCTTTTTCGACGCCAGTGTTTGTGCTCTCTGTTTGCGCGGTTTGAGTATCTCCGTAATTTTCAGTCTGTGAAGCCTGCTTTGTACGTGAAGCAAAATACCAAAGACCAAAAGAAACAGCCAATATCACTACGCACCATATAATAATTTTTTTACCCATAGATTATTTATAATTATTCTACTAATACGCACCTATCCTAGCATAAAAAGTTCATTCGAAAAATTGGGTGATTTTTCTATAGAAAAATCGCTACGTACAATAAGGTATTCAAAATCATACCGATCTCTAAAGGCCTTCGCCGACTCAAAGAAAAGACCGGTCGCGAGAGCATCGGCAACAAGTGCGGTTTGGGTTGCGACCCATACTGCCAATATTTCTTTTGGAGAAGTAAGTGTCTTTGGATTTATAACATGAGTAAAATTTTCCCATTTACGACGGTTGAGCGCTGAGCCACAGATGCTTCCGTTTTGTAATGTGTAAATACCGAGTGCTTGGGTGTTATTTTCAGGATTTTCCAATCCGACACGAATTGAATTTGGACCCTTATGCAAAATGTCTCCTCCTGCGTCGATACAATATTGAAAAATTCCGCATGCCTCGATAACTCCCCCAACAATGTCTACAAGATAGCCTTTCCCACAAGCGCCGAAATCAAGAAGTACTGGCTGTTTGACTGTAAGAGCTGGGTACACATATTCAATCACGTTTTCCCATTTGGGTGCTTCGAAAAGATCTTTCTTTTGTTTTAGCGAATATTCGGCATCGTATCCTGCGTCAGAAATAATGTTTCCAATAAGCGGAGTTACGTGTCCGTTTGTGCGAATGTACAAATCGCGGTACACGGCAAGCATTTCTTTTGCATCGTCTGGCAAGATATATATCCCAACTTTTTTAGACATTTCTGTCACAAGAGAATCTGTACGGAAACGAGAATATGTTTTGTCGAATATTTCGATTCGATTTTTAACAGAAACAAGAATCTCCTCTTCTTTAAAAGAGGAGATGTCTTGATAGATATCTATCTGCCAGTGCGTGCCGATTGCTTCAAAATTGAACTGCACCATTTTAGTACTATGCCTTAGACTGGAGTTTTATTTTTTCAAGAGCATCGTTAAACCCTGCTCCAGTAAGTGACGAGCCGGAAACTTTGCCAAGTTTGATTTCAGAAATATTTTTTCCGATTACATACTGCTTGTATTCTGTAGCAAACATTCCTTGGAATTTTTCAGTCTTTGGATTACTAGGAAAAGTTGTGAGCGACACATCTGTGACAATATCATTCGCCAATGTAACCTTAACCCCAACCTGATCAATTCCAAATGGTGATGTATATTTTCCAGTTGCAGAATATACCCCATCTTTATATATAGATGATACTTCTTGTGGCGTCGCAACATTCGGAGTCTCTGTTTCTGATGTTGTTTCGGGGACGACTGGCGCAATAACATCCTTTTTCTTACCTGATAAAAAAGCGATGAGTCCAACGGCAACAACAACAATCACTCCGATAATAACCCCCGAAACATTTCCTGATTCTTTTCTTATTTTCATATATATAAATTACTTTTAAATTTTACTGAACCAAAACTCGATTTGATGTGACTGCGGGCACATCTTCTTTCTTTTTCATACAAAGCACGTCAGAGCCATTCATTGCCACCACTAACGTTGCCATCGCAAGACCAAAATCTCTCACCCCTGTTTCGTTGTAACCTACAACAAACATAATATGGAAAAGATGTAGCGATATAAAAAATGCTACTATTCTCGCCTGAAAACCTATTGCCAGCATCACTCCCAAAATAAGCTCAAAGGTTGCATTGAAATACACAAGAGTCTTTGCGCTTAAATGCGTAGCAGATACAGCAGAATCTGGAACATATGCCGTCCACGACGAGGCATTCATGAATTGTTCAAAACCAAACCACAAAACAACCATCGCCATGCCAAAACGAAGGAAAACTGGAGCATATAGTTTTAAAAATAATTTAAATTTTTCCATAATTTAATTATATCACTCTAAAGACTATCGAATAGTATACCCTACCAGTCGCACACTAATTTTTGCACAAGCAAGACCAAAAGTAATAAAAAATAGAGGCTCAGATGTTGAGAGCCTCTATTTTAAAATCATATTGCTAAGTTCATATTTTATGGAAGAACTTGTTCCACTTCAGGAGCACCACTTTCATAAGTAGACTCCCTTGTCATTTTTTCACGTGTTACTGTGTATACCGTTTTGAGTGGCATACCTTCTGCTTCTTCTTTTTTTAGCCACCTGGTAATAATAATTGTGTTACCTGTAGCTACAATTGAATTTGCGCCGCTGATTGTTGTACTCCCCTCTGAAACAATTCCTGGGGCGTGAACTTCGTAGCCTGTCGGAGTCGACTGGCTTGGTAACTGCACCGAACCAGAGGTAACTACAAAATCTTGCGGTGTCTGGTTTATCGTATCAAAACCGGAGTAGGTCACTTCGACTGTTTTGCCGCCGTTAGACCACTTTTTTTGGTTAGGATACGAAATTGTTACACCAATCTTTTTTGCAGTGGCATCAATTGGTCCTGTGGTTTTGAAACCATTTTGAGCTGTAGCAGCTCCTGTTGTTGCGATGGCGAATACGGCCAGAATCAGTTTCTTCATTTTTTGGTTGGTTTTTGTAAATTGTTTAATTTGGAATACCCCTGCAAAAGCCTTAAAGCTTCTCTAGAGATACTCCAAATCCCAAACCCAACCGTTTTCAAGGAACCGTTATTAGTATATATTACCATATTATGGTATATAAGTCAAGCAATTTAATCACTATTTCTTTATAAAACCCATATAAATCAAGGTATTTTAAAAAATACTTGGTTTATAGGGGTAAAAATAGACCTAGAATCAAGGGATTATTACCCGCTATTAGGCCTTATCGAATAGCCCTCGCGACCGCTCCCACAACTTTCTTATCAAAAATATCTGGAATTATTTTGTCTGCTGTTGGTTTTTTTATGATTCCCGCAAGATTTTTACTAGCTTTCAATTTCATTTCATCTGTAATCTTTCGCACCTTGTGGTCTATTGCCCCTCGGAAAACTCCCGGGAATACCAAGGCATTGTTTATCTGATTTGGAAAATCTGAACGTCCCGTGGCAATCACCATTGCCCCGCCAGCCTTTGCTTCAACTGGCATAATTTCTGGAGTAGGATTTGCTAGCGCGAAAACGATTGCATTCTTTGCCATAAGCTTAATATGTGAAGCATTCATGGTCGCAGGTCCAGAAACCCCAACCACAACATCTGCACCAATGAGAGCATCAGAAAGACCCCCAGAAACTACGCGCGGATTTGTACTTCCTGCAAGATCTTTTTTCATGCCCTTTAAATCGGAACGATTGTTTGAAAGTATCCCTTTACTATCTAAAACAATCACATCCTTAATACCAGAGAGTATAAGGAGGTGCGCGATAGCGGTGCCGGCTGCGCCGGCACCGCTTATCACTACTTTAAGTGACGTAAGTTTTTTCCCAACAACTTTACTCGCATTGATAAGGCCAGCAAGCACAACAATAGCAGTACCGTGTTGGTCGTCATGCATGACAGGAATAGAGAGTTCATTTTTTAAGAGTGACTCAATCTCAAAACAATTCGGTGCGGAAAAATCTTCAAGGTTTATTCCAGCAAAATTCGGCGCGATAGCTTTCACTGTGCGAATTATTTCTTCAGTATCTTGTGTCGCAAGTACAATTGGAAACGCATCTACATTTGCGAACTCTTTGAATATCGCGCATTTCCCCTCCATGACAGGCAACGCGCCAAGCGGTCCAATATTCCCGAGTCCGAGCACTGCCGAGCCGTCAGATATGACCGCGACCATTCGTCCGGACATCGTATAGTCTCCGGCTTCCTTGGGATTTTTTGCCACATATGAAGACACGGCACCAACCCCAGGGGTATACAAAAGCGAGAGTTGTTCGCGTTTTTTAATCGGCATAACCGAATTCATACGAATCTTGCCTTTTAATTTTTTGTGGAGCGCAAGCGCTTGTCGAGAGATATCTTTTTGTGACATTTTTTTCTAGAAATTCGATTAAATCATTGGACAGGTTGTTATACCTGTTGGAAGAACATTTCGCATTCTATCTGTAAGCACCCCTGCTGAATCAGCACAGCCATAGTAACCTGCACCAAGAGGAACGGTAACAGACCACCCTTCGGCAGAATCATAACATACAGCCTTCCCGCCTTGTGTTCCCTTTAAAGCCTTTACTGCATCAGAATTTGTGCAAGCATCATCGTATGTACCTACTTTTTGTTTGTGCATTTCACCGTGAATACGCATCGCCTGAAGAATATCCATATTTTTTGCTAATGGCATTACGATTACAACATCGTCCCCAGATACTTTCTTTGCTGGCTCGTCCTTTACTTCAGCCTTATCGTCATTCTTTTCTTCTTCGTTTCTTTCCTCTTTTACTTCCTTATTCTCATCTTTTGCCACAACGCCAAGAGAAAACATGAAAGCATAGTCTGTCGGTGCGATTTTTTCACCTACTTTATTTTCTGGAGTTACATAATCAAAAGTTACTTTATGGCCACGGAATTCATATGATTCACCAAGCTTAAGCTCAATTGTTTTTCCAAGTACAAGAGCATACCTAGTCTTTGCTTTGACTCGAACAGTCCCCGCCTGAATACACTGAACGTCTGTCGCACAGCGACTATCTTCCAAGACATCAACAAGCGTAAACTTCACACCTAAAACCTTCACTGTCTCTTCAAGACGAAGCATTATATTTTTTTCGTCACCATTTAATTTGCGCAATGGATAAACCGAAGTATTTGAAACAGACTCAGATTTATTACCCCAAGTCTTTGGATTCCACCACGAAGCTTCTGCGGACATAGGATAGGAAGATAAAACAAACAGTACTGCAAAAAATGCGGGTAATATTTTTTTCATATACATCTATGGTACAGCATCATCGACTTGTATCAAAGAACGGTGCTCAAACTTTGAAATACAAATTGAGCCCTATCGAGAAAGCTAGAAATACCAACGCGGCACGGCGATAAAACACATCGGACATTTTGTTGTTTGTAAGTCTGTACGTATAGAAACTAGCAAAGGTATAGTTGTAGTCAATATTTGGATTCCATTTTCGGCGAAGTTCAAACTCCCACTTACTGAGTAGACAGTACCCGAAAAGGATATCCGAGGCGAGTGCAAGAACAAGTACTGCCATATATGGGTACCACAACGCAGGAAAAAGGAATCCGGCGAGAATCAGGACAAACAACACCGCATGAAAAACAAACAAAATATCAGCAAATATTCGATATAGTGTTTTTGATTTCATGGTTCGAGCAAATAATTATTTCAAAATTTCTTGGTATGAGATGACTATTTTTTCCCCGTCCTTCAAAAGAGTATTTTCGTATGTATCTACTCTTTTACCATCAACCGTCACTACGATTTCATGTTGCGCGTCGGCTACATGTTCTAAAATCTGAGATTTTGAAAAATCTTTTCTCCAAACTGCAAATAAATCTGAGAGTGTAAAATCTTTTTGCACAGGCGCCTCAACATGCACCTGCCCCGTCGAATCGTGCGTGTGGATTGAATTCATACAGTTTGGACGGATTCCAATATCTGGAGGAAGAACCATCGGGACACCTTTAATCATGATTGTTAAATAGGGATGAATATGGAACTGCGTCGCCATATCTGTAGTACAAGTAAGCGCTACTTCACGGCTAGTAATAGTAGCCGGATCATTTACCGGAATCTTCGACACGCCCCAAACAAGTAAAGTACCAAAAACAATAGTTATAGTGATCGCGATTATAAATTTTTTCATAATTATTCTTTTATTTCTGATTTAATAAATACTTTTTCTGTCACGCTCCCCGCTTGTCGTGAGGCACCTTTCACAATTCTATAAAAAGCATATATGGGAATAGCGAGAATTGTGTATCCAAATATCAAAACCCAGAAAAAGACTTTAGCAAGCCAGTATGGACCCCCCAACAGATGCGTAAAACTCAAAATAAACAACAACGCCAAAAATATCAATGCGGAAATTATAGGAAGAACCAAAAAAGACAGCGCCGTTTCTTTGACAGCACCTTCGGCAAAATTCTTCGGGTCATTGTAAAAACTCTTGCCCTTAAGCCCGACTCTTATTATCGTAAATATCATATTCGTATTCTATCACTAGAAACAAAATTCTGCTTTAGCCTTCTACTTCAAGCTTAAAATGGATTATGTCGCCATTTGCTACACCTTCTTTTGCCCGTACTTCTTGTTTAAGTGGCAGTAGATATTGTCCCGATTTTGAGTCTGGGAAAATAGATGTTGCCCACGTGGTCTTGCCTAGTACCACAAGCACACGGAGCGATCCCCATCCACGCTTTTTCTCTGAAAATACTTTTTTTATATTTTCAGATTCTTTTTTAGGTATAGCAACAAAATGCCAAGCCGATGCTCCTTGCCACAAAAATATTTTTGAGGAGATTGTGTATTTCTTAGATTTCAAGTTACTTATTGAATCGTGTCATCATTTGGAAAAACTTCTATTGGAATAACCTTTTTTACCCCTTTGTAACTTAAATTCATTTGTGTTTTACCAACTTTCTTTCCGTTTAAAGACACAATTGCACCATTCGGCTTACCAAAAATAGAAACAACGGATGTATCTGCGATCGAAATAATAAATTCCGAAGCATCGACTTCCGCCTTACTCCCATCACTATATACAACAGAGAAAGAAATGTAACCATCTTGTCTATCAGAGGGACTAGCCATCACAAAAATAGACTCGGGGTAAAATTTAATATCTTTCACGGTCAGATTTTTAGGTGCAATAATCTTTATGTCTCCACTAACACTTTTACTATCAAGAGCAGGAGAATATATCATTTCAAAAATACTGATTTTCAAGGTAGAAACTTTTTTTGGAAGAATGCAATCAAATGAGTATGCGCCAACTTTTTTTTCAGAGATTGAGTGCAAACAAGTCTCCCCTGCAATACTTATTGCGCCAACTTTTACAAAAGCTGTGAGCTCATATTTTACTGTGAGTTTTGAGCCTGCATTAAGCTCTTCATTATTAAGAGGATAAATAAGTTTGATTGAACCCGCCTGTAACATACTCTTTGATGTATCCAAAGTTTCAACATCATTTGCTGGCAAAGTTTCATCTAGAGGGGGAACTTCAGTTACGGGTACTGGTGGAACGTCGCCAAATGAAGTGTCTGCCGGAACTTCAATATCTGCTGGCTCGTCGAGCGCAGGAACTATAATCTTCTCAGCGTTATTACTTTTAGCCCCACCCAAAAGATCTGGGTAAAACGTTTTAATTCCAAAATAACCACCGACAGCAAATAAAATAAATACGATTACATAAATTATCAAACGCGTGCGCAAATGAGCAGGCGTCGCAGAAACAACAGGAGTAGCTGGAGTGGTAGGATTCTCATCCTCAACAATAATCTTGGGCTCCATCTTATAAGCGCCGTCTGGAATAGTTGTATTCTTGATTTCGGGCTTGAAACTTGAGACTGCAGGCGGAGCTACGATCGGTGCAACAACTGGTTTAGGGTCAACAGAACGGTATGCCTCATCGATATCTACATCTCCCCAACCTGCTAAAAGCAGATTCTGTTTGAGTTTTTCTTTGTCAGCTCCATTTAAGAGACTTGATCGAACATATTCCAATAATTCTTTTGTAATCATAAAAAATTTAAATTAATGTGTGTAAATATAAACAGACTTAAAGTGTACCAAGTTTTGGCAACAACTGACAGATGTACATCTATGCAACAAGCCTATCGAGTACAAATCCCGCACCTTTATTTAGTGTTGCAGAATACGGAAGCACTTCGATTTCTGGAAATTCGTTCTTAATCCCTCGCACAACCCCCGCGAGTTCTTTCTGACTCAACTTGTCTGTCTTGTTTAAAATGAGTACGGTATCGTGATTGTTATCGTGTAAAATTTCTAGCATGTCGCGGTCATGATTTGTTATTCCGACTTTTGCATCGAGCACAACTGCTACTTTATGTAGCCCTGTATTGGGAACTGTAAAATATCCGATGGTCATCTCGCGAATAATTTCCCGCTCTGCGAGGCTACCTTCTGCAAATCCATATCCGGGTAGATCAACAAAATAATACTTTTCATTCACTAAAAAAAGATTGATCTCACGTGTCTTTCCTTGCTTGCTACCAGTACGCGCGAGCTCACGAGCATTTAAAAGAGAATTGATAACGCTCGACTTCCCCACATTTGAACGCCCAATAAAGGCAATCTCCGGTACTCCTTCGTGGCGGAGTGCATCATCGCTCTTTATGCCTTTTATAAATTTTGCTGATTTAATTCTCATATTTATGTGCGTAGTCGAAAAACTAGTTAATCTTTTTTCATCAAATCAGAAGCGCCGGCTGCATACTTCCTTGCATCAAACCGGTCATTTTTAATCCTATCCTGATATGTAAATATACCATTGTACCCATGAAATTCTGATGCATCTTTAAAAAGCTCGGCAAAAAAATATGCCTCCCCTTTTTGAGGATATACCTCGCTACGTATAACCATAACTTTGGGATTTTTTTTAAACTGATGTTTGAACTCTAGCTTTGAATAAAACGCTACTGCTATATATGGAGTGGTTCTGTCTTGTTCAAACAGCCACCGATGCAAATAGTCACCAAAGTTATGCTGTTCGTGGTCAGGAATTATAATTATCTTGCTCGTCTCCGGGGTTACCGCACTAAAAAATAAATTGTCAGTTTTCATACTTAATAATTCAATACGACACGCATCTGTGGCCTTTCTTGCAAGCATCTCAATAGTCTCAATCTTTTTCGAGCGACCAGAGAAAATAGCTGGCAGTGAAGCTAGTGACTTTTTATTAAACAAACACGCGTACGCCACAGAAATGGATAGTACCGTCTGCCATGGAATATTGAGCAGATACTGACAAAGAACAATGATAATCGTTACGATGATAGACCCATATACTATGTTGCTATAATTTGCCGCCTTAGTAGGAATCATTTCAGTATCAACCAAATCTCGAAGCCAGAACAAAATCATACTAAGCGCGATGAGAATATTAAGTGCCGGAAAAATAAGCGAAACAAAATTTCCTGGCCCTGCTAAAACTCCATTGATTGTAAAAATGGCAACAAGAATGTTTATCGTTACCATAAGAAGGAGCATCCTCCATTTATGTGAATGTTTTCGAAAATGTGAAAAGAGGGTTGTATAAAGTGTAACCGCGATCCCAGCTACCAATATACTTTTCAAGCGCACAAACACATCCTGATGCGTCAAAAGTACGTCACGTAAATCTGGGCTGACGATATAGATAACTCCAATACTCAAAAGAACAAAAAACACACTCTCGTCTGAAAATGACGGCAAGAGTTTGTACTTTTCAAGAAAATTCTTATATTTCGTAAAAATAGATTGCATATGATATTTCGAGTATAACACCCATAACTTCATTGTATAAATATCCACCTTATCCTTAGCACACAACATGCTATACTACGCATGCCTTGAACGCTATCGAGCAATGGGGTGACAGGTCTTCGGTCAATCTTGTCCGAAAGCACCCACAAGCGATGAAATAGTGTTAATTACAACCGGCCATATTATTGGTTAGGATTTTTTTATATACATTATGTACCACGCATACACACAAGAAGATACGCTCACAAAACTCGAGACAAAAGTAACAGGGCTTTCCAGTAAAG
Organism: Minisyncoccota bacterium; assembly: GCA_017991895.1. GTDB lineage: Bacteria > Patescibacteriota > Minisyncoccia > Phycocordibacterales > UBA9973 > CAITQP01. The sequence continues at coordinate 4,192 of JAGOPR010000011.1, read as the reverse complement.
ATGTAACTCACCGACGAGCCTCGCACGGACCAAATGCTCTACCTGAAGCAAAAAAGAAGCCGTGGTACATAAAATTCATCGCGCACTTCAACGACTTCCTGATGCTCATTCTTTTAGGAGCTTCTGTTTTTTCTCTGGCAATCGGTGAAATAAAAGATGGTATCGTCATCGCTACGATTGTTGTCGCAAATGCCTGTATGGGATATTTGCAGGAAATGAAAGCCGATAATGCAATCAACGCCCTAAAAAAACTCTCCGGATCTTCTGCAAAAGTCATTCGTGACGGTGCACCAGATGTTGTTGATGCACGAGATCTCGTCCCCGGAGATATTATTATTCTAGAAAACGGCGACCGCGTTCCTGCAGATGCTCGACTACTTGAAGCTGTATATCTCAAAGTAAGTGAGTCATCGCTTACAGGTGAATCCAAACCATCAGAAAAAAATGCCGACTTCGTAGGAGCAGAAAATCTTCCCCTCGGTGACCGCAAAAATAGCATCTACAAAGACACGCTCGTCGTTTTTGGACGTGGGACTGCTGTTGTAACAACTACTGGAAAACATACTGAAATGGGAAAGATATTTTCCTTGCTCGAAAAAAGCGAAGCAACCAAAACTCCACTTGCGATCGAACTCAAGAAAGTTGGAAAGGGACTGACGATATTTGCCTGCATCACGGCTGTCGTTATTCTCGTAGCTCTCATGCTGTCTCCTGATGGAAACATAAAGACTGCAATTTTGACCGCAATCTCTATGGCAATAGCTGTCGTCCCAGAAGGTATTCCGGCTGTTGTTACTACGGTGCTCGCCATATCTGTAGCACGTCTGGCAAAAAATCACGCGATTATCCGAAAAATGGATGTCGTAGAAACACTCGGCGCCGCGACATGTATCCTCACCGACAAGACTGGAACCCTCACAAAAAACGAAATGACTGTGACTCAATTAAACTTGCCGAATGAGGTCGTCACAGTATCTGAAAAAAATTTTGAAATCGCCGGAAAACAAATCAATGCGGAAGAACACGAAGCATTAAAAAAACTCCTTTACGGAGCAATACTTTGTAACGACGCGCATATCACCGAGGCCGGCAAAATTCTAGGCGATCCCACAGAAGCCTGTCTTTTGGCGGTTGCAAAAAAGGCTAATATCGATGTCACAACTGTGCGCGAAATGTTTCCACGCATTCACGAAATCCCATTCTCATCAGACACCAAGCGCATGACGGTCGTGGTCAAAGATTCATCCGGAATTCTACACGTCATCACAAAAGGCGCCGCTGAATCTGTAGCCCAATTCATTGGCAAAAATGGCGACCGTGCAAAAAACATAGCCGAGGAACTTTCGCTCGCCGGCACGCGCAACCTTACATGCGCATGGAAGACACTTGATGAAAAAGATTTTTCAAAAGACGATTTGTCATTCCTTGAAAACCAAGAGTACATCGGTGTTATCGGATGTAAAGACCCACTTCGCCCAGAGGTACGTGAAGCTGTAGCAGTCGCTCGCGACGCAGGTATTCGTACCATCATGATCACCGGCGACCACAAACTCATCGCAGAAAATATCGGCACCGAGCTTGGCATCATTCACAATTCTAGCGAAGTTATAGACGGCGTAGAGTTCAACAACATAAGTAAAGAAGATTTGCCAGAGTATTTCGAAAAGACAAATGCTTTCTCACGCGTCTCTCCGGAGCAGAAACTTGAAATCGTACGCGTCGCGCAAAAATGTGGCGAGACTGTTATCGTTACGGGCGACGGAGTAAACGACGCGCCTGCAATCAAGACAGCAGACATCGGAGTTGCAATGGGCATCACAGGCACTGACGTTGCAAAAGAAGCCGCCGACGTCGTGCTTCAAGATGACAACTACTCGACTATTGTGCGCGCCATAAAACAAGGTCGCGGAATTTTCGGCAACTTCATTAAATTCCTAAAATACCAAATATCCTGCAATCTATCCGGTGTCATGATTGTGCTACCAGTTTCTATCGCGACCGGTGTCACACCACTCGTACCCGTACATATTCTTCTTCTAAACCTTATTTCCGAAACAGGACCATCCATCGCGCTCGGACTTGAGAAACCCGAAAAAAATATTATGAAAAATAAACCTCGTAATAAACACGAGCGTTTACTCACTCGCACACGCTGGATTCGCATCGTATTTGAAGCTGGACTTCTCGCTATCGCCGGTATCGCATCGTTTGTTATCGCACAAAAGTTGAGCCCTGCTTCAGCAACATCTGCCGTTCTTGCTACAGCCTTTCTGTCACGTTTGTGGCACGCTCTTAGCTCTCGCTCAGAAACACTTTCTGCCTTCTCTGGAAAACTTGAGCGAAACATGAGCCTCTATTACACGATAGCTGGCACGCTCGCCTGTCTCGCTATCGCTCTCTATACACCTATAGGCAACACCATAATCAACACTGTACCGCTCACGATGTCACTCCTCGGAATCTGTTTTGCTCTATCGCTATTCCCTTTCTTTGTTATGGAATTGTACAAGGTTTGGTTACGAAAATTTGTAACAACAAGCGCCGTATAAAAACCCAAACGGCTCAATCGGCGCCGATTGAGCCGTTTGGCAAACTCGAGTTTAGGCGCCTTTTCTCTCCATTTAAACCTCTTAAACATAAACGTAAGATTGTGTTAAAATACGGACATGCTTAAATACATGATCCTCGAGTTACTCGCCGCTTTAATAGGCCTCTGTGCTGTTATCTTTATCATTGTTCAAGTTCACAAGCGTACACAATTCTTTCAGTTTTTGAAGAACAGAGCTGTACTTATTCCTGTTCTTCTTTTCATTCTGGCATTTTTTGCGGGGCTCATTGCAAACCGCACCTATCCCCCAACGTTTGCCATGCCAGCTTTCATGCACTCGCATGCTCCGGGTGGCGTACCCGCGTCTATTCCTTTCAATAAAATTTTTGACTTCTTTTTGTATGAAAATAAATTTGAGCGCGTAGCCGATATTGGCGCAGACCCTGAAGAGGTCCCGCCTGAACCCCAAAAGCCGGATGCTGACGGTATTGTTCGCATACACTTTGACGTAAAGGAAGTTATCGCTGAAATTTCTCCGGGTATTTCTTTCAACTATTGGACTTACAACGGTCAAACTCCGGGACCAATGCTCCGCGTACGTGAGGGCGACACAATAGAACTCACTCTTACAAATGACCCAGCAAGTCTGCACCATCACAACATCGACTTGCACGCAGTGACAGGCCCAGGCGGTGGCGCAACACTTACCGAAGTCCTTCCAGGCGAGACAAAAACATTCCGTTGGAAAGCGCTAAATCCGGGACTATATATTTATCACTGCGCGATGCCAAATGTTTCCACGCACAATTCGCACGGACAGTACGGACTCATTCTTGTTGACCCAAAAACACCGCTTCCAAAAGTCGATAAAGAATTCTATGTTGTACAAGGCGAGCTCTACACTATTGGACAACTCGGCAAAAAAGGATTGGTTGCCTTCGATTCAAATGCACTTCTCGATGGCCAGCCAAACTATGTCGTCTTTAACGGTCGCATCGAAACTACTCCACGCATGCACGCAAAAGTTGGCGACAAGGTTCGCATATACGTGGGCAATGGTGGAGTAAACCTCATCTCCTCATTCCACGTGATCGGAGAAATATTCGACACTGTATATCCAGAAGGAAATATCGGTGGGTCTGTAGAGCGTAATGTACAGACTACAGCTGTACTACCAGGAGGATCGAGTATCGTAGAATTCAAACTCGAAGTACCGGGCAAATATCTTCTCGTCGATCACGCACTTGCAAGAATGAACAAAGGCGCTTGGGCAGTGCTCGAAGTTACGGGCGATAAAAATCCTGCAATCTTTTCTCCCATAGATCAAAAGCACGACGAATCGCACTCGCACTAACAAGCAAACGAACTCAAATACAAAAAGCGCCCTAACGGGCGCTTTTTGTATGCAAACTTTCCAAACTTAAATTTTAGAATATGAAACAGACCTACCCGTCTTTCCAGACTGAACAATTTTTCCTCCCTTTTCAAGGATTGAAAGATATCTTGTGGCCGTTGCATCAGACACATGCAAAAGTTTCTCCACGTCATCATTCGACAGACTTGTTCGCTTAGCGAACAAGCCCATAATCTTATCAAGCCTCTTTTGTCTTTTTGCATAGATAGCAGATAAAGCAACATTGAAAA
>JAGOPR010000026.1 GCA_017991895.1 Minisyncoccota bacterium | reverse complement strand
TGCCTGCTATCAGTGCAAAAGCACGTGATGATAAATAAAATACCAGCAAAGATGCCGGCAATACCGTAAAGGAACTTTAATGGCTTCATATTGTAAGTTGTTTTTGGTTTAGACGATCATACCACAACACTTCCCTTTTGTGAAGAATTTTATGCCTGAAACATTGACTTTTTTACATAATAATGCTTTAATACTGTCAATAGATATTCTTTCGGCGGACTCAATTCATGGGAATGTGTAGTCGGAATAAATAAATGACCTAAGTTTTGGAAATACTCCAAGGTTTGGGTCATTTATTTATTCACCCAAACACAGCTTATGAAACTCAAAAAAGTATTTCGCCTATTCAACTTTCAAGCAATTGGTTATTCGCTTGGAGTTTCTTCCCTTCCTTACGATCTTCGTAGGGCAAGACTTACCTCGTTGAAAAATAGACAACGAGTAAAAAATCGCATCCTAAATAAACTGGTGCAGTATAAATAATAAATGGGTCATCTCGGTATGCTGAGATGACCCATTTAATTTTGTAAAAATTATTATTTTTTAAGATCCTGAATGACGCTCTTGATCTCGATTCGAGATTCAACAAAATTTTCTGATGCTACTTTGATATCTGCGCGAGCCGATTCGATCGCAGCCTTGTTTGAGGCTGCAAGAGTTGCGTCGCCTTTATCAGGTACAAGTCCGGAAACTTTTGCTTTAGCGTTCGCTCCAGCGTCAGATGCTGCTTTGATTTTTACGGCTACATCAGACATCTTTGCTTCCATAGATGTTGTATCTATTCCGCCAGCTTTTGCAGCAGCGATACGCGCATTAATCTTTACAGAGAGTGCTGTCATATCTTCAGCAATAACATTTATGCGATCAGCCGCACCGAGAATGTATCCCTGTGGAATGACAAGCATGTAAATGCGGTGATCCTGCGCAATTGATTTCTCATCAGCGCGAGCTCCTTCAACTGAACCTTGCGCGCGAATCTTTGCACGAAGTGCGTGGAGGCTCGCAATTTCTGATGCGACTTCCCCATTGATTGACGCTTTTTCTGTATCAGAAATTCGCTTAATAGAATTTACACGAGTCTTGAGTTTTGTGAGCGCATTAATACGAGCATCGATTGATGCGTCGCTTCGCTTTACTACAGTTTCAAGATTGGCATTAGCACGGACTTTGAGGTCTGCTCTTAGGTCAATCTGCGCTGCTGCTGGCATAGCAAATCCGAGAGACATACTGAGGATCCCGACTGCACCGAGCACTTTGCCCATAATAATGTTTTTATTCATGTACTTTATTGCTTTAATTCTGTTAATACTTAGATTAACGAATTTTGCAAAAAAGTGTGACATCAGAATGACCCGCTTAGAGCGTTCCTTCGTTGGCCGCAGTACGGTCCTCATCAAACGCAGCCATCTCATTTGAAATAGTTTCCATATCTTGCGCAAGCGCCTCGTCTGAAGTGTCTTCAGAGATCTGAGATTCTGGCTGCGCACCGCCACCCGTAGGTGCAGCAAATGTGCTCATCATTTTTGCAGATGGAGCTTCACCAGTCATCATTTGGTTGGTTGCAGATTCGGTAGATGTATCCATGGCCATGCGTGCATCCATAGTTGCAAAAGATGGTGCTTCAGTTTCTGATTGGTCATTTGAAACATAGAGCGAACCACCACCCACAAGAATACAAATTGAGAGTGCAACAAGAGCGAACTTTTGAAAACCACTCCATGCACTTACTTTCGGAGCATACGGACTTGGAGTTCCGACTGGAATCTTATCGAGGATTGTGGAAAGAGCTTCCTTGCGGGGCTTAACAGTAGAAGATGCCGAACGGATCATTTGTTCCATTTCGGTGTCTACATATTCCATTGTGTCCTTATTGTTTTCCATTGTTGTATAAATTTCGAAGTGATTTAAGTCCACGAGACTGAAGCTGTCGCACTGCTTCTTCCGTTTTTCCTAATGCAATCGCGGTTTCTTTGGTTGAAAGGTCATCAATGAATCGGAGTACGATCACATCTTGCTGCTCGCTTGGCAGTTCTCTAATTTTTTTCCGAAGCTCTACAGCATCATCTGCTTTCCCAAGTCTTTCATCCGGCGTATCGCTCTCATCTTTAACATTAATGAGAGTCTCGTCATCTTCCGATAAATTAACCTGCGTAATTCCCCTTTTTCTACTCCGGTCTATAAGCGTATTCCTAGCAATTGTATAAAAATATGGGAGTGGATTCGGCTCGTCTCCTGGGATGTAGTTCCCTATCGAGCTATAAATTTTGATGAAGACGTCCTGTGTTACATCTTCCGCATCTTGTGAGTTGCCTCGTAGACGGAAAAACACATACCGATATAAGGGCGTATAATAATGCTCATATATCGTCGAAAAAGCTTGAGAATCTCCGTTTTTGGCCGATTCAAAGAGATTTCGAATGTCTAATCTATTGTCTATTTTTTCGGAATCCATGGATCCCGCTTATTATAACGCATTTTTTATGGATGCGTGACCTTTTGGCCTTCTTTACACTGTTTGATCAGTTTTCGTAAAAAATCCTTTGATGACCTGTGCTCGCACATATCAAGCCAAGACTCTGAAAGTGTCTTAGCCTTTCCAAACGTACTTTCAATAACGTCGCCATTTTTAAGTGGACGGTTGTAATGAGTGTTCTTACCATTTACGCGGACAGACTTAATTTTGCAGCATTTTTCCTTGAAAGCGAGGCATAAAAAATCCATCACAGTACCGTGCTGTCGTAAATGGTACATATTATCTTTCTGATCGAACACAACAAGATGATCACGACGATAATACGTACGGAGCGCTGCCTCAAATTGATCTGGTGAACGAGTTTCAGTTTTAAGTGTTTCAAGATTACTTATAAGACTCACCTTGGTACTGCCACTCGTTAATGAATAGTAAAAATCTTTGTATTTTGTATGCGCTACAGAACCGTACTCACATTCCTTATGGATATCATTTGTCCGGATCTGAATTTCAATCGGCTGCTCACTCACATTAGGAAGCGGATATACTACAGTGTGGATCGACTGATATCCATTTTCTTTTGGCGCACCGATGTAGTCTTTTAGCTTTCCCGGAATTGGATGCATCGCATTATGAACCACTCCAAGCGCGCGATAACAATCGTCAACCTTATCAACGAGGATTCGAAGCGCGAGTCGGTCAGTTAGATCTTCAAAAGTGCGATTTTTAAACATCATTTTTCGATATGTTGAGTACAAATCTTTAATACGACATTCTATGGTCGCTTCAATATTATTCTTTTTGAGCTCTCGAAGGATAAGCTTTCGTGCAGGCGTAAGTGACGCCATATCAAGTGCGTAATATTTTTTGAATTTTTCAATAAGGATGCGTGCGGCCTCAGGATATAAAATTTTAAAACAAATGTCCTCCATTTCGTAACGCCATGCGTTAAATCCAAGCCGACCTGCGATTGAGGCATACATATGTAGAGACTCAGTTGCAATTTGCTTCTGTAGACCAGGCTCAAAACGATCAATATGACGAATGTCGTTTAATCTGTGAGCAAGACGTAGTACGACAAGCCGACTGTCGTGCGTGAGCGCAGAGATAAAGTGATCAAGATCGGTTGTATTTGTACTGATATGTAAGTTACGGAGCTCATGCATATGCTCGATAAGTTCACGCTCAGTAGCATTAAGCGGTGAATTTAGAATAAGCTCCGCTCCTTTTGGGTGTACTAGGACATCGTGAAAAAGCGCTACTATAAGTAGAGTTTCTTCTTTTCCTACCTCTGATACTATTTTAGCTACTTCTATGCCGTGCTCTAAATAGCTCTCCCCGCTCCTTCTACGGAGTGTCCCAAGGTCATTTTTCCAATAGGAAAGTATGTTCTTTAGACGAGAACTCCCCTTTGGAATAAAATCTATGTCAGTGCTCATACTCGGAGTCAGATTAATGGAATCTATCGACATGGTAGCCCATTCTCGAACTCTCTACAATAGAGGAAAGAACCTAATATTTTCGGATCACGCCCTTAACAACAGCCTTAATTTGAAGATTATTCTCAGGGTAAATATTTTTGAAATTTTTGTTTGCAGGTTCAAGCCAGATTTTTTGGCCATCTTTGCGGAAATATTTCATTGTAAATTCTCCATCAACTTCTGCAATAACAATTTGTCCGTCTTTTGCTGTTTCAGTGCGCTCAGCAATAACCAAATCACCGTCTGCAATGTGTGCATCAATCATAGAATCTCCATCAACCTCAAGAATGAACGTGCGATCTTTTTTCTCAACCAAGTAGCTGTCGATATTCATTGTAGCCTCGAGCACATCTTCACCTGGAGACGGAAAACCTGCCTTAACAAGACCAAGAAGCGGGGTTTCAGTAAGTCCTGACGTAGGCAAAAGTCGTCCAAGGGAGTCTTTTGCAACGAGTCCTGCTTCCATAAGTTTATCTACTAAACGATAGACCGCATTTTTTGATTTGAAGCCAAATAGCTTCATCATTTCGGAGTAACTCGGCATGCGCTTCTCTGCTTGATAGAACCGAACGATCTTTGCTTTGTATTCGTTTTCCATAAATTAGTATGAAAATACTGAGGGAAATAATCGACTGAAAATGTTCACTCGTGTATGGTGTCGCATTTTACGAAGAAGCAACTTATGATCTCTGGCCTCGCGGACGTAGGTTTCTCCGCGCATGATTTTGTAATCGATCTCCTTGTTGATGCGGTGGAGTTCTTTTTCGATTATTTTGAGATATTCTTGGTGCTTCATAAAATGTTGCTAAAGTTAGTGCTTGCGACGACTAGTATTAGTATATGTGAACGACCGTTCACATGCAACAAGTATTTCTGTGGATAAGTTCAAATTTAAAAAATCCCTTTATTTTCCAACCATTTTTTAATTTGCAAAAGGTAAACGAGGCTCGTATACTCTAGTACGATGTTCAAAAAAGAGACACTCAAAGAAACATTCTCTTCCCTATCAATCAGGAATTATCGCCTGTATCAAATTGGTCAGACTATCTCAAACACCGGAACTTGGATTCAGACAATCGGACAATCTTGGCTTGTTCTTGAACTGACGAATTCCGGTACGGCTCTTGGTATTACAATTGCGCTCCAATTTCTTCCCCTCCTTGTTATTGGCCCGTGGGGTGGGACAATTGCAGATCGTTTTCCAAAAAGAAAGCTACTCTACATCACACAAACGACATCTGGATTCCTTGCGCTTATCCTTGGACTACTTGTCGTATCACACACTGCGGAACTATGGATGGTATATGTACTAGCGCTCCTCCTTGGTCTTGTTAGTGCCGTAGACAACCCTGCACGTAACACATTTATTCCGGAAATGGTCGGAAAGTC
>JAGOPR010000010.1:3542-21270 GCA_017991895.1 Minisyncoccota bacterium | reverse complement strand
CACATGGTGGACACCTTACGCACGGTCATCCGATGACGCTTCCGGCAAAAATCTACAAATTCGTAACTTACAAAATGAAAGACCCAGAGACTGGGGAGATTGATTACGAAGGTCTTCGCCAAGTTGCGCTCGAACACAAACCAAAACTCATCATTGCCGGATTTTCTGCGTATCCTCGAACTCTCGACTATAAAAAATTTGTTGATATCGCAAAAGAAGTGGGCGCAATCACAATGGCAGACATGGCGCACATTGCTGGACTCATTGCAGGAAAAGCACTCCGCAATCCGTTTGACGATGGTTTCGATATCATCACTTCCACTACACACAAAACACTTCGTGGCCCACGCGGGGGAATAATTCTCACACGCGAAAGTGAAGAGCTCGCAAAGAAAATAGATAAGGCAATTTTCCCCGGCATTCAAGGTGGACCACACATGCACACAATAGCGGCGAAAGCTGTAGCTTTTGGTGAAGCTCTCACACCAGCCTTTGCTGAATATGCACAACAGATTTTGAAAAACGCGAAAGCGATGGAAGCAGTGCTTCATCGAGAAAAAGTTCGCATGATTGGTGGAGGAACAGACAACCATCTTATTCTTGCCGACGTATTCGGTTCGCTCGGAGTGACAGGTAAAGAGGCTCAGACAGCGCTCGACGAAGTGGGAATCACTCTCAATATGAATTCAATTGCAGGGGATACACGAAAGCCACTTGATCCATCTGGAATTCGCTTCGGCACTCCGGCAATTACAACTCGAGGATTTAAAGAAGCGGAATGCGCTCGCGTCGCTGAACTACTCATTGAAACGCTTCGCAATAAGGACAACGAAGAAAAAAAGAAAGCGATTAAGGCCGAGGTTAAGGCTCTTGCGGAGCAGTTCCCTATACCAGAACAATTTGTATAATTGGCGCACTTCTGCGTTGTTGCACCGAGTTTGTTCCCGCAACGTATCCAAAATACGTTTTGGTCACAAAATCGGCTTACGCCTTGAATTGCATCCAATTATCCAAATTGTTCAATACAAGTATGAAAATAGCATTTGATTCAAAAGAAAAAACAATAGTACAATTTGAAAAAGGGGATGAACCAGTATCTCTTCTCGCGAAGCTTGCGGGTGAGCGTGGCGTTTCTTGTCACTTCTATATGATTGGTGGATGCACTGATGTTGAACTCGCCTATTACGACATTGTCACAAAAGATTATTCCTCAAAAGTGCATTCGGGGAATAATATTGAAGTCATTAATGTTACTGGAACAGTTGGCTGGTTTGAAGGCGCCCCGATGACGCATGCTCACGGAGTGTTCAGCGGTCCGGATCATTCATGTTACGGTGGTCATGTGAACTACTTACACATGTCAGCAACCGGAGAAACTATAGTTGAATGGCTTCCAGAAAAACTCAAAAAAGAAACTGACGAGGTGAGCGGGCTCAAATTATTCTGTACGCATGACTGAACCACAAAAAGGAAATCTCTTCATCTTGGCTGAAATGTTGCTTTGGTCACTTTTCCCGATCGTGAGTCTTTTGGGACTTTCTGGTATGGCGGGTATGACCTCACTCTTTTGGGTGAATTTATTTGCAACACTATTCTTTTTAGTACTAGTTCTTTATCGAGGTAAATGGAAAGAATTGAGAAGCAAGAAAGTATGGTATTACACTTTGGGTGTAGTGTTCTTCATATGTGTGATGCTGTACGGTATTTATTTCTACGCATTACCAAAAACAACACCAACAAATGCATCAATAATCGCACTTTTTGAAATCGTTCCAACATATATTTTCTTTCATATAATAAGGAAGGAAGTATTCAAGAAGAGTCATATTCTAGGAATTTTGCTTGCAGTGATTGGTACGCTCATTGTTTTACTACCGAATGCTAATGGAGTGAATTCCGGCGACTGGCTGATATTGTTCGCTGTGTTTTTCCCTCCCATCGGAAATTGGTTTCAACAAAAAGCTCGACAGATTGCATCAGCAGAAGCTATTTTATTTTTGAGACACGCTTTATCATCCGTTGTGTTTTTGGTTCTAGTATTTGTTTTTGGGGGCTCGCTACAGTTCGATGCATTTAAAGGAGTTTTTGGCTGGTTGTTGCTCAACGGTATTTTTATATTCGGGCTTTCAAAAATTCTTTGGGTAGAAGCGATTCATCGAATGTCTGTAACACGTGCTTTGGCGATAACTTCTGTTGGTCCAATTTTTACCGCGTTGTTTTCGTGGGTAATACTTGGTCAAGTACCAACATTAGTTCAACTTCTATCGATACCATTTCTTGTTGTCGCAGTCTGTATTTTAACTAATGTAAAAATTTTTAATAAAGACAAAAATATGAAAATTATTCTTGGTTCAATGTCGAAGACTCGAAAGCTTGTTCTTGAAGAAGCTGGCATCCCAGTAGATAAAGTGATGGTCTCAGATTTTGACGAATTTTCGATTCGCCATGATGATTTTGCGAAGCTTCCATTACTTTTAGCATGCGCGAAGCGCGATGCACTCCTGCCAAAAATTTCTGAACCAGCATTTCTTATAACAGGGGATGTAGTTTTGTATTTTGATAAGACGCTTCTTGAGAAGCCACAATCTTCGGAAGAAGAAAAAGAATTTTTCAAAATCTATGATGGAAAAAATGAATGCGGATTTACAGCATCAATTACAGTAACAAATACGCAAACCGGCGAGACGCGCGAGGGGAGCGATGGAGGCACATTTATTCTTGGTCCATTCACTGATGCCGAGAGGGACGAGTTTATGGCACAAGGCACATATATGGAATATGCAGGCGGGTTCCGATATCGCGACCCACAGATATTTCCCAAAATGAAAGAATTGAATGGTGGGGAGGATGCTCTTATGGGTATGCCTTTGGCTCTAACTAAAAAATTCCTCACTGAATTGGGGTGGAAAGAAGGTAAATAGGAAAAGATAATATTTCTTGATACAGTGATTGTATGAAATTCAAGGGCAAACTTATTGTTATTGACGGTACCGATGGCTCAGGAAAAGCCACACAAACTGAGCTTTTAAAGAAGCGACTAACTAAAGAAGGTAAAACTGTAAAAGTTGTTGATTTTCCAGAGTATTACGACAATTTTTTTGGCGAATTTCTCGGTCACTGTCTTTCTGAGCAATACTATAATTGGGTGAATATTCATCCGAAGATTGCATCAGTTGTTTACGCGGCGGATCGCTTCGAATCAAAAGAAAAAATAGAGGGCTGGCTCAAGAAAGGATACGTCGTGCTCGCAAACCGTTACGTTTCTGCAAATCAGATTCACCAAGGAGGGAAAATAAAAAATCCGAAGAAGCGAGCTGAATTTATGAAATGGCTAGAGAAGATGGAATACGATACATTCAAAATTCCGAAACCCGATTTAGTTTTCTACCTCAACGTGCCAATGAAAATAGTTGAACGACTTCTTAAGGCTCGCAACATTGATCATGCGCGTGCATACCTCGGGAAGAAAAAGGACGTACACGAAACAGATATGAATTTTTTGAAAAATTCGCAAAAGAGTGCGCTCTGGCTAGCTCTCCGTGAGAAAAACTGGAAGAAAATAGAATGTGCACCAAAGGATGAGATTCTTCCACGAGAGGAAATTCATAATGAAATTTATAAAACAGTAAAGAGAGTTTTATGATAGATGTCGAAATCCGCGGACCACTTCCCAAAAAAGAGTACGAGCGTCTGGAAAAAAAATTTAAAAAAGTACAGAACAGTACAAGGTCAGAATATCGGGTGAGTGTGACGTATAAAGATAGGGGATTTAACAATCGCGAGGCAAGGCTCATTCATAAAAATGGGCTTACTACATTACACATTCACACAGCAGGCAAGATAGATGACCGTGATGAAATAAAAGTAGATCTTGGAGAGAGGCAGTTTTCAAATGCGGTTGAAATGCTCGCCGAGCTTGGGTATAAAAAAGGCACAGTAATCGTAGAGCATGCACTTATTGCACATTTTGGAGGTACAACAATAACACTCTTTGATCCTGACGACTCACTCTGTCACTATGAAGCGTATTCAGTTGCAAAAAATCCAACCGAGGTGAAAGAGGAGAGACAAAAATTGGAAAAGCTAGCAAGAACACTACGTCTCCCAATTTGGAGTATTTTAGACATGCAGGCATTTTTGCATAAATTAAATAAATCTATAACATCCGAGTATGATTATGATGTTGATGGTGCGAAGTACTTTAAGGACAAGTACGGATTATAAAAATGGAAAGAATTATTTTAGTAAATGAAAATGACGAACCAATAGGCTCAAAGCTTCGGAGTGAAATCGAATCAACCGATGTTGGTAGAGCTTCAGGACTTTGGGTTACTGATCTAGAGGGGAATATCCTTCTAGTGAGACGTGCGCTAACTGTGAAATTTCATCCCGGACTTTTATCTTATGCTGTTACGGGAGCTGTCGGTGAAAATGAGACATATTTAGCAGCAATTACACGGGAGATGGAAGAAGAACTGGGGATACGAGGATTTACCCCGACCATATCGATTAAATATTTAGCGAGTGGTTTTGGCCGAAGATGGTACATGCAAATATTTACCCTTACAATCCCACATAATTATAATTTTACACCTTACCCGAATGAAGTAGCAGAACTCCGATGGTTTTCTAAGGAGGAGTTGATTGAAGAACAAACTAAAAACCCCGAGCAATTTGTGAGTGGCTTTTCGGAAGAGACAAAAATATTTTTAAACATATGAAGTATTATGGAACGAATACCAATAATTGATGAAGAGGGGAATAGAATTGGTGAAGAATATCGCTCTATAGTTCACGAGCGAGAATTGCTCCATCCCGCGGTGCGCGTGCTTGTAAGGCTACCTGACGGGAAGTTTGTTTTTCAACTTCGTTCAATGCAAAAGGAAAGCAATGCGGGGAAGCTCACATTTACAGCTACGGGTCATGTAAAGTCGCATCAATCACTTGAGGAAGCAGGAGTCGAAGAGCTTTTCGAAGAGACAGGGATACAAGCAAAAATTGAAGATCTCGTATATTTAGGGAATATAAAGAGTATTTCTGGGATAGAAGGAACGGTAAGCGGGGGTAAACAGCATAGAGTTTTCGGTTACTTTTTTGGATATTCTTATAATGGAGCACTAGAAGATTTGAAGCCAGAGGAAAATGAAGTGGACGGATTTAAAGCCTATTCGTTAGACGAGCTCAATAAAATGTCGGAACAAGAACGAAAGGCGTTTATAAATATAGTATTTATCCCACAAGTTAAGAACTTTTTTGAAAAATATGAAAGTACCATTAGTAAATGAGCAAGACGAAATAATCGGCTATAAAGACCGAGCTGATAGAAATGAAACTGATATTCTCAGGGTTTCTGCGCTGTGTCTTAAGCATACTGACGGCAGAGTCTTACTCGCACAAAGGGGGCTTACTTTAAAGAATGGTCCAGGAAAATGGGGTCCAGCTGTCGCAGGTACAGTAGAGGAAGATGAGACATATGAATCGAATATAGTTAAAGAGTCGATGGAAGAAATTGGATACCCGCTTACAGTAATCAAAGAATTTACAAAGATAAGAGTACAGAAGAGAACAAATAATTATTTTGCTAAGGTTTATATTGATACTACAGACTGGCCTATAGAGAAATTTAAAATTGATCCGCGAGAAGTAGAGCAAATAAAGTGGTTTACAAAGCCGGAGCTTCGAGAATTTTTTAAGGATAAAGAGAAGCTAACAGATGGACTTAGTGAACATTCTGAGCTATTTTTAAGCATATGATTATTAAGGTAAAGAAACTAAAACCCGACGCAAAGCTTCCAAAATACCATCATCCGGGGGACGTAGGGATGGATATGTATGCTATGGAGACCTACACACTTGCCCCGATGGAACACCATCTTTTTTATCATGGCTTTGCTTTGGAGTTTCCAGAAGGTTACGCGGCAATCGTGAAAGATAAGAGTAGTATTGCGAAGGCGGGTCTTCATACTATGGGAGGAGTTTATGATGCAGGATTTCGTGGGGAATATAATACCCACGTTGTAAATCTTGGTACTGAGCCTTATACAGTAGAGGAGGGAGATAAAGTAGCTCAACTTGTTATTTATCCGGTAGAGATTGCAGAACTCGAGGAAACTGATACTCTGAGTGAGTCTGAGCGCGGAACGGGAGGTTTTGGCTCGACAGGAAAGAAATAGAGAAAACATCAAACGTCAAACACCAACATGCAGGAAAAACTCAAAAAAGAAATACATGATGCGCTTAAGAACCTTGGTATAGAAGCTTCGGTTATTACGCTTGAGCATCCTGCCGAGCTTTCCCACGGAGACTATTCGACGAATGTCGCAATGGCGCATGCAAAAAAACTCGGTAAAAATCCAAGGGTTCTTGCAGAAGAAATAGTTGCTGAACTTTCAAAAAACAAACTTTTTGAAATAGAAAAAATTGATATTGCTGGTCCGGGGTTTATAAACTTCCATCTATCCAAAGAATTTTTTATACAAGAAACAAAGGAGATACTTTTAAAGGCGGATTCATTTGGTAAAACAGATCAATTTAAAAATCAGACATGGGCAATTGAATATGCTTCTCCAAACCCAAACAAAGCAATGCACTTGGGTCATTTACGCAATGTTCTTACTGGAGTATCAATCTGTAGAATTATAGAAGCAAATGGAGCAAAAGTTGTTCGCGAGATGGTAGATAACAATCGTGGCATCGCTATAGCCAAACTTATGTGGGGCTATCTTGTGTCAGCTAAAAAAGATGGTTCACGTATAACTGATATATCTTATTGGGCAGAGCACCAAGATGAATGGCTTACACCAGAAGATGCTGGTATTCGCCCTGATCGTTTTGTTGACGAGTTATATGTAAAAGGGGCAACTGAATCTGAAAATCCAGATATCGAAAAAGAGGTTCGTGATCTAGTCGTGCGATGGGAAAACAAAGATGCTGAAGTTTGGAAACTCTGGGAGAAAGTACTTTCGTATGCGTACGAAGGGCAGAAAAAAACCCTTGCTCGTCTTGGGGCTACTTTTGATTATGTTTGGCATGAGCATGAACATTACCAAGAGGGAAAAAATTTTGTGGATGAAGGATTAAAAAAAGGTGTCTTTAAGAAACTGGAAGATGGAGCCATACTTTCAGACTTAGAAAGTATAGGGCTTACTGACACGGTTGTTGTTAAAAAAGATGGTACGGCACTTTATATAACACAAGATCTTGCACTTACCGATATAAAAAAGAAAAAACATAAAGCAGATAAAATGCTTTGGGTTATTGGTCCAGAACAGTCTCTCGCTATGGCACAACTTTTTGCAATATGCGAACAGCTTGGCGTGGGGAAGCGCTCGGAGTTTCAGCATGTTCCTTATGGCTATATGAGTATTAAGGGAGAAGGAAAAATGAGTTCTAGAAAAGGTAATGTTATGTATCTCGACGATGTCATGGATGAAGCAAAGGCAAAAATTGAAGAAATTATGCGCGAGCGTATTTCGAGCGAGGCATTGTCACAGACTGCTGAAATTCTTGCACATTCTGCAATCGCATTTGGAATTTTAAGATCAGGGCGTATGACTGATATGGCATTTGATTTGTCGGAGGCGCTCCGCCTTGAAGGAGACACGGGCCCATACCTTGAGTATTCAGCAGTTCGTGCTGGGTCACTTGTCGATAAAGCCGAAAAGGAAGGAATGACAAAATTTAATTTTGCACCTTCTGAAGGATGTGTCATTTCAAATCTAGAGAAAATGCTCTATCGTTTTCCTGAAGTAGTTGAACGTGCCGGTGTCGAACTTTCTCCGAGTACTATCGCAAATTACTTAGTTGAGCTTGCTGGAAACTTTAATGGTTTTTATGCAAGCGGACAGATTATCGATACATCCGACATAAATACTTCGCTTTATAAAGTTGCGCTGACAAAGGCATTTCAAACTACAATGAAGAACGGACTCTATCTTTTGGGGATTGAGGTACCGCAGAAGATGTAGGGGCTAGTTAGTAATTAGTGGATAGTAGTTAGTAGAATAAAACCCTAAAAACAAGGGTCTTTTTAATCTTGCAATTTTATAGAGAATGTGGTATAATTATAAAGATTACCTATTGGTGCCAAAAACGGGCTCGCTTCGGCGAAAAGACCGCTTGGATCAAATGGCTGTAGTTTTACAATTTAAAACAGAACAAGATGGCTTCGTTAAATTTCCAAAAAGTCGTTGGGTTGCTGGGAGAGAACCTCGCATCCTTTCTGAAGCTTGCAGAAAAGCTTCTCATTACCTGGGGCATTGAACCTCAGAAATTAATTCATGCCTTAAATCATGTTTCGAAAGACGCATTGTTCGGGCTAATGAATGGCACACATGAAATTGTGTCAAAAGCTAAACCTGTCCAACTGGTTACAGGCGATGAGGGCTTTGTATGTATTTACGAGAGCAAGGAGTACATCACTATCCCGAGTGAGGATGCCGTCAAAGAGCATTCTCAAAAATGGGGTGAAAAAGTTGGTGGCGCTACTCCGTCACAGTTGCCGGAAGCTGGCGCACAGAAAAAAGTAAAAGTTTTCCAAAGGAAGGGAGGTTTTTCTTCAGAGCAAGCGTTGGCTTTTATTAAAAGTATTCCCGGTGCAGGTCTTTATGGTGTGCGCTCAGTTGCGATTGCAGAAATGACTGATCAAAACCTACCGAAAGATACACATTTCCTTGGGTTTGATGAAAAAGGCAATCTTGCGGTGTTCGATGGCCGCGTTCGGGTGGCGCGCTTGTACCTGGGCTCTGACGGTGGTGTGCGCCGCGATTCGCGCCCTTGGGATGGTGACTGGCCTGGGCGCTGTTGCTTGGTTGTTCTCTGCGATTAGAGCACTTTGATGCTTTATCGCTTAGTTTATCTTATGTTCTTAAACCCTTTGATTGTAGCTCCGCTAATGCGGAGCTACTTTTTTGTTATACTATGATTCGGAATGAGATAGATGTACGGCTACGGTTTTGCATCGTCAATTTCTCGCCAAAGGAATTTGCGAGGAATCCGCAGGATACATTTTGCGGGTGAGTGCATCCTTTTTCGAAAAAATCAAATTAGTCGGTTCGCTATGTCAGCGAGCGAGGGAGATATCTCAAGACTCGAAATAAAATTCAGGAAGTATCAGGCGATGCTTCCGGTGGGAAAGAAGGCATAGCGCACAAATCTTGCGGTGAACGATGGCAACGTTCAGGTGGCGAACTTGTACCTGAACTCTGACGGTAGTGTGAACCGCGATTCGAACAATTGGAATGGTGACTGGAATGAGAACTATTGCTTGGTTGTTCTCTGCGACTCATACGATTTCTCCCGCTATTTTTTAGCGGGAGTTTTTTCGTTTAGATTCTTTTTCCATCCGCCTAGCATTCTGCCAACTTCATCGAGTAGCAGAATGAGAGAAGAATAAATTTTATTGTCGATTATTTTTTGTTCCCACGAAATTTGCAAGAAAAACTTTAGTAGGTCGCATTTACCTATGGCCCCCGATACGAGCGAAAGTTTTTCGAATTTGTCGTATGCAAATGTCGCTCGGAAAATAGTCTCTAAAATCGAAGTAAACGTTTCATCAATTTTAACACCGATAGTATATCGGTCTACACGAGTTAAATGTATTAAATAATTATGCCAGACCTTGTAGGCTTCTTTTGTACGAGCCAGCACTAGCGGAACTGCGAGGGGGGGGGGTAATATTTGGTGTATGTTCACTCATAAGTACAAAGATATCATAGGAATGGAAAATCTTCTCGTAACTTGGAATAGATTTCGAATTGGAAAGAAAAGTAAAAAAGATGTGGTGCTATTCGAAGCAAAACTTTCGGAAAATCTTGCTGAACTGCACAAAAGTCTTATAGAGCGGAAATATGAGCACGGTTTGTATTCAGCGTTTAATATTTCAGACCCAAAGCCGAGAAACATTCACAAGGCAATGGTTCGCGACCGCGTTTTACACCATCTTATCTACAAGGAACTGTATTGGTATTTCGACAGTCGTTTTATCCACGATTCATACTCTTGTCGCAAAAATAAAGGAACACACCGTGCACTCGACCGATTTAAGGTGTTTGCGGGAAAAGTATCTATGAATCACACTCGCACATGCTATGTTTTAAAATGCGATATCAAAAAATTCTTTGCGAATATAGACCACAAAATTCTCTTTAAGATACTAGAACGACATATTGCAGACGATGAAATGCGATGGCTTATCGGACAGGTCGTAAAAAGTTTTCATACCAGTCGCGAAGGTGTGGGGCTTCCGCTAGGGAACCTAACTTCACAACTCTTGGTCAATATATACATGCATGAATTTGATATGTTCGTAAAACAAGATTTACGAGTAAAATGTTACATTCGATATGCAGACGATTTTGTTATCCTATCGATGGACAAGTCGTATCTTGAAACTATAATCGTAAAGATAAGCGCGTACTTAAATGACGTATTAAAACTATTGCTACATGAACATAAGGTGTATATAAAGACATTTTCTTCAGGTGTTGATTTTCTAGGGTGGATTCATTTTCCGCATCATCGGGTGCTTCGTACAACAACAAGGCGAAAGACATTTAAAAAGATTAAAGGATATCCAAAACCAGAGACAGTTAATTCATATCGGGGGCTTTTATTTCATGGAGATACTTACAAAATCAGGAAAGAGCTCAATTTAATATAATAAAAATGTATAATATGGCGTATGTGGCAACTTTATAGCCTTGGCTCAACTTTTTTTACAGCATTAGGACAATCGGTAGATAAGGCAACAATTGTTAGACAAAAATCAATTGGTCTTTTGACTGCGACTTGGATACGCATCGGAATGTATAGTCTGATTGCGTACTTTGCAGGATTTATTATTTTAGGCGAGGCACCGTCATTATTGCTCGGACCAATGATTGTTCTATTAGGTCTCACAAACGCTTTCAATTCTTATTTTTACAGTGTGTTACTCAAAAGATTGGAAATAACAACCTCTGGAATATTTTTTAATCTTGCGCCTATAATTTTCCTTTTTGTAGATATTGTAGTTTTAAAAAGAGGACTTAGCATTGCCGAGGTTTCCGGAATTTTTCTACTAGTATTTGGCGGCATTCTATTCTTGGGTAGAAAAAAGTTGGTCGCGAAATTTGGAAAAGAGAAACGCTTGGCAATTTTTGGGATGTTCCTGTTCAATGTTTTTTATATTGGTTTTCAGAATTACCTTTTCCAGTACTATTCTTCTCATTACCATATTTCCGAGACCAATTATCTTTTGAGTATGGCCCTCGCAACATTTTTCTTCATTACGATTTTTATTGTACTTAAATCATTGCTTGGACAAGGGGAGAGTAATAGTTTCCGTGTGTGTTTGCGGTATGCCGGCGGTTCATTTTTCTCTAAAATCGCAGATTACGGATCAACATTCTTTTTCTTGATGGCGATTGCCACAGCATCTGTTTCGCAAGTTTCTGCAATGCAGGCATTTTTCCCAATCATGCTCATGTTCCTTGTACTCATAATTCAAGGGCGCATGCATATTAAAATGCACGAGGATTTAAGTAAAAAGGCTCTTATGCATAAGATTGCGGGGGTGGTACTTATTAGTGCTGGAATATTCCTCGTTCGTTAAACTTCCACAAACGGCACATTTCGTTGTTGCGAGTTCATTTTTCTCTATCAACGTACGTTTAGGTACGTCTCCGTCGCAAAACGAACCCGCGCCTAGAACTGTACTCGTCTGTGAAAGTTTAAGTGATTCATCCTTTACAGAAATCTGTATTTTAGTAGTATAAGGACATAAGCGTTGAAGAGGCAATCACCTCTGAGCTTTAGGAAGAACCCCGAGTAATCGGCAAGTAGAGCCTACGAAATAAAGTGTCCCAATTTGGGAAAACAAGGTGGTACCGCGGAATGAACCCCGTCCTTGTATAACAATGTAATGTTGTTGTACGTGGACGGGCTTTTTTATATGAGTAATGATAAAACAATTAAAATTCTTGGTACCCTCGGCGCATGCCTTGCCATCGGTATGTTTGTGTCATTACTAGAAATTGCTAATGACAATTTGCGAGGTGAGAGTCACATTTTTATTCAGCCAGCCTTCGTGACACTTAACTGCATTATTTGGACAGCCTACGGATATCTTAAAAAGGAAAAATTTGTTTATTGGGCGAACATCCCCGGAGTGTTTCTCGGAATTTTTACAGTCATAAGCGCATTTATATAAAAAAATGAACAACGAAAAAAATACAAGTAAATCAGCTAGCGCAGAACGAGAAGAAAAAATTATTGAATTTTGGCGCGAGAATAATACTTTCAAAAAATCACTCGAGAAGGAGGCGCCGAAAGGGAATTATGTTTTTTATGATGGTCCACCATTTGCAACAGGGCTTCCGCACTACGGACACATTCTCGGCTCAACAGCGAAGGACGTTATCGGTCGCTATCAAACGATGCAGGGATTTCGTGTACCACGACGATGGGGCTGGGACTGTCACGGACTTCCTATTGAAAATATCGTTGAAAAAGATTTGGGACTCTCAGGTCACGTTGAGATTGAGAAACTTGGTGTAGATAAATTTGTTGAACATGCGCGAAGTAAAGTGCTCACATATGTTTCTGAATGGAAGCGTACCGTAGAGCGTATCGGACGCTGGGTGGATTTTGACGGCTCATACAAGACGATGGACAATACTTTTATTGAAAGTGTTTGGTGGGCGCTTGGACAAATGAACGACAAAGGACTTATTTACGAAGGCGTGCGCGTCCTCGCGTACTGTCCTCGTTGTGAGACACCAATCGCAAAATCTGAAATCGCGATGGATAATTCATATAAGGATATTGCCGATATTTCTGTTTACGTAAATATGCCACTCGTTGACCCCATTAGAACTAACGGTTCGCAGAACGAACCTACTTCTAACGGGGCAGGAGATCCTATTACTTACATGGTAGCTTGGACGACAACTCCATGGTCATTGCCTGGCAATATAGTGCTTGCTGTAAATGCTAAAGAAACTTATGTGAAAGTAAAAGTAGGACAACATAATGACATTATAGAAATCGGAACAGGAGAAAAAAATGGAGTTAAGACACCTTCGAATATAATAAAATCAGGGTTATATATTGTCGCAAAAGATCGTGTTGAAACAGTTTTTAAAGACTTTCCAATACCATACGAAATCGTAGAGGAATTTTTGGGAGAAAAATTACTTGGTAAGAAATATACTCCACCATTCGACTACTATACGAAAGGGGAGGCACTTCTCGCGAATTCAAAATCATGGACAGTTGTTCATGCGGATTTTGTGACGACAACAGATGGTACAGGTATTGCACACGAGGCTCCAGCTTTCGGTGAAGACGATGCAACGCTCGCTCAAAAAGAAGGTATTCCCTTTATCGTACACGTCACGCCAGAAGGAAAGTTTGCTCCTGAAGTGACAGATTTTGCTGGCATGCCAATAAAGCCGAAATCTACTGAAAAAGACGGACACATGAAAGCGGATATTGAGGTTTTGAAATACCTTCAGGCGAAGGGCTCTCTTTTTAAGAAAGAAAAAATTATGCACTCATATCCACATTGTTATCGATGTGAGACGCCTCTTTTCTACTACGCGCTTCCAAGCTGGTTTATAAATATCCAGAAAGCAAAAACAAGAATGCTTGAAACGGCAAAAGATATGGCATGGATACCAGAGCATCTTAAAGAAGGTCGCTTTAAAAATACGATGGAAGGTGCGCCAGACTGGAATATTTCTCGCAATAGATATTGGGCGAGCCCACTTCCATTTTGGAAGTCTGTAAGCGGTAAGTTTTTGTTTGTAAATTCTATCGAAGATTTGAAGGCAAAAACAAAAAAATCCGGAAATACTTATACAGTTTTGAGACACGGAGAAGGCGAGCATAACCTTACGGGTAAGTGCAGTTTTGCCGATGAAAAGTCTGTGCATCTAACGGAAAAAGGAAAAAGTCAGGCAGAAAGCGCCGGAGAAAAATTGAAATCAAAAAAGATTGATTATATTTTTGTTTCGCCGTTTACTCGAACAACAGAAACAGCAAAAATTGTTCAAAATATTCTTGGGATTTCTTCCGAGCAAGTTATTTTTGATGACAGACTTATTGAGCTCGACCCCGGAATATTTGATGGGAAAACATGGGCCGAACACGAGGCATGGTCAAACAATCAAGAAAATTTCTTCCGTGCTACTCCGGAGGGAGGCGAGAGTCGACTTTCAGCAAAGATTCGCTTTGGAAATTTTTTGTATGAAATCGAAGAAAAATACAAAAATAAAAATATTCTAATTGTCAGCCACGGAATATCGCTAGAAACTTTGCCGACCATATCGGAATGTTGTAATGACGTGCGAGGCACAGAAATATATCGAAATTACCGCCACGAGCCGGGAGATATTATGGACATTCCATTTGTAAGACTTCCGCATAACGCGAATTATGAGCTGGATCTACACCGTCCCTATATTGATGCCGTGATGCTGGTAGATGAGAATGGAGAGGAATACCATCGTATCCCAGAAGTTATAGACTGCTGGTTTGAGTCTGGTTCAATGCCGTTTGCTCAAGATCACTACATGGGAGATTCAAAGGACAATTGGAAGGATAGAAATTTCCCAGCGGGATTTGTTGCCGAATATATTGCTCAGACTCGAACATGGTTTTATTACACACATGCTATCTCGACCGTGCTTTTTGATGGCGCGCCGTTTAAAAATGTTGTAACTACAGGTACACTTCTCGCTGAGGATGGACAAAAAATGTCCAAATCAAAAAATAATTTCCCCGACCCATGGGTACTTTTCGATAAGTATGGTGTTGATCCACTTCGCTTATATTTAATGTCATGCCCACTCATGAAAGGTGAGGATGCAAACTTTTCAGAAAAAACCGTTCAAGATATTGCCTCAAAACTCATTGGACGTCTTTTGAATGTGCTTGCGTTCTATGAACTATACCGAGATCAAGATCTCGAGAGAAAAGAGCAAAAAGAAAAAGGCAATGAAAGCACAAATGTACTCGATGTTTGGATACTTTCGCGCTTGAATCAGCTTGTAGATGAAGTGACAAAAGGCATGAATGCTTATGACATGACTGAAGCAACGCGACCGTTTGACCTCTTTGTAGACGACCTTTCAACATGGTATCTTCGACGTTCTCGAGACCGAGTGAAAGATGGTGATGCTGATGCAAAGAAAACATTGTATACAGTGTTTAAAACTGTAGCTAAATTGCTCGCTCCGCTCGCTCCGTTTACAGCAGAAGATATTTGGCAAAGAATTAAAAATGATTCCGATGCGGAGAGTGTCCACCTAGCTGATTGGCCAATGGAACAGAAGCAAGAATCAGGAAGTAAGATTTTAGAAGAAATGCAGGAAGCACGAAACATAACTTCGGTAGGACTACAACTTCGCCAGAAAGCAGGAATCCCAGTGCGACAACCGCTACTAAAGCTTTCAGCTAAAAGCTTTCAGCTAAAGGCCTCATATCGCGAGATGATGCTCGATGAACTTAATATCAAGGATATTGTCGAGGATAAAAATATTGTGGATGATCTTGTCCTCGATATGACTATTACTCCAGAATTAAAACGTGAGGGAGATTACCGCGAGCTTGTACGTGAGATACAGGAATTACGAAAAACAGAAGGATTAATGCCAAGTGACGTGATAGAGCTTGTCCTACCAAAATCTAAAGAAGAAACAGTCAAAGGATTTGAAGCAGATTTGAAAAAAGTTGTATCTGCAGAAGAAATCTTGTTTCAAGGAGAACAGATTTCACTTGCGAAAAAATAATGAATGACAAAGCTCTCATAATGTTCGATTTTGACGGCGTGCTTGTTGATACGCTAGGGATATGCCATACGCTCGGCAGAGAGTTGAATGAGGGTATTTCTCTTGAAGAGTATCGAAATTATTTTGACGGGAATGTTTTTGAAGTGATGAACGAACATACTAAGAATGGCACTAGAAAATTTGATTCGATTGAAGTTTTTGAAAAAAAATACGCGCACGAAACTCGGACGTTGACTGTACCTTCGGAAATTAAAATACTTTTAGCAAATCTTGCAAAAACTTCGGTGGTCACCGTTGTTTCTTCAACACCAAGTAATACTATTAGCGAAATATTGAGACGCGAGGGTCTGGGGGATTATTTTAATGACATTATGGGGTCGGACATTCACAAGAGTAAGGTTGAAAAGATTAAAATGTTGCTTGAGAAGTATAAGAAAAATGGCTCTGCAACTATCTTTATCACAGATACAGTGGGTGATATTAAGGAAGCTAGAGAGTGCAATGTTCCAGCGATAGCCGTAACATGGGGATACCATGAGAGGGAAAGACTTATAAAAACGGAACCTTTTGCTACTGTTGACACAGTGCCAGAACTTGCCTCGACGATTGAAAAGTATTTTTCTGATATAATTTAGTGATGCAGGATCAATACCAGCTACGTACATTTGAAGGGAAAGGAATTCTTCATGACCATCTTAAAAAAATCCGTGAAGCAAGCGAGCTTTTTCTCTCTGCTTTGAAGGGATTTCATCGTGATATTGGGATTTCCATAAGATCATTCCCAGAAAATATTCGTGTAGAGTTTAAAGAGGAAGCAAAAATCTTAGATATACCGCCGCTTTTTCATGGAGGTGATTTTGCAAACTTGTCAGAGGCCATGCTTCGAGCAGAAGATGCGATTGATGGAGAAATAAAAATTTCATTTCCGTGGATTGTGAATCAAGAGGGAAGAAAAAAAATTCTCGAAGAAATCGAGCTTATTCATCGCAATTTACTTCTTGTTGCCGATAGCGCAATGCAAGTACATGATCTAATACAGAAGGCGACGCTTCAGTTTGATATGTTCAATGCTAAAAATCAGGAAGTGAATTATAAAGAAGCAGATATTATTTTCAATCGAGACGCGATGAACATTGCGATGCAGACAGCACGTGCTATTTCTGAAAGAGCGATAAGATTTGATATCGACCTCGTTGCAAAAAAAGAAAGTATTTAGTATGGAACAGAAAAAAGTATTTTTAGTTCATGGATTTAACGGCACTCCAAACGGTGGGTGGCGTTCTTGGATAATGGGGCAACTAGCGCTTAAAGACATTTATGCTTGTTCGCTCCCTATGCCTACACCGGATGTACCCGTGAAAGAAGAATGGATTAGTGAAATTAAACATGCTATTCCTGTACCGACAGAAGATATTTTTCTTGTTGGCCATTCTCTTGGCGTGCCTGCCATTTTAAATTATTTGGAGTTACTTCCTGAGGGTAAAAAAATTGGTGGAGTTCTATTAGTTGCTGGACCAGTAGAAAGTTTAGAGAGTGAAAATTTAAATTCAAAATATCGTGCTATTGATGGATTTTTTAAAGATTTTGATTTCAATAAGATAAAAAAATCCTCAGCACAATTTACAGTTATACATAGTATTGATGACCCAAAGGTTCCAGTTTCTCATTCTAAAAAACTTTCATCAGAGCTTGGTTGTGAATTGGCTGTTCTTTCAAATGGAGGACATTTATCAGATGATATTCTTGAGCTACCAGAAGCTTTTTCTGCGATTATGCATTTTTTAAAATAATGAGAATGTATCTTGCTTCATATCGAATAGGGGAACATGGAAACGAGCTTGTACGCTTGGCGGGTTCTCATGCGCGCGGTGCGATTATTATGAATGCCGGAGATATGAAATCTACCGAAGAGCGTATAGAAAGTACAAAGCGAGAGGTTGATGACTTGCAAGCTT
>JAGOPR010000010.1:0-3442 GCA_017991895.1 Minisyncoccota bacterium | reverse complement strand
GGAAACGAGCTTGTACGCTTGGCGGGTTCTCATGCGCGCGGTGCGATTATTATGAATGCCGGAGATATGAAATCTACCGAAGAGCGTATAGAAAGTACAAAGCGAGAGGTTGATGACTTGCAAGCTTTTGGTTTTTTAGCTGAAGAGTTAGACCTAAGAAATTATTTTGGTAAACCTGAAGAACTTGAATCTGAATTAAAAAAGTTTGATTTCGTCTGGGTGCGTGGCGGTAACACTTTTATACTTAAGCGTGCCTTTGAGAAAAGTGGTTTTGGGGACATTATAATAAAAAGATTAAAAGAGGATTCAATTGTGTATTCAGGATATAGTGCGGGAGTAGTTATTCTTGCCCCGAGTATGCATGGACTCGAAATTGTAGACGATCCTAATGAATTACCACTTGGTTATACTAAAGAATTTAATTGGGACGGGTTAGGAATTTTACCGTATTCTGTCGCAGTACACTATAAATCTGAACATCCAGAGTCAGCAGGTGTGGATCAAGAAATACAATATTGCATAGATAATGACATACCTTACAAAACACTTCGTGACGGGGAGGTTATTGTGATCGAAGGTGATAAGGAGACTTTCTTAAATCTTAAATCTTAAATCTTAAATCTATAATCTGTTCTTCATGCACCACATTCACCACACAGAAGCATTTGTATTAGGTTCTCGACCAAAAGGCGAGGATTCGAAAATACTTATTTTATTCACGCGCGAGCTAGGACTTATTTACGCGCATGCACAAGGAGTGCGAAAACTTACTTCAAAACTTCGATATACTGTGCAGGATTTTTCTAAAATACAAGTAGACTTGGTTCGTGGCAAAGAAGTTTGGCGCGTCACTACTGCATCTCCTATT
Organism: Minisyncoccota bacterium; assembly: GCA_017991895.1. Taxonomy (GTDB): domain Bacteria; phylum Patescibacteriota; class Minisyncoccia; order Phycocordibacterales; family UBA9973; genus CAITQP01. The sequence goes on along the minus strand of JAGOPR010000010.1, from coordinate 2,574 downwards.
TTTTCCTATAAAGATGTTTGTCGACACCAGAAGGGGGAGCGTATAGTAGCTCACATTTCCTCACTTATTGTTCGACTAGTACGAGGTGAAGATGCCAATGAGGAAGTCTTTCGAGCAATTTCCCGTGCGTATGATTTGCTCGAGGTACAAAGTGACAAGACCGAGTATCGGGTAATTGAACTTCTTTCAGTTGCACGAATCCTTGTCGCGCTTGGCTACCTATCTCGAGACATTCTTCGTGATGAAAGCGGAGAAGATTCTACGCCGGTTGGGTTTTCTGATATTGCATATCAACACAGGCTAATTCGAGATATCAATCAGGCACTTGTAGCAAGTAACTTGTAGGCGATACATGATATAATTGACGAGTATGCTTTCTGACAATAACGATAAAAACAAGGACGACCCACACGCAAATGATGCACATCGACTAGAAGATATGGAAAAGCGACTTTACCGTCGTGATCTTGTCGGGCGCAAGGCTCGCCGTTTTGATATTCTGCACCCTCGCAGATTTTCTATAAAAAATGAATGGGATAAAAACGAGCAAATTCCGAAAATAAACGAAAAGATTACAAAGATTGCTTCACACCCATCATTTTTCAAAAAGTTTTTCCGATTTGCGGTAGGTTTTGCGATACTATCAGTATTGTTTGCTGTCGGGAGCTTTTTTTACGGTGGCAATACAGTTTCCAATGAAAATATTTCAATTAATGTACTTGGTAATTCGTTTGCTGCTGGCGGAGAGGAGGTTCCTCTTCAAGTAGAAGTAGTAAACAAAAATCCTGCCTCGCTCGAATTGGCTGATTTATTTATGGAATATGATAAGGGCGGTGAGGGTGGAAGTGGAGCAGGGCATGTAAGACAGCTTATCTCCCTCGGACGCGTAGAAACAGGTAAAACAGTTACAAAAAATATTTTCGTAACTCTTTATGGAGAAGAGGCGAGTATCAAGAATATTGATTTTTCTCTTCAGTATCGAATCGCAGGTTCGAACGCAATCTTCATAAAGAAGAGCGTTTTCCCTGTGACAATAAGCTCTGCACCGCTATCCCTTATAGTTGATGGACCTAAGACGTTAAGTCCTAATCAAAATCTTACATATACCGTGAAGGTAAAATCAAATTCAAAGAATATTGTAAACAAAGTATTGCTCCGTGTTGAGTATCCAAGTGGGTTTAAGTTTGCGAGTGCTACACCAAAAGCATCTTCGTTCAATAATGTTTGGGACCTTGGAGATTTTGCACCCGGAGCTGAGCGTAGTGTCACAGTCACAGGAACAGTATATGGACAAGACGGGGAAGATAGAGCATTTAGAGTTTACGCTGGAGCAAAGAGCGCGACCGATGGAACAAAAATCGGTGTTACTTACAATTCTGTGCTCCATCTTATTTCTCTAGTGAAGCCATTTATTGATGCGAACCTTTCGATAAATGGAATGACAACGGATACTGTTCCTGTGTCTCCATCGAGCTCAGTGCTTGTTACTGTAAATTGGGTAAACAATCTTCCTACACAAATTACTGACGCAGAAGTGGAAGTTGGTATTTCTGGTAATTCGATTGATGCTAGCACCATTGTGGCTTCGAAAGGGTTCTATAATTCGAACGATCAGACTATCGTTTGGAACAGAACAACAGCAAAAGAGCTCGGAGTGATTGACCCATCGGATTCTGGGGTATTAGATTTTTCATTTAAAGTGAAACCACTTTGGTCTCCGGGTCAACCTCTAGCAAATTCTCCAAATATAAAATTTATAGTAAGTATCAAAGGTAAGCAGTCAGATACTGGCGGTATCGTGACAAGTGTTACAAATTTCCAACAAAAGACTGCTGTCGTGAGTTCAGACCTTGGTTTTTCAGGAGAAGCGTTCTATACAAATGGTCCGTTTTCAAATACTGGCCCAATACCTCCAAAGGCCGAACAGCCGACAACCTATACGGTTACATGGCGTGTTACAAATTCAGCAAACCAGCTTTCTGGAGCAATAGCAAATGCAACATTGCCAACTTACGTTGACTGGGTGGGTCCGATATCACCTACAAATGAGTCTGTACAGTACGACGCAACAACGCGCACTGTGCGCTGGGTAATAGGTCAGATTCCTCCAGGTACGGGGCTTTCAAGTGCAGGGCGTACAGTTTCATTCCAAGTACGCCTTAATCCATCTAGCTCGCAAGTAGGTACCGTACCTAAACTTGTGCTTGATACACTGGTATCTGCTCAAGATACATATACTGGGGAAAAGCTAACCACAAGTCGTGGGGCTGTAACGACTTTTCTAGGAAATGACTCGGGATTCCCACCAGCAGGGCATATAGTGACAAATTAGCTTATAGCTGTTAGCTTGTAGGTTATAGGCAATACTATGAATAAAACAAATTCGAACGAAGAAAATTTAATGAATAAAATCGAGTCACTCGCAAAGAGACGTGGCTTTATATACCAAGGTTCGGAAATTTACGGCGGACTTGCGGGTACTTGGGACTATGGTCCACTTGGAGTCATGCTCAAAAACAACATCAAGGATTCGTGGCGCAAAAAATTTGTCAGTTCACGCTCTGATATGTATGA
>JAGOPR010000025.1:1898-5528 GCA_017991895.1 Minisyncoccota bacterium | reverse complement strand
GTGGCGTCAACGAAAGCTTTTGTATCTCAGCTTATTGTTCTGTCGCTCTTTGCTCTTAATTTAGCTCGCGGAAGAGGTCTTTCACTTGAAGCAGGAAAAGATCTTACAGAGGCGCTTCTTGCGCTACCAGAACAAGTGCGAGGTATTTTAAAAAGGAAAGGAGAAATAGAAAAAATTGCAAAGAATTATGCGGATACTCGAGACTTCCTATTTATCGGCCGAAAATTAAATTACGCAACAGCTCTTGAGGGGGCTTTAAAGCTTAAAGAGATTTCATATGTACATGCCGAGGGAACAAGTGCTGGAGAAATGAAACATGGCCCGCTTGCTATGATCGATAAGGATTTTCCGACGGTCGCGATTGCACCCGAAGATAGTGTTCATGAAAAAATGATTTCAAATATGGAAGAGATCAAAGCACGTAGCGGGCGCATATTCGCTATTCTTACTGAAGGAGATAGTAAAACTGCTGAGAGAGTTGACGATGCATTTTTTATTCCTAAAACTTCTGAATACCTAACACCAGTACTTGCTGTCATACCACTTCAATTGTTTGCCTACTATGTAGCGCTCGCGAAAGGTTTGCCGATTGATAAGCCCCGCAATTTAGCAAAAAGTGTAACCGTAGAGTAGATTTTTCCTAGACAGCGCATTTCCTATGCGCCTCGATTCAGCAGGATCGCCTACTGGGTGAACTGCATCTGTTTAGAAAAAATCTAAAAAATTCTTAAAATCATATGAAAATCGAACGTCCAATTTCAAAACAACCGATTCCCGATCACGCAAAAAAAGTTTTTGAAGGGAAGCTATTTGATGTGTATCAATGGGATCAAATTGGATACGACGGCGAAGTAAAGATTTTTGAAAAAGTGCGACGTCCAGACACGGCCTCGATTATTGCGGTAACTGAAGACGGTGAAATAATGCTTGCTAAAGAAGAACAGCCCGGAAAGTCGCCTTTTATCTGTACTTTTGGTGGAAGAATTGAACAAGGAGAAGACCCGTTATTTGCTGCTAAGCGTGAGCTTTTAGAAGAAACTGGTTGCGAAGCAAAAGAATGGGAATTGTTTTATTCTGTTCAACCGAATGGAAAAATTGATTGGGCAATTTACACTTTTATTGCTAAAGGATGTGTTAAGGTGGCAGAACAAAATTTGGACGGAGCAGAAAAAATAACACCACTACTCTTGAATTTTGATGAATTTATAGAAAAAGTATCAGATGACACTTTTGACGATATTGGCCTTAAGGTACTAGTATTAAAAGCGAAATCAGATGATAAAAAAATGACAGAGCTGAAAGTTCGCATTTTGGGTTGATCTAAGATGTTTATAGGCTTATTACAAATAAAAATTTTATAACAAACATGATACTAGTAACCCCAAAAGAATCCTCGTATGAACTCATAGACTCCGGAGAGGGGGCTCGGCTTGAGCGCTTTGGAAGCTACGTACTTGCTCGACCTGACCCTGAAGCACTTTGGGAGAAAAAACTTTCAAACGAAATTTGGGCAAAAGCCGATGCCACATATTCTAGAAAGGGAACAAGCGGAGCTTGGAAAGCAGGAAAAACATTCCCGAAGAATTGGAACATTGAATATGGCGGTTTAACATTTGAACTTCGGCCAACTTCATTCAAACACGTCGGGCTTTTTCCTGAGCAACTAAGTCACTGGAAGTGGCTAGAGGAAAAACTTCAAACTTCAAACACCAAAAACCAAAAACCACGAGTTCTTAATTTGTTTGCTTATACGGGTGGGGCAACATTGTCAGCCGTAAAAGCTGGTGCAGAGGTAACGCATGTTGATTCATCAAAGGTTGCAATCCTTTGGGCACGAAAAAATGCAGAACTATCTTTACTTAAAGACGCTCCTGTCCGCTGGATTGAAGATGATGTTTTGAAATTTTTAAAACGCGAAGTGAAGAGGGGGAGTAGATATGATGTCGTAATTATGGACCCACCTGCGTTTGGGCATGGGACAGGAGGAGCCCTTTGGAAAATAGAGCGTGATTTTTATGAACTTTTTGAACTCGTCCAAAAAGTTCTCGGAGACAAACCTATCGCGGTTATTGTGAATGGATATACGGCGGGCTATTCTCCACTAACGCTTTTAAATAATGTTAAGAAAATAGAAGAAAAATACGGCGGAAAAACGGAATGTGGGGAGCTTGCTATTAGCGATTCATCCAAGAAAAACCTTTTGCCAGCAGGGGTTTTTGCGCGGTGGAATGCATAGGCTTCGTGTGGTAATATCTTTCTATACTAGTCTAAACGATATAAAAAAATGATTAACAAAAAAATTGTTAGTGTTGTTCTTGCTGTTATAGTACTTGTGCTCATTATTATTCTTGCTCGAAAGGGAGCATCATCACCAAGAGAAACTTCTATGGATCAAAATCAAATTGCAGGACTCACTATTACTAACGTAGTACAAGGGACTGGAGCGATTGCGGAAAACGGAAACACTGTACACATGAATTACACAGGGAAACTTGCAGACGGGACAGTGTTTGATTCAAGTGTAGATCCAAAATTTGGCCACGTTGAACCACTCGAATTTCAACTTGGAGCGGGGATGGTTATTCAGGGGTGGGATAAAGGTATTCTTGGAATGAAAGAGGGTGAAAAGCGTACACTTACAATTGCACCGGAACTAGGCTACGGTGAACGTGGTGCGGGGAATGTAATACCACCAAATGCAACACTTATATTTGATGTCGAGCTTGTATCTATTACTAAATAATACTTTTTATATTTATGATTGAATCACTATTTAGAAACGACGAAGAAAAATCACAGATGGGTAAGGTGCTCCTCATTCTCGGACTTGTTATTGCACTTTATTTCGGCATGAGATTTATCAACGAAATAAAGACATTTGGGACGATTGCTGTTACGGCGCAGAATCTAAATACTATTGATGTTACAGGTTCTGGTGACGCCTTTGCTATACCAAATGTAGCTACAATCGTTTTTTCTGTTCAACAAAAAGATTCCACTGTTCACGGTGCTCAAGAAGTAATAAATAAAAAAGTAAATGCAGTCATGGCATTTTTTAAGAGTTCAGGTATTGAAGAAAAGGATATTCGCACATTGAATTACAGTGCAAATCCAGAATATAGTTACCCAACACCATGTTATAGAGATTCTTGTCCTGAAAATGGAAAGCCAAAATTTATCGGATATGATGTAACACAAACTATGCACGTGAAAGTTCGTGATACAAGTAAGGCAGGATCTATCGTAGATGGTATCGGATCTCTTGGTATTACAAGTATTGCAGGTCCGGATTTTACAGTAGATGATGATACTCTTGTTCAAGCAGAGGCACGAAAAATTGCGATCGAAGATGCTAAGCAGAAGGCTGAAGTTTTGGCTAAAGATTTGGGGGTTCGACTTGTTAGAGTTATAAGATTTTCAGATGCTGGCAATTTACCTGTGCCAATGTATGCAAAGTCTGAAATGGCTATGGACTCTATGGGTAGTCCTGCTCCGACAGCTCAACTTCCAGGGGGAGAGAGTAAGTACACTTCAAATGTAACTATTACATACGAAATTCGATAAACTTTAGAGTTGTAAATGGATTAGAAAAGCGGAGCGCCCAAAAAGCGCTCCGCTTTGACATTTTGG
>JAGOPR010000025.1:0-1798 GCA_017991895.1 Minisyncoccota bacterium | reverse complement strand
GTTGTCCCGATGGAGAAGAAAATCAAAATTAAAGCAGGAAAGCGTGTTGAAGCTGAAGAAAAAGTATATCCAGGATATGTACTTGTAGACATGATTGTTACAGACGACTCTTGGTATGTTGTTCGTAACACTCCACGTGTTACAGGATTCGTTGGAGCAGGAGTAAATCCGGTTCCCCTAAATAAAGACGAAGTAGCTTCACTCTTTAAGGCGATGGGCGATACTCAAAACGCAAAGCATACTATCGATCTTTCAGTTGGAGACCTTGTTATGATTGCAGACGGTCCATTCAAAGAGCTTGAAGGTAAAGTTAATGATGTTGACCACGAGAGAGGAAAGGTTCGCGTGCTTGTGTCGATGTTCGGACGCGAAACCCCAGTTGAACTCGACTTCTTGCAGGTTAAAAAGCTGTAATCAATACTTTGTATGGAAAATAACACCGAGAATAAAAATATTCTATTAATTGGAATTATTTCTATTTTTCTCGGTGTTATTTTTACATATTTGTTCTTTGATCAATCTCTTGGGGTAAATTTTCCAATTTTTATATCTGCATGCGCCTGCGCGGGGATTTTTCTACTTCGTTCATATGGAAAACCTCAAAGTAATGCTGGAAGACTGTTGCTTGTGCTCGCATGTTTTTTCGGGGTCATGGTTTTTGTCCGTTCAAGCGAGCTTCTAACATTTTTTAATTTTATCGCATCACTTTTGTTGCTAGGTATTTTTATAGATACTTCGTCACGAAAGAGTCTTATGGAGTACCTCCCCATAGATTATCTTCGTGTATTTATTTTGCCTTTTGCGATTGTTTTTCCATTTTTCTTGACTATAAATAAGATTTTTACCTTACCAAGATTTATTAAAAAACATCCAAAACAGAAAGAGATTGTTCGCGGAGTTATTGTTTCCGTTGTTCTACTCGCTATATTTACAGCACTTTTTTCATCAGCGGACATGATATTCGGAGAATATATTTCGAAGCTATTTTCATTTGATATAAATATTGAGTCGGAGGTATGGGTCCGCATTATTACAACGGTTATCGTCACAGCTTTCTGTTTGGGCGCGCTTGGTTACATGCTTGTTAAAAAACATGTAGTACAAGACCATTCATCTATTAACGAGCGTAGTGCGGGATGGCTAGAAGTCGCGATTGTATTTTCTTCTATAAATGTTTTGTTCTTTATTTTTATTCTTTTTCAAATTAGTTATTTATTTGGGGGAGTGGAACACCTTTTAGAAAAAGGTCTTACTTATGCCGAGTACGCAAGAACTGGTTTCTATCAGCTTATTGCTGTTGCCATTCTTTCGTATCTTGTTATTTCAATTGCTGAACGTTTTATCATAAAAAACAGTGGGTCGCATATCCGCTCGTTTAAATTACTAAGTATTGTTCTTATTTCCCAAGTTATTCTAATTCTAGCCTCAGCATTTGTGCGACTGTCTTTATATGAGCATGCATACGGCTTTAGTACCATTCGTCTCTATAGTTACGCGCTTATGATTTGGCTCGGAGTCATTATGGCGATGCTTTCTTGGCACATTATTACAAACGGTACACGTCAGATATTTGCCCGCAATGCATTCGTCTCAGTTGTCGTGCTTCTTATTGCTATGAATATGATCAATCCCGATGCTTATATCGCTCGCCGTAACATTGCAAGATATGAAGAATCTGGGAAGATTGATACAGAATACCTTGCGAGCCTTTCTTCTGATGCCGTACCACAAACTGTGCGCTTACTAGATAGCGAGGTCAAGTACCAGTTTGCTCACGATCTATCTTGGAATATAAATA
>JAGOPR010000009.1:9259-22353 GCA_017991895.1 Minisyncoccota bacterium | reverse complement strand
GCGTGCAAATGTGTTGGTGCTGAAACGAAACCAAGACTTCTAAATATAGAGCGAGATTCAGTAGACTCAGGCAACTGCGGTCGAACTCGAACAAATACGGCATTTTCTTCTTTTCCAATTTCACGAAGTCGATCAACTACAGCAAGTGACAGGACTCTATTGTCCCAATCAATGAGTGGTCCGGCAGGTACAATTATGTGTCGTCCACGGCGGGCATTTTCAACGATGCAAAGCATGACACCAACAAGACCTTCGCCACTAAATATGCCTTCTCGATATACTTTGCTACCTAACGCAATATGAAAATCGCCCCAGTACCAAGACTGGAGGAAATTTGATTCGGGTCGACTTTTAACAAAAGTCTCCCAAGTTACCTTATCTTTAATCTCTTTAAAAGTTATTTTTTCCATTTTTGAAAACGTTCTGAAATTCGTTCAATGTCATTGGAGAGTAGTGTCATATGTGTTGGGAAATTTATCATTCTACTTGAAACACTTCGTGTGACCGGCTCGGTATTTTCATTTTCAAATAAATGCCAATAGCGCTTAGGTGATACAGGTACATCGTACCAGATATCTGATATATATGTACGATGTACTTTAAAATAAGCGACAAGATTGTTCCGATCGTTCACAAGAAGCGGAATTCGTAAACAGGTCGCTCGTGCAATTGATTCCTCGTTTACCACACAATGCAACTCGCTCGGTAGGATTTTTAGATACTCTCTAGCGCACATTCTCCGCCTTAGAATATCACTTTCGAGATTTTTAAAACGATTCAGTACGAGCCTGGTATACCAATCTGGTAGAATCTCAAAATCTGTGTGTTCGATTGAATATAGAGGCACTGACAGTAATTTAAATTTTCGAAATATATAATGTATAGCTCTACCAATACCAATGTTATAAAAGTTTCTAACTTTCCAAGTAAATATTGGATAAAATCGATCACGAAATTGAACTGTGAATGGGACTTTTTTCCAATTAATTTCAGCTTTCATCGCATTTGGCGTTCGAACAATTAGTGCTCCACCAGAAACCGCATCAATGATTTTGTCCTGACTAAAAGAAAGTACTGTGTAGTCACCAACAGTACCAACTTCACGCCCGTCAGGATAATTTGCTCCTGCGCTATGCGCTAGGTCCTCTATTAGTACAATATTATTCTGCCTACAAAATGATTCAAATTCTTTTATGTCGTTTGTAAAGCCGAGCGTGTTTTGAATAATTACAGCTCCGATATTTCCATTTTTTTCATAAATATTCTTAAAAGTCTCAAATGAAAAATCGAGCGATTTTTCATTGATATCGGCATAAATAGGAGTATATCCTGCATTTTTAACAGCTGTTGGAACCACGGCGCACGTATATGCACAAATAACCACGCCTTTACCATGAGCGATCCCAGAAATGCGAAGTGCGTAATCGATTGCATTTCTACCTTTGTAAAAGAGTGTGGGTTCACCTCCGTACTTTTTGGAAAGATACTTCTTTAATGATTCGGTTGTATTTTTATTGCCAAATGCAAAAAGCGATTGCATCGCAAAACTGAAAGTATAATTTGAGCCGACTGAGTTAAAGATGCTTTTCATAGTACTTTTTAATAATTAAAATCGTTTCTTCTACATGAGTGAAATGAGGTGAATGACGAGCACCATTTATAATCTCAAGTTCAGAATTTACAATTTTTTCCTTCATAATCTTTCCATCTGAAAGTGGAGTCGCTTGATCATGTTTACCCCAGATAAGTAGCGTGGGGCACTTAATTTGTCCGAGTTTTGGTACAAGGTCTACCGCTATCAAGTTACTCATCGTCTCTTGCATTATCGGGCTCGCATCACGATAATCACGTTCTCCAACGAATCTATAAAATGCTCGACGAATAAATGGCAAACTGTCAAAAGACTTACCTAGCTTCGCGAGGGTCCCGAAAAATGCTCGTTTAAACTTAATCATCGGATCATTGTGATATACACCTGCACTTCCGATAAGAATTAGTTGTTTTACCTTATCAGGGTATTTAAGTGTATACGCAAGTGAAATTCTTCCGCCGTTCGAATGACCAAGTAGCGTAACTCCTCCCTCCTCGTTTTTCAGAGAATCTGAAAGCCACGAAACATAGTCATCTATATTCCATGCCTTCTCCAGTGGAGCAGTGAGCCCCGGAATATGAAGAAAAACTGTTTGAAAACCGATTGATTCAAGCTCTTTAATAAATGGAGGCCACTTTTCAGTAGTGTAGGCCCAACCATGCAAAATATATATTTTCTTTTTCGGGACTAAATTTTCCATTTTTTTCTTCGAGCATTCCACATTCTTTCCCGACGAGGCAAATTGTCGACATCGCTACTATTTAAAAGTAGTTTTTCAACAATTCCTTCAAGAAAACGTGCTCCCTTAAATAGCATTGCTTCTCCGCCGTTACTTTCAGATTCAATATACTTCCATGCTTCATTAGGACCAAGAAACGTTATAACACGATCTTTATAATACAGGCTTTCCAATAGTTTTGGATAGGTCGACTTTCGAAGCCTAGGACCGACAAGTATTACACGCTCAAAATAATACTTCTCAATTATAGAAGCAAGGCGTACATGCTCTTCCTCTTCAAACTCACCTAGTTCAAGCATGTCTCCCAAAACTATCCACTTTGGTATGCGCGGATGAAGAGCAAAAACTTCAAGTATTGATCTAGCACTCTCGAGTGACGTATTGTATGTACTATCCATGAGCAAGCGATTTTTTGTACCAGAAAAAATACTACTGCGTCCTGCAGGAAGTACTAGTTTTAAAAAATCTGTATCTATCGAAACATCGTGTTCCTTGCACACGATTTCTGTCATTACGATTGAACGTACGACATCCTTTGGTACGAGAAAGGGAATTTTATAAACTGTACTTCCAATTACAAACTCTGTAGATGATTCATTTACAGAAAATTTTGACAAGCACTCAGACTCGCGTACAAAAATCTTTCTGGCAGAAATACCCTCAAGCGATGAAACAATCGAAAGGACATCGCCATTTGCAACTACAAGCTCTCTCGTATACCTTGCAAATTCTGAAAATTCACGAGCGGTTGCGTCTTCAATAGACTCCCTGAGCTTCATAACAATATTCATGGAGTGAGTGCGACTTGAACTTACCCAAAGCGTTATATGTGGCCGAAGTAATGTTGCAAGAAATTTTCCTTCGCCAGTTCTATCACAGTCTGCTTCAACTATATATATCTCCTGTTTTGGAAACGGTGCGTAAACTTGGAATGGAGCCTTAAAGAAAAAAACAACCCATTCAAAAACTTTAAACGACTTTCTATTTAGTCCAAGAATATGAAAAGGTATCCCAAACGATGAATTTGCCTTGTGAGAGTAGATTGCCTTGTCGCCAAACTGAGCTTCGAGCATATGAAGCAAGGTTGTTTTACCCTGACTACCTGTAATTACTATGATTTTCGGGTTCCACTTCTTAAGTCTAACGCTCGAAAAAAACCGGAAATAAGAAGCGACCGGAAAATATAGGGCTTTCTTTAGCGACCTAAACATGCAAGGTATTATAGCTTAAATTATTGCCTTTTGTAGCCTATCAAAAAAACGATGCCCTACTTTATGATCTGTCACATCCGAATTGAAAGATACAACAAAATGTGTATACTTTGATGTATTGCGTCGGTGGTGGAGTGGTCTATCACAACAGACTGTAAATCTGTCGCCTTCGGGCTTCGTAGGTTCGAATCCTACCCGGCGCACAAAAAAAGGAGATCCTTGTCAGGCAAGGGTCTCCTTTTCAACAAATGTGCTACCCCCCCATCATCAATTTTGATATAATTCAATGAGAATGATTTCTAGTCAAAATCAAAACGAATATCAATTTAGTAACAAATAATTATGAATCAAAAAGGATTCGCAAATGTATTAGCGATCATAGCAATCATAGCAGTCGTTGGGATTGTAGGGTATAGTGTTCTAAACAAAAAAGAAGCTCAACCTGAACAAAAGGTTCAACCTCTTTCACAAGAGGTACAGAAAACATCGGCTGATATGAAATCTGACGCAGGAGATTCAATCTTGCCAGTTTCAAAAACAGCAAAACAGACACAGCAAGCGCCAGTTAATGAGCAGTCTGGTGCTGGAGGTTCGGGTATACCAGGGCAAGTGCTCGGAGCAAAATTTTGTGAAAATCAAACCACTAAGGTGAAAGAAGCTGTGTATGGCGAAAAGTTAACAATTAGTTCAGACGGAAAATCAATTCTTCTAAATGGAAAAGTTGCTATTTCGCTAGCTGATTTACCAAGTACTATTTCTGTTTCTGCCAGTCAGTCGTTTAGTGCTACAAATAGCAAATTTACTTCAGCTGTACTATCACCAGCAAAGTCATATATTGCCTTTACAGTTTTTGGAATAAAGAGCGGATGGGGAGGTGTTTTTGGTCTCTCAAGTGGAATTGTCTCTCCTGTTTCTGTTAATTATGATGGAAGTGTAGACAATCCAAAATGGAATCATGACGGACACTATGTGGTATTTTCTAAGGCAACACCCCTAGGAGTACATGTGCTCGCACTTGTGAATGCTTTTGAAATAAAAAGTAAGACTTCTGAGAACGAAAAAATCTTAGATTTTACTAAAATTGACTTGAAAACTTTTATGCCTGCTACTGCTGCAACTTCTCCTGCAGACATGAATATACTAGGTCCTAGTGCTTTTGCAGATCTTTACAATTATTTATGGAGAGATAATAAGGACGGAAAAGTTTACTTTACTGTAAGTGTTGATGATACTCACAGAGTGTATGCTGATGTCTGGTCTGTAGGTACAAATGATCTAAAATGGCAATTTGTTTGTGGAAATGTTGCTCCTCCTATACAAAAGGGATCAGGATCAGTGGGATAATATAGGATACTACGTAGTATTTATTATTCGCAAAACCCCGCTACATTATGTAGCGGGGTTTTGCTATACGGATATAAATCTTTTAATTATGCAGTTTTTCGTCTCATCACTGAAACAGAACTCTTTACCTTTTTACCATTTCCAGACTTTTTCGTTTCAATTGCTATGTCGCCGTCCTTTACAACAACACGTACCGTGTCCCCTTTACCGAGACTGTTTGAGATAATAAACGATGCTACAGGATTGAGAATCTTTGTCTGAATCAAACGATTAAGCGGTCTAGCTCCATAATGTGGATCATAGCCAGCTTTACCGAGGTAATCTAGAGCTTCATCCGAAATATTTAGAGATATGCCCTTTGTCATAAGTCTGTCTGATACCACCTTTGTTCGAAGCATTACAATCTCGCGAATCGATTCTTTTGACAAAACATCGAATAACACAATTTCATCAACACGGTTCAAAAATTCTGGACGAAACTGGTCCTTCAAAGCATCAAGCACTTTGCCTTTTACATTTTCATAATCGTGCGAAGCTGAATTATTTGTAAATCCAATTGATTCCATCTTTTCAATAAACTGACTTCCGATATTTGAAGTCATGATTATGATTGTGTTCTTGAAATTTACGATTCTTCCTTTTCCGTCTGTAAGTCGTCCATCATCAAGCACCTGAAGAAGCAGGTTAAATACTTCTGGGTGCGCCTTTTCAATTTCATCAAATAGAACAACTGAGTATGGGCGATGACGCACTGCTTCTGTAAGCTGTCCGCTTTCATCGTAGCCCACATACCCCGGAGGTGACCCTACGAGCTTCGAAGTACTGTGTCGGTCCATATACTCACTCATATCAACACGGATAAGCGCCTTGTCGTCGTTGAACATAAACTCAGCAAGGCTCTTTGTAAGTTCAGTTTTACCCACTCCAGTAGGACCCAAGAATATAAATGAGCCGATCGGACGATTCGGGTCTGAAATACCTGCACGGCTACGTCGTACGACATCTGCCACGCGTTTAATTGCTTCGCTTTGCCCAACGACTCTCTTATCGAGCTCCGCTTCCATGCGCTCAAGTTTTGCGCGTTCTTCTTCAAGCATGCGAGTAAGTGGAATACCTGTCCAGCGGGCCACCACTTCTGCAATATCTTCGGATGTAATTTCTTCTTTTAGAATACGGCGTGATTTCTGTAATTTTTTCAGGCGTCCGAGTTTTTGGTCGAGCTCTTTTGAAAGCGTAGGAATTCTTCCATAACGAATCTCCGCAGCTTTCGCAAGGTCCGCACGAAGTTCTGCGTTTTCAGCCTCGAGTCTAAGTCCCTCAAGCTCCTTTTTGATTGTTCGAATATCAGTAACTAGGATTTTCTCATTCTGCCACTTTAGTTCTATCTCCTTAGTCTTTTCCTTGTAGTTTGCTATTTCTTTTTCTATTTCTTTTACGCGTGCCTTTGTGTCTCTCACTTCTTGAGCGCTTGCATTTTCAATTTCTTTTTTTAGAGCTTCTCGTTCAACCTCAAGGCGCATAACTTTTCTATTAGCCTCCTCAAGTACAGGAGGTTTGTTTTCAAGCGCAATTCGAAGAGCTGAAGCAGCCTCGTCTATAAGATCAATGGCCTTATCTGGAAGATAGCGATTTGTGATGTAACGAGTTGAAAAATTTACAGCAGAAACTATCGCATCATCAGTTATGCGTACGCCATGATATACCTCATATTTTTCTTTTAGTCCGCGAAGTATCGCAATAGCATCTTCTGGGGACGGTTCGTCTACAAAAACAGGTTGAAAACGACGAGCGAGTGCTGGGTCTTTTTCAATATACTTTTGGTATTCTTTGAGAGTCGTCGCACCGATTGCTCGAAGTTCACCTCGCGCCAATGCAGGTTTTAGCATATTTGAAGCATCGAGTGATCCTTCAGAAGCTCCTGCTCCTACGAGGGTGTGAATCTCGTCAACGAAAAGAATTATTTTTCCTTCCGCACGTTCTATTTCTTTCATGATAGCCTTTAGGCGTTCCTCAAACTCTCCGCGGTATTTTGTACCAGCAAGAAGTGACCCCAAATCAAGAGAGACAATTTCTTTATCTTTTAGCGATTCCGAAACATCTCCTTTTGCTATCCGATTTGCGAGCCCTTCAACCACAGCAGTCTTACCTGTACCCGCCTCTCCAATAAGAATAGGATTATTTTTAGTACGACGTGAAAGTATTTGCATGATGCGCATTATTTCAGTATCACGTCCTATTACGGGATCGAGCTTATCCTCCTTGGCGAGCTTTGTGAGTGAACGAGTGTACTTCGTAAGCATACGCATCTTTTTTGGAGATTCAGCATCAGAAATATTATTGTTCTTCAATTCCTCAAGAACTTTCATCACTGCATCTTTTGAGAGTCTGAATCGAGAAAGTACTTCGCGAGTTTCTCCCGGAGTTTCAAGTATTGAAAGAAAAAGATGTTCTGTTGAAACAAACTCGTCCTTGAGCAATGCCGCAGTTTTTGATGATTGCTCGATAACCTGAGCAAGGTCAGGGGTAAGATAAATTTGATAGCTTGGTGAAAGAGTTCGAGATGCCTCGGGTGCCTCGATTGCCTCAAGCACGTTATCGGTAAGAAGCATCGTATCTACTTCTAGCTTGTCTAATATAGAAATAACCATAGATTCTTCCTGAGTAAGAAGAGCGGCAAGTAGATGCAAGGAAGAAACATGGTTTTGTCCACGCTCAATGGCAAATTCGTGCGCTCGGCGAATTGCTTCTTTTGCTTTAGTTGTGAAGTGATTGAATGGGGGCATATAAGTAGATAAAAGATAAAAAAAGAAAAATTAAAAGATAAGTACAAAACTCATATTACAATGTTTTTGATTAAAGTCAAACGTTAACGTCTACGCGGGTTGCTTTGGTATTGTAGCTTTTATTGCGTTATCTGAAATGAATTTCGTAACGCTATCAATTCCTAAAATCTGAGCACTTGTATCGCCTTTCGGGATAACAATACCTACTACATTACCGTCCAAATTAAGTACAAGAGAACCTATCATATCTCCTAAATTTACCGCGCTAGTAGAAATAACATTCCAGCTTGAAACAAGTTTACCCTCTTCATCTTTTTGTTCCTTCGGCACAATCGAACCCACTGTTCCCTTTGCAATCGAATTTAAATTAATTACGGCTATTGTCTGCCCCGGTTTTACGTTCGAATCATTCGTTAAAGTTGATACGGGAAGTTTTTTTACAATATCATCAATTTTATTGATTGAGAGAACAGCAAAACTAAAAGTAGACACTCCAGAAACGGTAGATTCATACAAGGCGTCACCGATTTTCAAAGTATACAATTTTGTCTTATCTATATTTGAACTAGAAACAATAAATGTACCTGTAGAAATCGAATATGCTTCTCCCAGAACTTCCGTTGAATCCTTTGAGGCAAAAACTTCTGCGATTGTTGCTCTAGTCTTATAAATTGCATCTACTACCAAATCGTCTTCTTTTACAACTACAGTTTGTATCTTTGTTGATGAGTAGTCTGGAACAACTTTTTCGATGGTCTGCTGAACAACTCTATTAATAGTCTGGTTTACAACTGGCGAGGCTTGTTGCATTAGAGTGACGGTGACGATTCCGGTAGCAATTGAAACGACAAACGACAAAAGAATCGCGAGAAGTATCAACTGCGTTTTGTTCAAATCCTTAATTTCTACTGGACGAATTTCATTATCCATAGAGCCATTGTATCATGAAAATATACCTGATTAAAAATTAATCCTAATGTAGGTATTCCTGATATTTTGACATTATTTTTTCAAGACATTTTAAAGTGTAGTCGATATCAGACTTTTTTGTTTCAGCCCCAAAAGAAAAGCGGACACTACCCCATTTTTTTCCATCTCCTACCCCATAGAGTGCCGAAAGGACACGAGATTCTGACTCATCCGAGGCAGAGCATGCACTACCTGCAGATGCTGAGACTCCTTTGGCATCGAGCTCGAGCACCAAAAGTTCGCTCGTGACATTTGGAAACGAAACATGGACATTGTTTGGCAATCTAAATTCTTTGGTGCCGTTGATTCGCGCCTCAGGAAATCGCGCAGTAATTTCACCAAAGAAGTAATTACGCAACTGGGTGAGTCGATCCGATTCACGCACTTTTTTTTGTTGTGCTTCGACAAGCGCCGTAGCAAATGCAACAATTGCCGGAACATTTTCCGTACCTGGTCGCAAGCCTCGCTCTTGATCACCGCCATAAAATATCGGCGCAATCGGTGTCCCTCTGCGTACATAAAGAGCACCAGCTCCATTGCCTGCACCAAACTTAATTCCAGAAAATGTAAGTAGGTCAATTCCGAGCTGTTCAACATTCATGTTTAGATACTGCGTAGCCTGACACGCATCTGTGTGTAAAAGCGGATACTCTTCTTTGAAGTTTGATTTTTGATGTTTGGTGTTTTCTTTACGCCAGTGTCGGATTTCTTTTGCGATTTCATTTATAGGTTGGATTGTTCCAATCTCATTGTTGGCATACATGATTGAAACAACAATCGTATCTGGACGAAGTAGCTCACGAACATCTTTTGGATTTACTCGACCGTCGTCTCCAACTGGAACATAAGAAACATCTGCTCCGATACTAGCAAGATATTCGTAACGCCGAAGAACAGCTGGATGTTCCGTCACCATTGTTACTATATGTGGCCTTGTTACTCCACTGCCAATTGCCTGATTAAAAACGCCCAAAATAGCCAGATTGTCGGATTCCGTACCAGTTGCGGTGAAAATAATCTCATCGGGTTGAGCATGAAGGATATTTGCGACCGCGGTACGTGCATATTCCATCTCAAGCTTGGCACGAACCCCATCTGCATGTATCGAGCTTGGATTGCCGAAGAGACTACCTATCCGCGCACGTATACGACCCGCTTTTTTTGTCTCGGGTGTAAAGGCAGCATAATCCAAATAGATTCTCTTTTTAGCTTTGAAATTCACGTCATTTAGTATATACTCGTCGCTACATGAGTACAAACGTTGTTATTCTTTTTGGGGTAGCATTTGCCCTAATTCTAGTCATCCTACTATTTGTAGTAAGAATTGAAATACGTTTGAAAAAGCTTTTCAAGGGTTCAAAAGCTCATACACTCGAGAGCCTAATGCAGGAGCTCGTAGAAAAAGTGCAGAATCTTCAAAATGAAAGTGCTGTACACAATGCAAATATTTCAAATATTGTAGAACGACTCACGAAACAAGGCCACAGTGTAAAACTCCTCCGATTCAACCCGTTTCCAGATGTTGGAGGAAATCAAAGTTTTGCTGTCGCAATAATAAACGAAAATGGGGATGGAGTCGTATTTTCTAGCCTATACTCCCGCGAACGAATGAGTGTCTTTGCAAAGCCTGTTGTAAAAGGAACTTCTGATATCGAATTGTCTGATGAAGAAAAAACCGTAGTGGCCGACGCTCAAAAAGAAGCATCTAAAAAATAAAAAATATGAAAAAAGAAAACCTCGGAGAAAATATAATAGTATCGCGACCTCCGGTGGTTGTCGTTATGGGCCACATCGACCATGGTAAATCGACACTTCTAGACTACATTCGTAAATCAAATGTAGTCGACGGTGAGGCTGGAGGTATCACACAACATCTTTCAGCATATGAAGTTGCCCACAAAGATGAAGCCGGCAAAGATAGAACAATTACGTTTCTAGACACCCCAGGACACGAAGCATTCAAAGGAATGCGCAATCGTGGTGCACAAGCTGCGGATATTGCTATTCTAGTTGTTTCAGCTGAAGACTCAGTAAAAGCACAAACTCTCGAAGCATTCAAAACAATTGTTGAAGCCAAACTTCCCTACGTTGTAGCTATAAACAAAATCGACAAACCTAATGCAAATCCAGAAAAAGTAAAAATGGATTTGGCTGAGAAAGGTATCTACGTTGAAGGATGGGGTGGTGACATACCATTTGCAGAAATTTCAGCAAAAACAGGTAAGGGTGTAGACCATTTACTTGAAATAATTCTCCTCGTAGCCGATATCGCAGAACTTACAGGAAACCCAAACCTACCTGCTGAAGGTGTAATCATTGAGAGTCATCTAGATGCAAAACGTGGAATAACAGCGACACTTATTGTCCGAAATGGAACAATGAAGAAAGGCATGTATATAGCCTCTGGTGCATCAATCGCTACTACTCGCATGATGCAAAACTTCCACTTGAAGGCTATTGACCAAGCAGGCTTGTCCCAACCAGTGGGTATTATTGGATGGAGTGAAATTCCACCTATTGGAGGCACATTCAAATGTTATGAATCCAAAAAAGAAGCTGAAGAGGCCGGAAATGAATCACTTGCAGTGAACGCAAGAACAAGAAAGAACCCTGGAGAAAAAACAAACACTGAAAGACGAATTCCGATAATTATCCGCGCAGACACTACTGGTACAGCCGATGCAGTTGTGTCAGAAATCGAAAAACTCGCCATCCCTTCTATAGGATGGAAAATACTTGTTGCTGATGTTGGAACTATTGGTGAAGGCGACATCAAGCTTGCGATGATTGATCCAGAAAGTATCATTGTTGGTTTTAACACAAAGATTGATTCTCGGGCTCGAGAACTGAATGAACAATCTCATGTAACAATTGAACAATTTGATATCATCTACAAACTATCTGAATACCTCGCAGAGGTTATTGAAAAACGCCGACCACGAGTAGAAGTAATAAAAGTCGGCGGTGTATTTAAGGCGCAAAAGTTTTTCAGTAAAACAAAAGAGCGTCAGGTCATCGGCGGAACAGTCCAAACTGGTGAAATAAGTGTGGGTAATGATGTCCGAATTTTACGCAGAGAAAATGAAATCGGACAAGGAACGATAGTAGGAATGGAGCAGAACCGCGTAAAAGTAAAAACTATTGGTGAAGGCTTCCCTTGTGGAGTACTATTTGAAAGTCGTATTGAGATAGCGCCCGGAGATATGATCGAAGCGATAACAAAAGAAGAACAATAGATTCTTATGCCCATTAGAGATCACAATGAAAAAATGGAAAAAGCTATCACGCGAGAAGCGTCTGAGTTTTTTCTGCGTGAAGGCAACCGCCAAGCACTCATTACTGTAACGCGAACAGTGCTCACAAAACGTGGCAACGGAGCTACATTATTTATCTCTGTGTTCCCTGTCGAAAAAGAAAAAGCTGCGCTTGATTTCGTACACAGAAATCTCGGCGAGCTACGCAAAGTACTACGAGAAAAAATCCGCTCACGAGCAATCCCTTCCCTAGTTGTCATCCCAGACCATGGAGAGCAAGAGCGTGACCATATAAATCGGCTTTTGAAAGAATAGCCCTACTCTGATATAGTTCTTCTGTGTTAGTTTTGACCTGGTAGAAAAGTGGTAATTCAGGGGACTGCAAATCCCTCATCGCGGGTTCGATTCCCGCCCAGGTCTCCAAACAAACTGCATGGGCAGTTTGTAGGACATGGGAGCAAGACAACTGCTTGTCTTGCGTCGAGAATCCAAAAACTTTTCACTATGCGTGATAACGGATTGAAAAGTATCTGGCTAGATAATAGCTGATTTTCGACCCACATTCTTTTTTTGCCCGAGTGGTGGAATGGTAGACACGAGAGACTTAAAATTTCTTGACCGATTTTGGTCGTGTGGGTTCGAGTCCCACCTCGGGCACATTTATGCTTGAAAAAGCATAAATAAAAGGTATACTTGTTTTGTTTTAAATATCCGCCCTTAGCTCAGTTGGTAGAGCTGCTCCCTCTTAAGGAGAAGGTCGTAGGTTCGACTCCTACAGGGCGGACAAGTACGAAAAAGTTTGCGGGGCAAAGTTTTTCGACTTGACCGAGCCGGAGCGCGACGGCGCGAGGCAGGGTCGTGCGAAATTTCAGCAGAAATTTACGCCTGACGACAAGGTGTCCGAGACGGAGCGATGTTTTGCGAGCACGCAAAACCGCGAGTCGGGATCGCGAAATTTTCGAGCGACGGCGAGAAAATATTTGTGATGACAAGGTATCGGCGCCAGAGCGCTGATTAGAAAATCATATCGTGAGATAAGACGCTAAGTTGGGTCGTGCGAAAAATAAATATGCCGAGGTGGCGAAATGGTAGACGCATCTGCCTTAGGAGCAGACGGGGGTTTCCCTGTGGAGGTTCAAGTCCTCTCCTCGGCACAACAAACAAATGAAGCGAACGCATGTCGTTCGCTGATTTTGTATTGTA
>JAGOPR010000009.1:0-9159 GCA_017991895.1 Minisyncoccota bacterium | reverse complement strand
GCACAACAAACAAATGAAGCGAACGCATGTCGTTCGCTGATTTTGTATTGTAAAGATATTGAGCAAACCCAAGATTTGCTAAAATTTATGGTATTTGACCCTTATTTTCCAAGGGTTTTTACCATGCCTAGACATTGACTTTTTGTCAATTATGGTGTATAATATGAGCAAATTGGAAAATAATAAGACTGGCTAAAAACAGTTACTTCATATAGTACCCTTTTGTCGATGATGAGGTCTCCGGATCAAAATCAAGGTAGAAGGTAAGAATTTAAAACCATTTCTTAACCAAACAAGTTTTTTAACAAATTAAAAGATGAAAAGAAGAAAACGCGTAGCGAATGCGCTACTTGTAATTATCCTGATTGTATTAAATTCAGGATGCAGTAATGCTCAAAAGAGCATTAACCATAGTATGTCTAACCCTCTTGGTTACATGCTAGTTAGTTTAATCTTCATAGCATGCGCTATGCTTGTGGGCTATTTTATTAGCCCACAAGTTAGTCGTACATATGATGAGCTTGTTTACCCAAGAGCAAGGCGTCCACGTCTTCCTTTGAGGCTCTATTTTGCAAGGGTTGGATTTGCATTTTTGTGCATTGTCCTTTGGCCCTTCGCATATTTTTCCAAAAAGAGGATACACGCCGCATTAATGTGCGTTGGGCTACTTGTGTTTAGTATTTTAGTTTCGTTGTTCTTATCACCCTTATTTATTACAGGTTTGGTTACTGGAACGTTTCTTATCTTTATCCATCCGTGGGGCGAACAAAAATTGATTATGGTGTTCGCAAAAAATGGATGGTTTGTAAGATACGGAGCCAACCCAGGATCATTTCTAGTACTCGAACGAGGTAACAACAAAATTGGTAAGTATGTGCTAAATGTTAAAGGTTGGTTTCTCAATGACAAAAGGGACCGGTGGTACAATCCACAACATAACATCAAGGTCATGCAGACAATGCCCGACGGAAGTCGAAAAGAAGTTAGTCTGCTTATGTACAATGAAAACTACCAAAACTGCGCATCTTTACCTGTACTACATGGTAGCGACCACAACACGCAAAGGTTAGGCACTCTAAACTTTCAAACAACAGATATCGATTCTATGTACCTTGACCTAAGACCAGCAAATCTTTTCTGGTACTGGCAAACAAAGTTCAATATCATTTGGTTTGGCTATCCCGGAACAGTAGAGGTAAAAAAAGTTCCGCAAAGAAAGTACGAGCTCGTAGAAAAGAAAACTGCTGAAGGGGAAATTACCGGATACGAAGTTAAAGAAAAGAATCACCCCTCCATTGAAGTTGACTACATCGTTGAAGACAACTACATGCTTGTACGTGGCACCTGTTCTAAAACTGTTACAATGACTGGTCCAGTTCAACCAGGACAAACACCGGTTGAAATCAGCGGACCAGATGCATGCAACGTAGAGTTACTGTTGAATTATGCAAAGCAATTTGCAAACCCTTCAATAACATTCGAGACTTATGACATCGAAAGTGCTGAAACAGCTCTCCGTTCACAGCTTGATGCAATAGGAAGGGACCTTATCAGAAGCATGTCACTCACTGACTTGCTTCAAATAAAAACTGGGTTGAAAGATCTAGCAGATAACCCTCTTATCAATCAATTTATGGGGGGGAACAAAAGCCTTCTAAGTACTGATGGAAGTATTGTAATACGTGAGGGCTATGTACATGCTACAGGCTATTCTCTACACGGGTTTAAACTTGTTGACATCATTGCGGCTGATAAGAACACCCGAGACATAATGAAGGCAATGAGCAACCTGTTTAGTGCGACTCTTACCGCAAAGCAACGACTTATCGACGCGCAGTACGAGGTCGAAATTCAAAAAGAAGTTGTTGCCGCAGTTACGGTTATGGCCAATGCGATTGCTGCTGACAATAGTGGTAATACTAAGTTTTTAGTGGCTCTTAAAACTATTGAGAAGTTCACAAATCTTACTAGTATTACCCTACTCGACATAAAAACCTTGATTGATAACCTTTCAAAAATCGGAGGTAGTATATGAAAACGTCAGTAGAAATAATAATCGCAATTTGCTGTGTACTCGTACCAGCAATAATCGTGCTCCTTATGTATAAGGAAGATACGAGCCATGATAGTAGCCATGGGAATGAGGATCCCCACAAGGCAGGTGGCACAGCTCCAGACCCACATGCCGAACATCCAAAAGGCATGGACATCTACAAAGCGATAGTTATTGTTGCTTTGTTTATTGGTACAGCATTTGTAAGTATGATTATCTGGGAATCGTTAACGGGGACTCGTAATTTCAAAAATTCAGAGTTTAAACTCTGGACAAACGGAAAGTTCTTTGACATGGTACCAGTTAAAAATCAAGGTGCTGAACAACAGTCTGGAAACAGTGACAACCAGCAAACAAATAATGCTGGTTCGAGCAAAGCTTCGGAAGTTGAATACAAAACCGTATTTAGCACAGGGGCAGGACTTGGAGTAGGAGCAGATGAGTTCTTTTCTGTAGAGCTTAATGACGGGGAAAGACTTGTAGACACAGTGATAGGTGCCAGTACATTTTGGGCAAAATTTGCACAAAGCAAAGAAGAAGCCGAAAAAATGGAATGGGTGCTATGTGGTGACGGAGGAAAAGTTAAGGGAAATTTCCCCTACAAAATTTATCGACCGATGGAAGGTAGCAAAACCCACATGAGAGTAAAATATACTTTTATGAGTACACAAGAGGGTGCGCTGCCAAAAATCACACTAGGTAAATTCAAAACTGAATAAAGATGGGCGGGCATAGACCCCGCAGTGAAAAAGAAACAATTGGAAGATCATATAAGAGCCAAGCATATTGCTTGGCTCTTCTTCTTTTTATACAAATAATTGAGTGAGAAGACCCTGCTCGAGGTTTGGATTTGGGTCAGCGCCTACAGTAGTGGTTATAATTTTAAGAATAGCAAAAGCTCCAAACATTATAACCATTCCAACTATTCCCCACATCATATGACTCTTTCCGAGCTCGCGAGCTTCAGCCTTGCCGCCTCCAGTGAGGAATTGGAGCATGCCATACAAAAAATACACAAGCGCAGCACCAAAGAGAAGTATAATCAGCGGATTAAAAATAAGACGATTGAGCTTGCCAACAAATGTTGCTACCACAGATACATCTGCGGCTTGGGCGACATTAACTCCAAACATATCTATTAGTGTGTTTATCATTACTAGTAAAGTATACTCGCGTGACTGTCATTTTGCAAAATGACAGTCACGCGAGTATAAAAAATACCCCGCGGTTGCGGGGTATTTTTTATATAAAGTAACTAGAATGTTGGGAACTCAGTAGTGATGTTTTGTCCTCCGGAACCGATACCGAAAGTGTTCAAGAGAAGAAGTACTAGACCCCAAAGACCAAGGATGACTGCAAAACCGATGATACCGTGAATCATAGTGCCACGAGCTGCTCCTTTTTCTTCAGCATCGTGAGCAGTCATAAATTTCACGATACCCCAGATAAACCAAAGAACTGCACCAAGAATAAGAACTGGAATAGCAATCTTGATAAGATCGTAAATCTTACAGATGATACCTTCTAGTCTTCCCATTCCTACTCCAAGACAAACTGGTCCTGACTGAGCGAAAGCTACGATAGGAGCGAACGCACCAACAACTGTAGCACCGAAAACTGCAATTTTGTTTTTCATTTGATAATAAAAATGTTTCTAATAAATTGACCTTTAGTAATATGTACTTTTAGAATTTAATTATACCATGATAGAACTTCAGTAAACAGTTTTCTGGGGATTACTTAGGAGGATTTACTGGCAACTGTGGAACAACTGTTTCTACTCCAAAGCTTCCGCCTAGAATTTTTACGAGCCCCCACACACTTATCATCACAGCAAGCGCGATAACACCCCACAGCATAAATTGTCTTCCCTCTTCTTTTTCTGATGAGCTACTTGCTTGTATAAATTTAACAACCCCCCAAAGAAATGTTATGAGCGCGATAGCAAATATAAGTGGAACGAGTGAACGGTTCAATAGACAAGTAATATATTTGAGTACTTCAGGTAAATCCTTAAAAGGAGCAGTCGGCATATCTACGCAGTAGCCTCTATATGCAGGTGCGTCATCAGGTGTTGAATACTGATCACTGCCTTGTCCTGTAATGAGCGGGTCGCCATTACCACCCCCAGGCGCATCGTCTGGATTATATCCAAAACCTCCTCCCTCTCCTCCGCCACCAAAAGCGCTACCATTTGGATCGCCATCAAATCCGAAAGGATCCCCCATTCCGGGAGGATTATCTCCAGTTAATGACTGAGCAGACGAAATAGACGGTGCGACCACGCACATTAAAACAAGCAAAGAAAATCCGATAAGAATTTTAGATGAAATTTTTTGATACTTGCTATTCATAAAATAAAATTAGTATTATTAAAACTCGCTAAAGACACTTTTAATCGCCAGTGAAAAACCTTTTGCAATAAGTACGATAATCGCTCCAATAACAGTATACAGCAAAGCCTTCTTGGCAACACCAAGAGCCTCAACATTGCCTTGCGCCTTTATAAAAAGGAATCCCGTCCAAACAATCATGATTACAACGAGAGGAGTAAGTAACATTACTAGAGCATCAATAGCAGTAGCGATAAATCCGTCAATCGTATCTACAGAAATAGGATTAACGTAGTTTATATGAATATTTTTTGAGGATGTGCCATTGCCTGTTGTACCGCCATTACCACCACCAGTATCAGAAGTAAACGGAGGTTCTGTAACCGCATGAGCATAATTTGCTGCTGAAAACATGCTGGTGTAAATAAATACGGATAAAACAATCAAAGTAGAGAACAAGGTAATTTTTATTTTCATATTCATACCGTAACTTAAAATTGACTAAAAGTATTTTCTAATAGATTTGATATTACATGCGCACCGAGTACAAGAGTAGATCCGATAAGAGTACCTAGTAGTGCTTTCTTCGCTACACCAAGTTGTTCGGCGTTACCTTGTGCTTTCACAAAGAGAAACCCACATATAACAAGCATCAACACGAGTATTGGAGTAAGGATGAGCACAAGCGCGTCTAGTATTTTTGCTAGAAATTCTTCGAATGAACTACTTTTTAGTGGATTATTGATCTGGAAACGTCGGCTTATTTCTCTCGGATCAACTTCTATTATTTCTTCATTATCATTACCAGTAGTATCGCTTGTAAAACCCGTACCTTCTGGAACAACGGGGTTTGATACGGCGTAATCACCTGTGCCGTATTTATTTACCGCAGCAACTTTAAACATATGTTCAACTCCATTCTCTAATTTAGTTACAATAAGTGTATTTGTATTACCAAAATTTGCTACACGGTCAGCGAGACCCTCGGATGAAACCATTACATGATAACCAGTAATAGGCGACCCTCCGTCTGATTCTGGTGGTACGATAGTAAGAGTAACAGATTCATTTCCAGCCTTAGCAACGACGCTCTGAGGAGCGTTAGGAACTGTAGGTGTAACTACTGGATCAGTCTTACAATCAATTGTAAGACTTTTTGAAGGCTTGGAATCTGGTCCTTTAGAAATAATTCCTTTATTCGAATATACAATGAAAGTGTAAGGCTTGCATTTCTCAAGATGGCCAACTGTTATAGGTGAGTTTTTGTTTACACCGAGGCGTCCATCTGGGATTGATTTTGTAGTATATCCAGTAATACCAAACGTTGATGTAGGTGGTGTAAAAGTAATAATTGCTTCACCGGGTTTACTGCCAGCTTTTGCTGCAACATTCGTCGGAGTATCGGAAGATGGTACTTCAGGAACTTCAGTTGTAGTAGTAGAACCAGATTTAGGAATAACAATTTTTGAATAGGAAGAGTCGGGACTATTTTGAGCGCCCTTGCCTATAGCATATACCTTAAAACGATACTCGAAATTATTTGGTACCTCAACAACGACAGGTGAAGTCGCGGATTTTCCTTCGTAGTAATATTCACCTCGGATTGCATCACTTCCGCCTGTATATGCTACATATTCAACAATACTTTCTCCCGCTGTTACGACAGACGGAGTAAATGAAATACTAACTTTTCTGTCGCCTGCAGTTGCTACGACATTTGTAGGTGCTTTAATTGCAGCAATTGCACTAGTCGAGAAAAAAATACTGGATGTAAGTCCGACAATAACTGCTAAAAAATTGAGTAAAAATATTTTGTTCATCCCATTAGAGATAGGAACTTCGCAAGTTCCGTCATTATTTAATTTTGTGGTTTCTTTTTTCATATTTGGTAGTTAGTTTTATATTTTATAAGAAACAAATCTTATAATCTCTAACGGGACAAGTTAATAGAATGTTGGGTAAAATGATGTATTGTATCCGAGTCCGACTAATATTGATTTAACAATAATCCATGCGCAGAACGCAATTAATATTCCAGTAATAGCCATCATAAAAATTTTCTTTGCATGCCCCACTTTTTCTGTATTTCCACCGGACGTGAGAATGAGAAATCCACCGTACAAGAACATAAGCGCGGCAAGCCCTGGAGCTATAAGAAATAGCATTAGACTGATTATATTGTTTACAAGCTTCATTAGCTTATCGAAAGTACATGTTGGGATCTTGCCTGTCTCATCTACTCCACTACATGGCACAATACCACCATCGAAAAGTGGCGTATCTCTAGACTCGGCACTTCCTACGATATATGGAATAACCCTCTCTCCATTTGATTCTTGGCTTACGATAGAGCCTTTACCTGTTCTAAAGGTTCCAAGATCTGAATAGGTTATGGTTCCGTCGGAATCATAACTCCTAATTTTAATTCTAAAAAAATATTCTGTATCTGGTGTAAGACCGTCGAGCTTCGCTTCGTAATTCCACCCCCAAGTCTTAATCATTGTCGCTGTTGAAAAGTTTTCTACGCCTATCGCATCTGTGGAGTACATTACCTCAAGACCGCCTATCCCATCCGTACCTCGAACAGAAATGATAGCGTTATCATTACCAATACCAGTAACGCTCGGTGAGGCAATAATCTGACGTGTGATAAATGTATTAAATTTGTTAAATACTACAGACTTATCTTTTGAGTCAACAATAAAAACAGCGTAGCTCGTATCAGGATCAAGGTCTGTTATTACATCGGAAAATCTTCCATCTTTAAGTATGTCTGGCGTATATTCTAAGACAATTTCCCCCCCCATGCGGACAATCTGCACAACAGGAACAACCTTCAGGTTAATCATCTTTCCAAAAATCGTTGCCTTTGTTTGGGTGATATTACTCTCTCCCCATGTTGCAAGAATGTTGGGCTTGTATTTAAGAGTTATCAACCCTGGAGTAAATTTTGTTTGGTCTTCTTTTACTTCCGCTACTCCTCCAGTAGTTTTAAAAGAGCCAACAGATGAAAATGGTTTATTGAATTCACTTACAACTTGGAAATAATACGTAGTGCCTGCCTCAAGCTTTGTTGTATTAAAAATGAAATCATTACCGGTGTCGGTAATTTTTGTTTCAACAATACTCCTGCGTGTTGGAGACAATAAGTCGGCTGACGACTTCGCATAATTAATGTATGGAAGCTCAAATTTTCCAACAATCGTTCCGTAAATTTCAACCGAGGTCTCACTAGGAACAACTTTCGTAATACTTGCCTTGTTTGTACCTGTTGGTCCACCACCCACAGTAAAGGTACCACTTCCATCGTAGAAAATAGGCTTCTTCGAATCACCTATCCGGTACTCATAATCTACTGCCTTAAGACCGGTTAGAACTACCTTAAACGCATCGACGCCTCCCTTTCCGCCAAGCGATGTAATATCAATTTTTTTTGTATCAAAATCAACAACAGGACCAACGCCAAAAACTTTTTGACGATACGAAATCTCTATTGTTTTGTCATCGTATCCACCATTTGTTATAGACCCAGTGATCGTTGCTGAAGCATCATCACTCCCCGGAATTACAGATAGACCACTTATGCGTGCCGTCCCAGTTCCGCCGCAACCACTCATTGTCGGGTCAAAAGTAAAGGTGCTCGTTCCACTACTTCGAATTGGAGTATCCCCGACAGCACTACCTAGCATCCAATAGTAGTATGTCGAACCAACACTCAAATTTGTCATTGTTGCTGTAAATACCGTTTTCCCAGATGCGCCAGCTGAAGAAGTAGACACTGGAACTGATCGAACAAGTCCTGTGCCGATCTGATATTTAAGAGTAAGTGGTGGGTTGAATGTTCCTTCTACATATCCTTCAATATCTGCAGTTGTACAAGAAGTATCTTGGTATACATAAACTCCACTAAGTGAAGCGGGTATTTGAGCAGAAGCAATCTGCGTAAACAAAAGTGATACACAAATTACGAAGCCCAAAAAAGCATTTTGTTCCAATTTTTTTTTCATGAATTGTAAAATGGAACGCATTTTCATACATTTATATATTAGCACCTATAGATTGGAGTTGACCACCCGTTTGAAGAAGGGCCTGATATGTTGTAAGAACACCTGAGGTAATAGAGCTTATCAACTGTCTAAAAATAGGATCGGTAGAACGTGGATTTGGGTCAGTCCAAGGATAGAAGACGAGAGCGGAATCGTAAATTAAAGCCTTATATGGGTCGCTCGTAGGTTTTTGTGAAAGTACGTCTCGACGTGCTGGAGAAAAAGCAAAATTTGATCCACCGTTTGCTACAAGCATTTCTGACCATGTCTTATTAGCAAAAGTGGAAGCAACTGAATATGACAATGCCTGATTTTTAGCAGTTTTCGGAATTGCGATACCGTAAATAGTACCCGTCGTACGAGTAGTACCTTTTACAAACTGAGGAGGAGTTGTGAGACTGAAGTTTAGATTTGGGTTGCTTGATCGAATGAAAGGTAACTCACTCGCGTAGCCAAAATAGTATGCGAGAGAATTTTGAATAAACATTTCTCTGTCACTCGAAAAGCCCTCGTTCCATGTATATAGCGGATTTACTGGATTTGAAAACGAAAGATAAAAATCAAGCGCTTTTGAAGCTATCGTTGTTTCAGTATTTTTAGCGGTCGCACCGAAATGAACGGAAATTTCTCCTTGACTGCTTACATCTATAAATCTATTGCCACTTTGCAAGAAAAGTAGGGCGAGAACATCTTTGGCATGAACAATATTTTTATATGTTCCAAATCC
>JAGOPR010000024.1 GCA_017991895.1 Minisyncoccota bacterium | reverse complement strand
TGTGGTCTTGGCAGGAATCGAACCTGCATTTCTCCCTTCGCAGGGGAGTGTCCTATCCATTGAACGACAAAACCTTTCTTCTTAAAGCAGAACTACTCTATCGTATATATAGACTTGTTGCAACACACATATCCGCTGAGATAATCAATTTCCCCCACGTGTCCCTACCATTGTTCATTAATGGAGCGTATACTACTTATATTGATATTGTTTTGGTCGCAATTATAAATTCTAACTTTTTAATTCAATGCACAAAAAAACGCACTTGAAACTCTCAGAAATGCTCCATGCTCTAAGTATGGTTGCAGGTATCGTGGGTTCATTTATTTTTTTCAGTAAATGGCTCGGTTATCCAAACGCAGCTATGGCTGGAAGTCCAACAGGATTTTTGCTTATTGCTATTTGGCTTATGCTAGCATCTCGCTACGCAATGAAAACAGAAAAATAAGCTCTTTTTATTAAAAACCCGCCTCTCGCGGGTTTTTAATTTGCATCGGCCAAGATATGATATATTTTAGATATGAAAGAAATAACAAAAACTCTACTCCGGTTCGAATCGTACGCACGAAAATTCTTCGAGCAGTACCCTTTTCTACAAGCACTTCTTGCCGGTATCGGTGTCATTATCTTTTGGCGAGGTATATGGGAGTGGCTTGACGATATAAATGTCTCCCCTTTTTCTTCTATTATTATTGGAGCGATTATCCTCTTTGGAGTCGGAGCATTCTTGCAGACATTTATTGGTAACACAATAATTATAAAAAATGTTGAACAGGAAGAAAAAATCGAAAAGAAAGTACTCAAGGATATCGTTTCTGAAGAAAAATCTGAAGATATAACGCTCTCGATTCTATCTAAAAAAATTGATCTGCTAATCTCAAAGCTCGATAAATAGTTTCAAGCAAAAACCTAAACACCACACCCGCACGCTTACAATTTTGCAAAATTGTAAGCGTGCGGGTATACTCCTCGACATGGAAAAAAACTATAAATACCTCGGCACTATCAGTGTTTTCTTTGTGGCGGTACTTCTTATTTCAAACGTCGCATCTACAAAGATAGTAGACTTCGGCTGGTTTACTTTTGATGCAGGAACACTTCTCTTCCCTTTGTCATACATCTTCGGAGACATTCTCACCGAGGTCTATGGATATAAACGTTCACGAAAAGTTATCTGGCTTGGATTCCTTTGCGCCTTCGTAATGTCTGCGGTCTTCATCATAGTTGGAAAACTCCCGCCTGCCCCAGATTGGAATAACCAGCAGGCATACGATGCGATTCTCGGACTCACTCCCCGCTTAGTACTAGCGAGCCTTGTTGCCTATCTAGCCGGAGGATTTTCTAATTCGTTTATTCTAGCGAAGATGAAAATAGTTATGACAGGCAAACATCTCTGGATGCGTACTATTGGATCGACTCTTGTGGGTGAACTTATAGATAGCACGCTCTTTATATGTATCGCTTTCATCGGAGTATTGCCGACGGACCTACTGGTTACACTTATAATCTCAAACTATATCTTCAAGTCACTTATAGAAATTTTGTTCACACCTGTCACCTACCGTATCGTCAACTTCTTGAAGAAAAATGAGGGTGAAGACTATTACGATAAAGAAACAAATTTCAGCCCGTTTGCAATTAAGTAGCATAAACAAAAAAACCGCGTAAGCGGTTTTTTTGTTGTTTGATTTAATGTTCTCGTGCTTTATTGTTTGATGTTTCTATTTCCCCGCCCATTCTTTTAGTTCGTCGATAGTAGCCTCTCCGCAAATACTCTTACCCGTTTCAGTATTGTAAAAATAAGGGACTCCGCCACACACCCCTTTATCAAAACTTTCGAGTTTCTTCATGTTTTCCTCGTTATGCCAAACTTCAAGACGCTCGACTGCTACTCCTGCCTCCTTTTTAAGCTTTTCAACAAGTGGCTCCATCGTGATGCAATGTGGACATTCACGTCCGTAAAAACTGATGAGTGACATAGTAAGTTAGAATATTAGAATATAGTAAATTAGACCCAAAACATATTATACAGAGGCTCCTCGGGATTGCAAAAAATGCTCGACTTTCGTCGAGCATTTTTTGATTGAGTTTATTTAACCAAACGTGAGAGTCGAGCTTTTCTGCGAGAAGCAGTGTTCTTCTTGATAACTCCGCGCTTCGCCGCCTTATCTACAGCTTGGAATGCCTTAGGGAGCATCTTAAGAGCTTCGTCTTTCTTACCTGCCTTTACTGCTTTTTCAAGGTTTTTTACAGCTTCCTTAAGATTTTTTGTACGACGGTCGTTGATTGATTTCTTGCGGAGTGATACGCGGATTGCCTTTTTTGCTGAACTTGTGATTGCCATGGGTATTTAGATTAAGTATATAAATTAAAGATTTAAGAGATACTCGCTCGGGCCGAGACACAGCCATGAACAAGACTTCGAAACTATACCAGAAAACGACTTTTTTGCAATGCCCCCTCTACCACCTCCTCGTCACTCACTGTATACTATCCATATGATTTCTCACCTCACTGGCACCATTATAGAACTGTCTGAAAAATATGCGGTTGTAGATGTGAACGGTATTGGATATAAAGTTTATTGCTCAACCGATACCCTATCTGGACTACAGGATGGTTCACCAGCATCTCTCTTCACATATCTAGTCGTACGCGAAGACGCACTCGACTTGTATGGTTTTTTATCTCGCGAAGAAGAAGATTTTTTCCAACTTCTCATTTCAGTTTCTGGAATTGGTCCTAAGGGAGCGCTTGGAATTTTAAGTGCAACGTCAACAAATACTCTAAAAAAAGCGATAGCCACAGGCGACACGAGCTATCTCACTAAAGTCTCCGGTATCGGCCGAAAAACAGCCGAAAAAGTAGTCTTGGAATTGCGTGACAAGCTAAAAGCACATTCAGATACAAAGGAAAGTCCTCACGAGCTTCGCGCGGAGTCCGATGTAGTCGAAGCACTTAAGTCACTCGGCTACTCGCAAAATGAGGCTCGTGATGCATTGAAAGAAATTCCAAAAGAAATTTCTGGAACAAACGCTCGAATCAAGGAAGCTTTAAAGATTTTAGGTACAAAGTAGAAAAATGCCAGAATTGCCAGAAGTTCAAACAACCGTAAATGGTCTAAAGAAAGCCGTTGTCGGCCTTACTATCTCTAAATCGTGGACAGACCTTGCTAAAAAAAGCGTAAGTCGACCAGACTATAAAGATACGATAAAATACCTCCCATTTTTTAAGTCTTTGCAAGAAAAAGTTTCGGGGGCAAAAATAGTTTCTGCAGAGCGTCGTGCAAAAAATATACTTATAAATCTTTCTGGCGGACACACAATTCTCATTCACATGAAGATGACCGGACATATTATGTATGGCAAATACTTATACGATAAAAAGCAAAATTCATGGGCTCCAGCACACGATGAAAAAAATGAGGCGCTTCGTGACCCGTACAATAGATTTCTACATTTTGTCTTAGAGTTTACAAATGGTAAACACCTCGTTCTCGCCGATGTAAGAAAATTCGCGAAAGTCACTTTATTATCTACAGATATCGCACACAAAAGTAAGCATCTCGATAAGCTGGGACCTGAACCACTCGATAGATCGTTCACCATAAAAATGTTTACTGACCGGATGCAAAAAAAGCCTAGCGGGAAAGTGAAATCTGTTCTTATGGATCAAACAATTATTTCGGGAGTAGGCAATATTTATTCCGATGAAGCCTTGTGGCTATCTGGAATTCACCCTCAATCTATTGTTTCAAAAATTCCTGCCGAAAAAATGCGTTCGCTCTTTGTTTCGACAAAGAAAGTACTAGAAAAAGGTATAAATTTTGGTGGTGATTCTACTAGTGACTACCGAAGAGTAGACGGCACCCGAGGCAAATTTAGCCATGAACACAATGCCTATCGCCTTTTGGGAAAAAAGTGCAAAAAGAAAAGTTGTCGCGGTGTTATAATGAGAAAGGTGGTCGGAGGCAGAAGTGCACACTTCTGCGAAGTTCATCAAAAACTTTTTATATAACTATTATTTATTATTTAAGCTGACAGCTACAAGCTGAAAGCTATAAGCTACTCATATGTCACATGATGTTGGAGGTCACGGAGGAGGAAGTCCATGGGCACCACTTTGGTGGTTCCTGTTTATTATTATCGGATTGTGGGTTCTTTGGTATTTCACAGGTGGCCCACAAAGAGCTGAGCGTGACGCACTAAATCCTTATATGAAAGCTCCCAACCCGATTGATTCTGGAGAAACTTATAACGCAAACCCTGCTCACTAAATCAAAAGCCCCGCATCGCGGGGCTTTTGATTTAGTTACTTATTTAAAATCCGGAAAAGTGCGATGCCTGCTGTTACTGAGACATTCAATGATTCTTTATCTCCTGCCATTGGTATTTCAGCAACTACATCGCAAACATTCAGGGTTTTTTTAGAAACCCCTTCGACTTCATTACCTAAAATAAATGCTGTGTTGCCTTTTGCTTTAACTTTTTTGTAATCTGTCGAATTTTCTGATTGTTCGATCGCTACTATCGTATATTTTTCCTTTTTTAATTTCTTCAAAAGTGGCAAGATCTTTTTAACCGATTCCCACTTTACACTTTTTTCTGCCCCGAGTGCAGACTTAGCAATATCAGCCCGCTCTCTGCCAAACCTATCTAGCGGTGCCGGTGTAATCCCTACAAGATATATTTTTGAAACTCCTACTGCGTCTGCCGTACGAAAAATCGCCCCCACATTGTGAGTACTGCGAATATTATCAAGAATAAGAACAGCGCTATTTTTCATAAGTGCATCCTAGCCTATCTTTTACACAATTGCACTCTTTGTGACATAAATCTGAATCTCGTGTATAGTCAAATTAAGTAAATCTTCAAATTGTATTCAGTTCATTTTTAACATATTTTTTATGAAAAAAGCACTTTTTTGGGCAATCATTATCGTCTTAGCTACCTGCTCGACGATAACATTTTTCTTGGCAGAGAAATCTGCTCGTTACTGGTTATACGGTGGAGTAATAATCTTGCTAACTTGGCTAACAAAAGTAGTATCAGATCACCAAAGAAACCTTGAAAAAGAGCGTCTTTGGCACCGTGTAATCGAATGGTACAAGTCCGCTGAAAGTAGAATGAGGAGTAGTTACACTACACCCCCACTTTCTCCTGATAACATAGGACGAATCCTACATTTGGAAGGGAAACTTTTTCCAACCATTGATGCAGAAAATAACCATACTTATATTATTAAGCTTGGTGGAGGTTACTCTGTAAAATTTACCCTAAAGCCAAAGTATGTGAGTGAGTCGAATATGAGTACGTATCGAAAACAGTTTGCAGAAACATACATCTCAGGTTGGTCATTGAAAAATATTAACCTATTTCACGACCGAAGACGTATTCTAGTGACTTAGTTTGTTTCAAATTATTTGAGAGGGGCTGGATAAATCCAGCCCCTCATTTTGTATTTTAGATTGATTAATATGATTTTTTATGGTATTTTCGAGACTGTTCGTCCATATTACTTCCGCCCGTAGCTCAGCTGGTAGAGCAGCTCCCTTTTAAGGAGAGGGTCGCAGGTTCGATTCCTGCCGGGCGGACACGTTTAAAAATGAGCGCCTTCGGGCGCCATTTTTATTGTGTCCGCCCGAGCAAGACACTTGAGTGTCTTGCGTGCAGGAATCGAAAAGCTTTTCCTTATAATTTTGAATACGTGCATTCAAAATTATGGAAAAGGTCTACTGTTCCTGTAGGGAAAGATTCCTGACTCTATTATTTGTGACCAAGATAAAATATTGAAAAGGTCTACTGTTCGTGTAACGAAAGATTCCTGAGTAAATTTGTTGCTTTCTCCATCAATCGAAAAGCTTTTTTTGCGTACAAAACGAGAAAAGTACCTGCGATAGTATTCAAAAATACTCGGAACACGCAAAAAATATAAATTTAAAACCTAGGTAGAAAATGCTACAATTTCCAAATATGAATACAGTATTTAGCCCATCGATTAAGGTCTCCGCGTACAGCTTTTTTGCACTTATATCTCTATATATAGTTTGTATTATATTTTCTTCAACATTAGTGTTCGCTGCAACTTGGACAGATCAAACTGCGTCCGGAGCACGCTCGTGGACAGGTGTCGCTATGTCTTCGGACGGAACAAAAATTATTGCTGCTGACAATACTGACACTTCTGCATATCTCTACCGTTCTACAGACAGTGGAGTTACCTGGAATGCTGTGACAAATGGTGGTTCTGCTTTTGCAAAACGTTGGAAGAGAGTTGCTTCTTCGAGTGACGGATCTGTTCTTCTTGCGAGTGAGCACTCAGGTTATTTGTGGTATTCGACTGATAGTGGATCCAACTGGACAC
>JAGOPR010000023.1 GCA_017991895.1 Minisyncoccota bacterium | reverse complement strand
ATGATAACGATTACATCTACATCACCACCACCTCGAGTCCCAACTGGGATAGTAGCTCAAACGATGGAAGACTTAAAGAAGGCAAAAATTCTTGGACTATGACCGCACATGAATCGAATGGGAACACGGTTTCGGTCGGTCATTCATTTTATGTTGATGTCACAAAACCACAGATCGCGGCTGTTACCACTTCTACACTTGGTTTATTTGAAGGCTATTTACTTTCTACACAGACAAAGCCTAAAGTTTCGTTTACTCTCTCAGACAATCTGATCCCCTATAAATATACAGTCGACGTATATAGACAGAATTACGTCTTGGGTATTGAGACGGGTCGCACGTTAGTTTCTTCTGAGTCAATAATGCCTGTTTTAGGAAGCGATCAGCTCAGCATTAATCTTGACTTTGCACCCCAACAAAGTCTTCCTTATGGCAAATATCTTTTTATCTTGACTGGCTATGACAAGGCAGAAAATACTTCGGACCTCTCTACCCTATCCTTACAATTGCTCTCTCAAGAAAAAGCTGAAGAACTCTTAAAGAAACCGGTGAAAAAAGAAACAAAAACATTCTCACTTCCAGAGCTTGAAAAGAAGGCGATCTTACGCCGACAAAAAGAAGCACAGGCACTCGAAAAACTAGTGCAAGACATAAAAAATACTACAGCAAACGTTGATGAACGGGTTGTGAGAACTGCCACATATGTCTACCAGCCACTGCAGAAACTTGCAGCGTCGACGCAGAAGGTGCTTGGGGCATTTGTTGATTCTCTCGATGATAGTCTCACGGCATTAGTACAATATGTACAGCTTCCTGCTCTGCCGATCGCATTGTCACCATCGCTTGAGGAGCGCATCATAGCAATTCGCAAGGACGAACATGAGGATGCTGTGCATAGTGCACCTAAAATGGGTCTGTCCACAGAAAAAGTGGAGGAACGATTTAGGCAAAAGCATGCGCCAACAAACGAGAAAATACAGGAGATTTTTGCAGCAGCATCAACAACTCTGCATGGCTTCCAGGAGCCAGTTGAAAATGTAGTTGATTTCGGTACAAGAGTAAAGGCTGGTGCGGAGACATTTTATGCAATTGTCTTCGATAAAGAGCCAACACGCATTTCTAAGGTTACTATAGAAGAAATTGGCACAGACTATGTATTGGTTTCATGGGAAACAAATCACCCCTCAACAGGAAAGGTCAACTATGGTGATACTTTGTCTTTCGATAAGGAAGTCCAACTCACGAAATATGAAAATACTCATACTGCTAAACTTCAAGGGCTTACGCCGGGCAAGAAATATTTCTTTGAAGTAATGTCACACGGTAAAAACTATACCTACGACTCGTTTTACACTGTAGAAACGATTATTGAAGAGAAAGAATAAAACTAAGGGATGTTTATGCGAGATTCTTCTTTACTTGCTCGAGGAATTCATCAGGATTTAATTCTGATTTTGTGAGATATCCTTTTGCACCAAGCGAAAGTGCTTCGTCTATAACTGCATCATGTGCAAGATTTGTCAGGAGAATGACGGTAAATGGTAATGCCTTTTCGTTCTTTGTGTGGAGCTCTTTTAAGACACCAATTCCATCAAGATTCGGCATCATAACATCTAATAAAACAAGATCAAATTGTGCATCTTCGATTTTAGTTAGACCTTCTTGGCCATCATTAGCAGTCGTAACATCGTATCCGGCATCGGTAAGTACGCCTTCATACAGCTCGCGGATATATTGGTCGTCTTCGATAATGAGGATTTTTTGTTTAGCTGACATGAAGATAGTGTAGCGAGGTTAGCTCGAAATTGCAATATGATTTATTGAGTAGTGGCCAAGCTTTTATAAAGCTTTCTGAGTTTTAGAATTTTCCTATGGTTCTCTTTTAGTAGACCCCAGTGAGTTGATTTATAAGGTATTAAGTAAATAGCTGTTGGTGGCCCATCTTTACCCCGCTTGTTTGGATCAGAAAAAATTCTTATCAAATAATCTATTTGATGAGTTGTATGATACTCGAGCTCGCCCGATTGGATTAAGTCGTGATGTTCTAGGTTATTAACTTTGCGAATAAATTGGTCCATTACCCCCCCCACCCATGAATCTGTAATGAAATAGACTTCATTGTCTCCGCATGTTTCAATGTATTTTTTAGCTATTTTTAACATGTCAGTTCCCATTCCTTTAATTCGCTCTCTCTTTTTAGGATCAGTAACAATCGTAGAAAGTTCCATTGCAGAAAATTGTTGGGTAAAAGAAACACCATAAGAAATATGAATATCCTTGTGAGGCTTTTTACGAGGAGGGTGTTTTGGTAAATGTGTCGGTACGACTGCTAAAGTTCCAATAACTTTTTGATGTAATTCAGCAATTATCCATACGCCTGTATTGAATTTTTTCAATACTCTATCGGCTATGGTTATGCCTCTTGTTGGATGGGATAAAGGTGGGGTAAATAATGAGTCAATCTTTTTTTGAGACAGAAAAGATTCAATCCTCGATAAATCGATCTCAGCTGCTATTTTGTATGTAACCCCAATTTGTATAGCTTGTCTTCGTTTTCTCACACGAAAATGCGAAACTTTTTATGACTGCTGCGGAAGGGGGGGGATTCGAACCCCCGAAGGTCTCCCTTACACGCTTTCCAAGCGTGCGCACTAGGCCACTATGCGACCCTTCCTGTGAGAGTATTATACAAGACCAGGTCTTCTTTAGGATCGCGCCTTGTTTTTCACATGAGTATCGAAGAATTCGAGAGAGCGTCTTATCGCCGGGCCAAAATCAGCGCCAGAAAGATTATGGTCGCCACCTGGATAGGTGAAATATTCAACAGCTTTCTTTTCTGCTTCTAGAGCTTTGGAAAGCGACTCTGAAAATTCCCAAGGGACTACGTCGTCCGCAAGTCCGTGATGAATTTGTACGGGGCCACTTATATCTTTTACAAAATAAATCGGGCTTATTGAGCGCCAGAAAGGCGAAGCGCTGTCTGGCGAGCCAAACTCTTTTATTAGCTCGTCGCGTGTGGGGCGACGAGCGGCAGACTCACTGCTTGATGGTCGCCATGGCTGGCGCCGTCGCCAGTTGTTCATCATGTCTTCATATGAGGCGACGACTCCTCCCCAGATGACACCGGCTTTTATATCGCCGGTGGCGACCATTGAACGCAATGTTATATGTCCACCCATGGAGTGCCCCCACATTCCAATGCGGTCGACATCTGCCTGTGGGTGTTGCTTGACGGCACTTACTGCATTAAGCACATCTCTTGTATAGGCGGTTGAATAATATGCGCCTTCTGGGTTCCCTTCCGAATCGCCATGCCCTCGGTAATCAGACTTAAAAACGATGTAGCCATTTCGTGCAAAGTAATCGACATATGCGACATATTTTTCTGTGGTGCGGTATTGCTCAGGAGGAATATATCCGTGATTGAAAATTATCACAGGGAATTTTTCATTTGTAGTTCTTGATATAGGTATGGTTAGTAGGCCTTGTATTTTATTTCCATCAGATATATAGGAAGCAATGTACTGTCTATAGGTATTCTTACTTGCCAGTGTTTGTTCGATAGTAATCGGTTTGGTTTCATATTTTTGTTTACGCATTTCCTCAATGCTGAGTGGGTGTACAAATATGGTTGGAGTGGGTTCTTGAGCATTTTTGAAAACTATGGGGAGAATGGGATTTGTCGAGGATGTTGTATTTCTATATAAAAAAATAGATGCAAGCACACCTACTAGAAAAACGATGAGAAGTATTTTTTTAGACATAGCCTCATTCTACTATATAGATGCGTGATGCTGTCGATGCTTCCGTCTAATTATTATAGATCGATCTCGAACTCAAAGAAGAAAGGCTGCAAATGAACACAAGCGGGTTCATGACAATTGCAAAGATAATGCGGCTGCATCTATCTACGAGACATCCCGATCGGACGCAAGTAAAAGCGTTCTTCGCTGAAGAGAAGGCGCTTGAGGCCGACTTAGCGGTATGGGTGGAGGAACACCTCCGTTTTTGTCCTCGTTGTGAGGATACCCATTTCTACGCTGTACTAGTGCTTTGGCGTCGGGATGAAGCCGCAGAAATAGAGGCCGCTGCTGCAGCAGCGGCCTCTTCACACCTCTTGCAACTACCCTGTAGATGTCGTTTAATGTAAGTAGGGCACGACCTTTTTAAGGCCCGGTCTTATATGCAATTAAAAGACGCCATTGAGCGATATCTCGAATATGCGGAGCTTGACCGCAATCTTTCCCAGAAAACAGTGCGGATGTATAGTTATTATCTGTGGTTTTTTTATACATGGGTTGTTGCAGAAAAAATGCCTATTCGCAAATCTAAAAAAGATGATGTGACCGATACCTTGGATTTTATCGTTGAGGATGTCGATGACGAACTTGTCAGAAAATTTCGACTCTATCTTTCGCGCGATTATTACAATCCATTTAAAGGCGAACTAAAGCGCCAAACCCAAAGTTACTTTCTTGTTGCGTTGCGTTCATTTTTCCGCTTTCTTGTAAAGAAAAATCATAAAGTTATCTCGCCCGACACTATTGAGTTAGGGAAAACTCGTGATAGAGAAATAAAATTTTTAACTCCCGAAAATATGGAAAACCTACTTCTCTCCCCTGATACCACAGAAATTATGGGGCTTCGTGACAGAGCGATTATGGAAATGTTGTTTTCTACGGGACTCCGTGTTTCTGAGCTTGTAGCGTTGAATCGAGACCATGTAAATACGAAGGAGGGTGAATTTAGCGTTATAGGAAAAGGTGGAAAAGCGCGTGTTGTGTTTATGTCGGATACGGCGAATGAATGGATTTTACGTTATATAACTGCGCGTGATGATCCGTATAAGCCCCTTTTTATTCGCTATTCAGGGCCCAAGCCGAAGGAACTAAGTGATGAATCTCATCGCCTTACCGTTCGTTCTGTGGAGCGTATGGTTGAAAAATATCGCGTTATTGCTGGTATAACCTTCCCTATTGGTCCACATATTTTGCGACATAGTTTTGCGACGGATCTTTTACAACATGGTGCTGACTTGCGATCAGTTCAAGAAATGTTGGGCCATAAAAATATTTCTACAACACAAATATATACTCATGTAACCAATGTACGACTGAAAGAAGTTCATAAAAAATTCCATTCTGGAAACAAGGCGGGATCCTAACAGGACCAGGTCTTGAAAAGATCGCGCCCGATCTGCATACTAATACAATGTCCATTCGTAAGCCGGTTAAGAACTCAGTTGAAGCAGTAGCAACGCTTGTTGGAACTGCTATTGGTGCCGGCGTTTTAGGGCTCCCCTACGCTATTTCTCATGCTGGATTCGGGATTGGAATTGCAATGCTACTTATGCTCGGTTGGGTGAATATTATATTGCAGATGATGTTTGCAGAAGTTACGCTTCGTACAAAAGATCAGCATCAAATCCCCGGGTATGCCGGAATATATTTAGGTCCCTATGTAAAGAAACTAGGATTTGTTGTGGGTATTTCATCTGCATATGGAACGCTACTTGCATATATGATTGCTTCTGGCCAAATTCTACAAGCACTGTTGGGAGGGTCCTCTACCTTGTGGAGCGTGGTGTATTTTGCAGGAATCAGTTTTATTATTTTCAAGGGGCTGGATACGATTAAGATTCTGGAAGTAATTATGTCAGCGTTCGTGGCTTCGATTATGGTGTTGATTTGGGTTGTCGCATTCCCTCACGTTGATGTAAATAATTTACTTTTTATGCATTTTGATCAAACTGCACAGGTATATGGAGTGCTCCTATTTGCATTAAGTGCCACTGTTGCGATTCCAGAAGTTCGACAAGAACTTGTTGGGCAAGAGAAAATTTT
Source organism: Minisyncoccota bacterium (assembly GCA_017991895.1). GTDB lineage: Bacteria > Patescibacteriota > Minisyncoccia > Phycocordibacterales > UBA9973 > CAITQP01. The sequence continues at coordinate 925 of JAGOPR010000023.1, read as the reverse complement.
TCCAAAAGTAATTATTGCCGCCAATCTTTTTACTATTGTGATCTATTCACTTTTTACTTTGTTCGTTCTTGGGGTTACTGGAAGCTCCACTACAGAGGTCGCTACAATTGGATTAGGACATTCAATTGGGCCGTGGATGCTGGTTATTGGTAATATTCTTGCATTTTTTACCATCACAACAAGTTGTTTGACTATTGGTCTTGCTGTGCGCCGTGTGTTTCAGTTTGATTACGGATTTCCACGATGGAAGGCTCTGGCTGCAACGGTCATCGTGCCTATGCTTATTTTCTTCACAGGGTTTAGGGATTTTATTCAAGTATTGGGAATTGTTGGAGGAATTGGATTGGGGCTTCAAAGCTCGATAGTTATCTTTTCATTCTGGCGCGCGCGTATACACGGTGAGCGAAAACCAGAATTTACACTTGGGGTTATGTCTATCACAGGCATAGTAATGATGATCGTCTTCGCAATCGGTGCACTTCTAACTATTAGTGCGCTATAATAGGCTTCATGAACAAATCTACGTTTGATATTCTGCATAAAAGTTCGCAATCAAGAGCGCGACGCGGGACAATAAAAACGCCTCACGGTATGGTACAAACACCCGCATTTGTGACGGTGGGAACAAAAGGAACGGTCAAGGCTTTGGGGCCTGAGGACTTGGAAAAAACGGGAACACAGTTTGTATTCGCGAACACATATCATTTAGTTTTATCTCCCGGGGCGGATCTTGTCGAAAAACTTGGTGGTATTCACAGAATGTCGGGTATTCAAAAACCGATGATTACTGATTCGGGTGGTTTTCAAGCATTCTCATTAGCCTTTCCTGACAGAAAAAATATGTATGAATTGTTACCGCAACATGACGATGCAATTGAAGGCGAAATGAAACGAAAACCGTTGGCGAAAATTAGTGACAACGGAG